>DASYEF010000111.1:0-11608 GCA_036499185.1 Actinomycetes bacterium | reverse complement strand
CGCCGTGCGCGACCGGGTCGTCGGAGTCGTAGCCCATCTGGGTCGGCAGGTCGAAGGCCACCGAGAGGCCGCCGGTGCCGGCCTCGACGAGCCGGTGGTAGCGCTCGTTGGACTCCTTCGCGGTGCCGAACCCGGCGTACTGCCGCATGGTCCACGGCCGGCCGGTGTACATCGAGGGGTAGACGCCCCTGGTGAAGGGGTAGCCGCCGGGCTCCCCCAGGCGGCTGGCGGGGTCGAAGGCGGCGAGCGCGTCCGGCCCGTAGACGGGCTCGATCGGCAGACCCGACTCGGACTCTCGCGACATGCCAACGGATGCTAGCCAGCCGACGCTCTCGCAGCGTTAGCCTGCCCTCGATGGCAGCGCGCGAGAGGTACGCCGGGGGGCTGGGCACCCTCGTGCTCACGGCCGCCCTGCTCGCCGCCACGGGCGGCCCGGCGGCCGCCGACTCCGCCGCCGGACCCGTCGGTGGTCCCGCCCTGGCGACCACCGGTGTCGTGGTCGACGCGCCGGGGTCGCAGGCCCTGCCGACGGTCCGCGCCGCGGCGTACCTGCTCGCCGACCTCACCACCGGTGAGGTGCTCGCCGCCAAGGACCCGCACGGGCACCTGCGCCCCGCGAGCACCCTCAAGGTGCTCACCGCGCTGACCCTGCTGCCGAGGCTCGACCCCGGCACGGTCTACACCGCGCAGTGGGCCGACGCGAACGCCGAGGGCAGCCGCGCCGGCATCGTCCCGGACGCGACCTACACCGTCGGCCAGCTCTTCCAGGCGCTGTTCCTCGTCTCCGGCAACGACGCGGCCAGCGCCCTCGCCCACGCCGCCGGGGGCGTGCCGCAGACCGTGACCGCGATGCAGGCGACCGCCCGCGCGCTGGGCGCTCTCGACACGACGGTCCGCAACCCGAGCGGGCTCGACGCGCCCGGGCAGTACACCTCGGCGTACGACCTCGCCGTGATCGCCCGCGCAGCGATGGCGCGAGCCGACTTCCGGGCCTACGTGACGACGGTCAAGGCCCAGTTCCCCGGCAAGATGCCCAAGGCCGGGCACGTGCGCAAGACCTTCCAGATCTTCACGCAGGACCGGCTGCTGCTGAACTACCCCGGCGCGATCGGCATCAAGACCGGGTTCACCACCAAGGCCCGCGGCACCTTCGTGGGCGCGGCCAGCCGAGGCGGGCACACCCTGATCGCCACCGTCCTGCACAGCGGCACCGGCTGGGAGGACTCGGCGGCGCTGCTCACGTGGGGCTTCCACAACCGGACGCTGGCCCGTCCGGTCGGGACCCTCGACGCGGTGGCCCCGGCGACCACCGGCACGTCTGTGGCGGCCGGCCCGGTCCGGACCGCCCCGCGCCAGGTGGCCGCGGCCGCGGGCGGGGGACTCCCCTGGTGGGTCACGGTGCCGCTCGGTGCCCTGCTCGTCCTCGTGCTGCTCCGGGCCAGGGTCCTCCTGGTACGCCGGCGCCGCGCGGCCCGGCGCAGCCCCTACGGTCGGGTCCCGGTCGCCCGGCGCCCACCGCGGCGGGAACGCTTCTCGAGCAGGAGCGCGATCCCGGCGCCGGCCAGCGCGCCCAGCGCGAGCCCACGCACCGTGCGGGTCCTGGGGCCCGAGGACGCCCCGCCGGGCGCCGCCACCGGCACCGGTTCGTAGCTGGCCGAGGTCTCCCCCAGGTACGCCCGGGTGGCGGCCCACGACGCGGCGTAGGTCAGCACCCTCGAGACCAGGTTGATCCACACCAGCAGGCCGACGAGCACGCCGAAGGTCGCGTAGAGCGGGTTGCTCGTCGTGCGGACGATCAAGAACGTGCCGACCAGCTTGAGCAGCTCGAAGCCGACCGCCCCGAGCAGGGCACCCGAGCGGACCTGGTGCCACGAGACGTCTGCACCCGGCAGCCGCGAGAACAGGATCGCCAGCATCATCATGTCGACGCCCAGGGCCACGAGGACCGCGACCACCTTGAGCACCGCCGACGCGGCGAACGAGCCGTCCAACCCGACGTGGCCCAGCGCGTACTGCGTGGCGTCGGTGGCGAGGGTGCTCACAGCGACCGACGCCAGCAGCGCCGCACCGAGCAGGACCAGGACGAGGGCGTCGCCGGTCTTCTTGCGCACCAGCGGCAGCCGGAGGCGCTCGGTGCCGAAGATCCGGCGCAGCCCGGTACGCAGTGCGTCGACCCAGCCGAGACCGGCGTACAGCAGACCGAGGATGCCGATCACGCCCGCTCCCTTGCGGGCGTTGACGATGTCGTCGATGTTGATCTGGCCGGGCCCGGTCCCGAGCAGGCCGGGGAAGGCCGCCTCGATCGCGGCCGTGACGTTGTCCTTCGCGTCGGGGTAGATGACGCTGAGGTAGCCGACGACTGCGAAGGTCAACGCCACGAGGGGGAAGAACGAAAGGAACCCGTAGTAGGTGATCGACGCGGCCACCTGCGCCCCGGCGACCTCGTTGTGCCGCTGGAGGGCCTGGACCGCGTGGTCCACGACCGGACGCCGGGCGCGGGCGCGGCGCAGCCGCGCCTTCCCGGCGTCGAGCAGCCTCACCGAGTGGTCAGCGACTCTGCGGGCCGGGAAGGTCCTGGCCGAGCGGGAAGTCGCGCTGCGGGCGCCACACGCCGTCCGAGCCGTGCTCGTAGAGGCTGAACCCCCAGACACCGAACCGGACGTTGTAGGACGCCATCTCGTCGAACGCCGTCGTGAGCACCTCGTGGGGCAGGTCGTGGGCCACGGTCACGTGCGGGTGGTAGGGGAACGTCAGGTCACGCAGCAGTGGGCCGGATCGGACCCGTGACTCCACGCGCTCGCAGTCACTGATGCCGAGGACCACCGAGACGAACACCACGGGCGACACCGGGTGGAACGTGCCCGAGCCGCGCAGGTGGATCTCGAAGGGCTGCTCGGACTCGGCGATGGTGCGCAGGTGCTTGTCGATCCGGTCCAGGTCGTCGGTCTCGACCTCGGTGGGGGGCAGCAGGGTGATGTGCGTCGGGATCGAGCGGGCCAGGAGGTCGCCGAACGACTCGCGGACTCGCTGTAGCTCGGTGCCGTAGGGCTCGGGGATGGGGATGGCGACCCCGATCATGCGGGTCGGGAAGCTGGTCACGGCTCGGCGCGTGGGAGGAAGCCCACCCGCTCGTAGGCCGTAGCCAGCGTGGGCCCTGCGACGGCGCGCGCCTGCGCGGCGCCCCGGGCGAGGGCGCGGTCGAGCTCGGCCGGGTCGTCGAGGAAGCCGCGGACGCGCTGCTGGAAGGGCACCACGAAGTCCAATACGGCAGTCGCGACCTCCTTCTTGAGGTCGCCGTAGCCGGCGCCCGCGAACCGGTCGACCAGAGCGGGCACCGGCTCACCGCCGAACGACGACAGGATCGCCAGCAGGTTGCTCACGCCCGGCTTCTCGACGGGGTCGAACAGGATCTCCCGGCCGGTGTCGGTGACTGCGGAGCGGATCTTCTTCTCGACCACCTTCGGGTCGTCCATCAGCCACACGACCCCGTTGCCGCCGATGCTCTTGGACATCTGCTTGTCCACGATCTGCAGGTCGTAGATCTTCGCGGTCTCCCGCAGGATGTACGGCTCGGGGACGCGGAACGTGTCGCCGAAGCGGTGGTTGAACCGCTGCGCGAGGTCCCTGGTCAGCTCGATGTGCTGACGCTGGTCCTCACCCACCGGCACCTGGTCGGCCTGGTAGAGGAGGATGTCGGCGGCCTGCAGGATCGGGTAGGTGAACAGGCCCACCGACGCGCTGTCACCACTGCCGCGGGCCGCCTTGTCCTTGAACTGCGTCATCCGGCTGGCCTCGCCGAAACCGGTGATGCACCCGAGCACCCAGGCCAGCTGCGCGTGCTCGGGGACGTGGGACTGGACGAACAGGGTCGACCGGTTCAGGTCGACCCCGGCAGCGAGGTACTGCGCCGCCGTGACCCGGGTCCGCTCCCGCAGCTCCGCGGGGTCGTACTCCATCGTGATCGCGTGCAGGTCGACGACGCAGTAGAACGTCTCGTGGCTCTCCTGCAGGTCGACCCACTGGCGCAGCGCACCGAGGTAGTTGCCGAGGTGCAGAGAGCCCGCGGTGGGCTGCATGCCGGACAGGACGCGAGGTCGGGAACGGCCGGGCGAGTCGGGCATGTGGTCATTCTGCCAGGGGCGTCGAGGGCTGTTCCGGGGTGAGGCGGACCCGGGCGACCCGACGGCCGTCCAGCGCGGTCACGGTGAACCGCCGGCCGAGGGCCACGACGCTCTCGTCCAGCGCAGGCAGGCGACCCAGCTCGTTGATCACGAACCCGGCGACGGTCTCGTAGGGGCCTTCGGGCAGCTCGAGCCCGGTGCGCTCCTCGAAGTCCTCCAGGTTGAGCAAGCCGTCGACCTCGACGTCGCCGTCGATCAGGCCGGCGCCCGGTTCCTCGGCCACGTCGTACTCGTCGTGGATGTCGCCGACGACCTCCTCGACGAGGTCCTCGAGGGTGACGATGCCGTCGGTGCCGCCGTACTCGTCGACGACCACGGCGATGTGATGGCCCTCCCGGCGCATCTCCGACATGGCCGACAGCACGCGCTTCGTGCCCGGCATCATCTTGACCTCGCGGGCGATCTCCCCGACCCGCACCGCGGAGCCGTTGAGCTCGGGCGCGAACAGGTCGCGCACGTGGACGAAGCCGACGACCTCGTCGTGCGAGCCGCGGACCACCGGGTAACGGCTGTGCGGGCTGCTCGAGGACAGCTTGACCGCCTTGTAGACGGGGGTCGCGGCGTCCAGGAAGTCCACCTCGGTACGCGGGACCATCACCTCGTGCAGCTGCCGGTCACCGGCCTCGAAGACGTCCCCGATGAGCTGGCGCTCCTCACGACCGAGCGTCTCGTGAGCCGCGACGATGTCGCGCAGCTCCTCCTCCGAGATCCTCTCGCGCGAGGCGCCGGGGTCACCGCCGAGCAGCCGGACGACCAGGTTCGTCGAGGCCGACAGCAGCCAGATCACCGGTCGGGCGATGCGGGCCATCCGGTCCAGGAACGGAGCGACGAACAACGCGAGCCGCTCGGCCCGCTGCAGCGCGAGCCGCTTCGGCGCGAGCTCGCTGATCACCAGCGAGAGGTAGGTGATGAGCAACGTCACGAGGATGAACGCGACCCAGTAGGCGGCGTCCTTGTCGCCGGCCGACCCGTCCGCCGACAGCCCCCAGTCGCGCAGGACGGGCGCGAGGTCGTCGGCGAATGCCGAGGCCCCGAACGCGGCGGAGAGGAACCCCGCCGATGTCACGCCGATCTGCACGGCGGCCAGGAACCGGTTGGGGTCCGAGTGCAGCTCGGCGACCTTCTTGCCCCGGCGACCGCGCTGGGCCAGCGACCGCACCTGGCCCTCGCGCAGGGAGATGAGCGCGATCTCGGAGGCCGAGAAGAAGCCCGCCACGAGGAGGAAGAACCCGACGAGCACGATGCCGGCGAGCGTTCCGTTCACGCCGTACCACCACGGGCGGGGTACGCCGGTCCGGAGCAGCCGTCCATGCCGCCAGGGTAGTCAGTGCCGCCTACCAACAGGTTCGCACATGTTTGAACAGCGTTCCGCGCCACAATCGCCGCACCGTCCGCGTGTCTCCGGCGGGCACCGGGACGATCCGCAGCCGATCCGTCGGTATTTGTTGACTTCTTTGTTTCCTCGCGTCAGGCTTCCCAGCATGAGCGGGTGGCCACGTCATGCGGGGATCGGGGACTGATGCGCCGGATCACCACGTCCCTGTCCGACGGCCGGGACCTCATCTACTTCGACGACGACGCGACGGCGGCGACGACCAGCCGCGCCGACGTCAAGGACAGCCGTGACCTCGAGCCGACGGCGACCAGCTCGGAGATCCGCTACGACGCGCTGCTGGACGAGTGGGTGGCCGTCGCCTCGCACCGGCAGAGCCGCACGTACCTGCCACCAGCCAACGAATGTCCGCTATGTCCTTCTCGCGAGGGGCACCCGACCGAGATCCCGGCCAGCGACTACGACGTGGTCGTGTTCGAGAACCGGTTCCCGTCCTTCGCCACCGACGTCGAGCTCGTCGAGGACGGCGTGCGCGGCGGCGACCGACGCCCCGGGCTCGGGCGGTGCGAGGTCGTCGTGTTCACCAGCAACCACGACCTGCCGGTGAGCCAGCTCTCCCCGCAGCGGGTGCGGCTGATCCTCGACGCCTGGGTCGACCGCACCGAGGAGCTCGGCCGGCTGCCGTTCGTCGAGCAGGTGTTCTGCTTCGAGAACCGCGGCCAGGAGATCGGAGTAACTCTCAGCCACCCGCACGGCCAGATCTACGCCTACCCCTTCGTGACTCCGCGGACCCGCGTGATGCTCGACAACGCACGCCGCCACCGCGAGCGCACCGGTCGGGACCTGTTCGCGGACCGGCTGGCCGCCGAGCTCGCCGACGGTGCCCGGGTCGTGACGACCAGCGAGCACTGGGTGGCGTTCGTGCCGTTCGCTGCGCGCTGGCCGGTCGAGGTGCACGTCTACCCGCGCCATCGGGTGCCCGACCTGCCCGCCCTCGACGACGACGTGCGCGACGACTTCCCGGAGATCTACCTGCGGGTGCTGAAGGCGCTCGACGGCCTCTACGACAACCCGCTCCCCTACATCTCGGGCTGGCACCAGGCGCCGGTCCGGACCGACCGGGACCTCGCCTCGCTGCACCTGGAGGTCTTCTCGGTCAAGCGCGCGTCCGACAAGCTGAAGTTCCTCGCCGGGTCCGAGTCCGGCATGGGCGCCTTCGTCAACGACATCGCCCCCGAGCGGACCGCGGCCATGCTGCGCGAGCAGCTGCCCCGATGACCGCTCCGGACCAGGTCCGGTCGGCGTTCCGCGAGCTGGCCGGCCACGACCCCGAGGGGGTGTGGTCCTCGCCCGGCCGGGTCAACCTGATCGGCGAGCACACCGACTACAACGACGGCTACGCGCTGCCGTTCGGGATCCCGGCCCGGGCCTGGGTGGCGGTCGCGCGCCGCGACGACGGGGTCCTGCGGATGCGGTCGGTGCAGCGCCCCGGCGAGGACGCCACGGTGTCCGTCGACGGCCTCGCCCCCGGGCAGCTGACCGGCTGGCCCACCTATGTCGCCGGGGTGGTCTGGGCGGCGCGCCGGGCCGGCGTCGGCGTACCGGGGATCGACGTGCTCGTCGACGGCCGGGTCCCTCCCGGCAGCGGGCTGTCGTCCTCGCACGCCCTGGAGTGCGCCGTGGCCACGGCGCTCAACGACCGCTTGGACGCCGGGCTGGACCGCAACGCGCTGGCCCGGCTGTCCCAGGTCACCGAGAACGAGTACGTCGGGGCACCGACCGGGATGCTGGACCAGATGGCGTCCCTGCACGCGCGGCGCGGGCACGCCCTCTTCCTGGACAACCGCACCCTCTTCGTCGAGCAGGTGCCGCTGGACCCGGCGAGCGCAGGCCTGCGTCTCGTCATCGTCGACACGACCGTGCACCACGACAACGCCGACGGCGCGTACGGCGAGCGGCGGGCCACCTGCGAACGCGCGGCCGAGGTCCTCGGCGTACCCGCACTGCGCGACGTCTCCCTCGACGACCTCCCCGACGCTCTGGACCGGCTGCCCGATGACGAGGCCCGCCGCTGCGTACGCCATGTGGTCACCGAGGACCAGCGCGTGCTCGATGCGGTGGCCGCGCTGCGGTCCGGGGACTGGCCGGCGCTGGCCGCCGCGATGGACGCGTCGCACGCGTCGCTGCGCGAGGACTACCGGGTCAGCAGCCCGGAGCTGGACGTCGCGGTCGAGACCGCGCGCGACGCCGGCGCCCTCGGCGCCCGGATGACCGGGGCGGGCTTCGGCGGTTCGACGATCGCGATCGTGCCCGAGCAACGAGTGGCCGCGGTCCGCGACGCGGTGACCCGGGCCTTCGGCGAGCGCGGCTGGGCCGAGCCGGTGGTCGGCGAGACCGAACCCGGCGACGGCGCCCGCCGCGACGCCTGACCATCCCCGTCAGGTGGCGCGAGCCGGCTGGATTTCCGGCCGGAGCACCAGCCAAGTTGCGCCAGCTGAGCACCTGATCCACTGAACCGGCGGTCACTGCGGCTCGGTTGACGGCTGATGTCAGAACTGGCTTTGGAGGAGAAGGGGAGGCCGGGCTCGGCGGGCGACTGGCCGCAGGTGCCAGTTGCGGGACCGTCGGCCTGTCCTTGCCGTCAAGTGGCGCGAGTTGGCTCCATTTCGGCGCGGCGGCCAGCCAACTTGCGCCACCTGAGCAGCCGGACCGCCATCGGTTTCGAGATGTGAGACGGAGGCGTGCCCAGACTCATCGACTGGCGGGTTGCGGCTCTCTCCGGACGCTGAAAGTCAGCCGCAACGAGCCAGTGGACGCCATCGCAGAGCCGCGGATGGCGGCGGCCACCCCCCCTCTTCCAAAGCCGCCCTGACCTCAGCTGGCCGCCCTTACCTCAGCCACTGAGAGCTGATCGCCGCTAGGAAGCGGCAGCGGCGCTGTCGCCGGCGTCCTCGCTGTCGCAGCGCGCGGCGACGCCGAAGTAGTCGACGGTGCGGGCCCGGCGTACCCCGGCCGCCTCGTCGCCGGGCACCTCGACCAGACGTGGGATGTGCTTGGAGCAGTGGATGTAGGCCTCCTCGACGTCGACCCGGACCCACAGCCGCGCCAGGCGCCCGGCCGGCGAGCCTGCCTCCAGCCCGGCCGACGTCATGTCCTCCGCCTCGATGAGGGTGGCCCGGCCGTTGACGTGCAGCCCGATCGTGTCGTCCACGAAGTCGACCATCAGGATGCCGACGTGCGGGTTCTCGGTGATGTTGGCGAGACTCGCCATCACCCCGTTGCCCTTGTACTCCGGCCAGGCCACGGTGCACGGGTCGAGGACCTCGAGCACCCCGGGCGGGCCGGCCCGCAGCGTGTTGTCGCACTCGCCCGACGCGGCCGACGTGGCGAGGAAGAACATCTTCTGGCGGACCACGAACTCGCGCATGGCCGCATTGAGGTGGTCGAGCACCTGGCCGCTGTAGAAGCGATCGGCGCGGGCCGTGGTCCCGAGCTCCTCCTGCAGGGCACGCTCACCCGAAGAAGAAGAGCCTGGCCGACCATGGCGAGGGGGCAGGGTCGTCATTCATAGGTTCCTACCAGGACCCGACGATCCCGACAAATCCCCCAGGTAGACGGCTCGTCAGGTGAGCGCGGTGGCGAGGTTCTCGTCCAGCGCGGCGAGGAACTCCTCGGTCGTCAGGTACGCCTGGTCGGGCGACACCAGCAGCGCCAGGTCCTTGGTCATCTTGCCGCTCTCGACGGTCTCGACACACACGCGCTCCAGCGTCTCCGCGAAGCCGGTGACGTCCGGGGTGCCGTCCAGCTTGCCCCGGTGCTTGAGTCCCCCGGTCCACGCGAAGATCGAGGCGATCGGGTTGGTCGAGGTGGGCTTGCCCGCCTGGTGCTGGCGGAAGTGCCGGGTGACCGTGCCGTGGGCGGCCTCCGCCTCGACGGTCCGGCCGTCGGGCGTCATGAGCACCGAGGTCATCAGACCGAGCGAGCCGAAGCCCTGCGCGACCGTGTCGGACTGCACGTCGCCGTCGTAGTTCTTGCACGCCCAGACGTAGCCGCCCTCCCACTTGAGGGCGGCGGCGACCATGTCGTCGATCAGACGGTGCTCGTAGGTGAGCCCGGCCTTCTCGAAGTCGGCCTTGAACTCCGACTCGTAGACCTCGGCGAAGATGTCCTTGAACGCGCCGTCGTAGGCCTTGAGGATCGTGTTCTTCGTCGACAGGTAGACGGGGTAGTTGCGCTGCAGCCCGTAGTTGAGTGAGGCGCGCGCGAAGTCCTCGATGGACTTGTTGAAGTTGAACATGCCCATCGCGACGCCACCGTCGTCGCCGTAGTCGGCGACCACGTGCTGGATCGGCTCGGACCCGTCCGCCGGGGTGAAGGTGATCGTCAGCTGGCCCGCCCCGGGCACCTTGAAATTCGTGGCCTTGTACTGGTCGCCGTGCGCGTGGCGGCCGATGATGATCGGCTTGGTCCAGCCGGGCACGAGCCGCGGGATGTTGCTGATGATGATCGGCTCGCGGAAGATGACGCCACCGAGGATGTTGCGGATGGTGCCGTTCGGGCTCCGCCACATCTCCTTGAGGCCGAACTCCTCCACCCGCGCCTCGTCCGGCGTGATCGTCGCGCACTTCACGCCCACGCCGTGCTCCTTGATGGCGTTCGCGGCATCGATGGTCACCTGGTCGTCGGTGGCGTCCCGGCTCTCGATCCCGAGGTCGTAGTACTTGAGGTCGATGTCGAGGTAGGGGTGGATCAACCGCTCCTTGATGAACGTCCAGATGATCCGCGTCATCTCGTCGCCGTCGAGCTCGACGACCGGGTTGAGCACCTTGATCTTCGCCACGAGAACTCCTGCTTCGTACGTCGGGTGGTGGGGCGGGCGGGTGACGCCGCTCAGAGGAGGCCGAGGCCCTGCACGGCGTCGCGCTCCTCGACGAGCTCGGCGACCGAAACGTCGATGCGGGTCCGCGAGAAGTCGTCGACCTCGAGGCCCGGGACGATCGCCCACTCCCCGTCGGACGAGGTCACGGGGAACGACGAGACCAGGCCCCCCGGCACGCCGTATGACCCGTCGGACACGATCGCGGCCGAGGTCCAGTCGCCGTCCTCGGTGCCGTTGACCCAGCTGAAGATGTGGTCGACCGCCGCGTTGGCCGCCGATGCCGCCGACGACGCACCACGCGCCTCGATGATCGCCGCTCCGCGCTTGGCGACCGTCGGGATGAAGGTGTCGGCGATCCAGGCGTCGTCGTCGATCGCGGCGCGGGCCTGCTTGCCGGCGATCAGGGCGTGCGACACGTCGGGGTACTGCGTCGCCGAGTGGTTGCCCCAGATCGTGAGCCGGTGGATCTCCGACACCGGGGTGCGTGTCTTGTTCGCGAGCTGGCTGATCGCGCGGTTGTGGTCGAGCCGGGTCATCGCGGTGAACCGCGACTTCGGTACGTCGGGCGCGTGCGCCGCCGTTATGAGGGCGTTGGTGTTGGCCGGGTTGCCGACCACCAGCACCCGAACGTCGTCGGCTGCACCGGCGTTGATGGCCTCGCCCTGCGGCTTGAAGATGCCGCCGTTGGCCTCGAGCAGGTCACCGCGCTCCATGCCCGCGGTCCGGGGCCGGGCACCGACCAGCAGCGCCACGTTGACGCCGTCGAAGGCCGTGCGCGCGGCGTCGGTGATGTCGATCTCGGTGAGCAGCGGGAAGGCGCAGTCGTCGAGCTCCATCGCCGTACCCTCGGCCGCCTTCATGGCCGGCGTGATCTCGAGCAGGCGCAGTCGCACGGGCACGTCCGGCCCGAGCAGCTGGCCGGAGGCGACCCGGAACAGCAAGGCGTAGCCGATCTGGCCGGCCGCGCCGGTGACGGTCACGGTGACGGGTGTCCGGGCCATCGCGGGCTCCTCAGGTCTCTCGTCGTCAAGATACTTCGGCCGAGGCTATCCCAGCGCCCAGGTCAGTGGGACGGCGGGACGATGATGGAGAAGACGACCAGCGCCGTGCCCATCGAGGTCAGGACCAGGACGTCGAAGGCGCGGCTGCGGACCACCAGCAGCCCCACCCGCCGCGCCGGCAGCACCAACCGCGCCAGAGCGGCGTACAGCACCG
>DASYEF010000110.1:0-8724 GCA_036499185.1 Actinomycetes bacterium | reverse complement strand
CATCGGGGTCTGGGACGAGTCGGTCCCGGCTCCGACCACCGGCGCGGCGGGCGGCGCGAGCCCAATCGCCGCGCCCGACATCAGCACCCATGACCATCGGCTCACGGCCCTCGTGGCGCGCAGTGTCGCGGACCTCGACGGACTGCTGCTCACCGACCCTCTCGAACCGAGCGACCACTTCCTGGCGGCCGGCGCGCCGTGGTTCCTGACCCTGTTCGGTCGCGACTCGCTGTGGGCCGCGCGGATGCTGCTGCCCCTAGGGACCGCAGTTGCCGGCGGGACGCTGCGCACTCTCGCCCGCCGGCAGGGCCGCCGCGTCGACCCGGGCACCGCGGAGGAGCCGGGCAAGATCCTGCACGAGGTCCGCCGTCCCGTCGTCGCGAGCAGCGCCCCGGACGGTGACCGCCCGTCCGGACTGCCGGTCCCCTACTACGGCACCGTCGATGCCACCTCGCTGTGGATCTCGCTGCTGCACGACGCCTGGCGTTGGGGCATGTGCGAGAGCGAGGTCCGCGAGCTGATCCCGGCTACCGAGCGGGCGCTGGACTGGCTGGCCGCCTATGGCATGAGCGAGTCGGGGTTCGTCTCCTACCACGACGTGACCGGCCAGGGCCTGGCCAACCAGGGCTGGAAGGACTCCGGCGACTCCGTGCAGTTCCGCAACGGCGAGATGGCAAGCGCACCGATCGCGCTGTGCGAGGTGCAGGCCTACGCCTACGCCGCTGCCCGGCAGGGCGCCGACCTGCTCGACGCGTTCGGGCGCCCGGGGGCGCCGGAGTGGCGACGATGGGCCGCGGCTCTCGCCGAGCGGTTCCGGGACAGCTTCTGGACCGAGGATCCCGCCGGCCGCTACCCGGCCATCGCGTTGGACGCCGAGGGTGCGCGGGTCGACGCCGTCACCTCCAACATCGGTCACCTGCTCGGCACCGGCCTGTTGGATGCGGCCGAGGAACGGCTCGTCGCCGACCGGCTCGCCGGACCCGATCTCGACAGCGGCTTCGGGGTACGGACGATGTCGACGACGTCCGCTGGCTTCAACCCGCTCGGCTACCACGCGGGCACCGTCTGGACGCACGACACCGCGATAGCCATCGCCGGTCTGGCCGGCACCCCCTACGCCACCACGACTGCGCACCTGATCCGAGGACTCCTCGCCGCCGCGTCGGGCTTCGACTACCGCCTGCCGGAGCTGTTCGGCGGGCAGTCGGCAGACGAGCTCACCCGCCCATGTCCCTACCCGGCCGCATGCCGGCCGCAGGCGTGGTCGGCGGCGACCAGCGTCGTCCTGCTGTCCGCGATCCTCGGCGTGCGCCCTGACGTGCCCGGCGGTGTGCTGCGCCTGGCGCCGATGCGTCCCTCACCGGTCGGTGCGCTGACGGTCCGCAACCTGCGGCTGCGGGGCGAGCGGCTCGACGTGCACCTCAGCGGGGACGGCGAGATCGACGTCCTTACCGCTCCGAGCGACCTGCGCATCGAGATCTCATAGCGAGGACACGACAGCGGCACCGCCGGGAGGCCGCGGTGCCACTGTCGTGTCACGCAGGTGCTGCCCGACCGCTAGGCGTTGAGGATGCCCAGGATCGCGTTGAGCAGGTTCGTCAGCACGGTTCCGAGGTTGAGCAGCTGGCTGCTGTCGAGCAGACCGGCCACCCCGCACAGCAGGTTGCCGAGCAGCTCACCCGCGCCCGGCACCGCGGTGATGTTGAGATGCACCCGATCGAGGTGCACGACGAGACCGAGCAGGTCGAGGTCGAGCGGGGCGAGAACCAGGTCGAGGATCTGGCAGCCGGTTACCTGCGGTGTCACGGTGCCCGTGGCGGCCGGCGTGCTCGAGACGGAGGACGCGGCCGGACGTACCGGCATCCGCACGCCCTTCTCGGTCACCTGCTCGGTCTTGCCGTTCTTCTTCGTCAGCGTGCCGGTCAGCTTGCCGACGGCCTTGGTCTTGCCGCTGTCGGTCGTGACGAACCGGTTCACGCTGTAGTGGCCCGCGAACGTGGTGCCGTGGGCGGACGTGCCGGTCACCTTGCTGACCTTCAAGGAGCCGAACTGGTTGGTGATCGACTGGTTGGTCTGCGCCGAGGCCGACTGGGCGCCGGCGCCGCCGACGAGCCCGACGATGGCGAGCGTGACCGTGGCGGCCAGCACGCGGGAGGTTCGTCCGAACATCTGGGTTCCCCTTTGTCTTCGAGCAGGACTGCACCGCTCGGCGCGACACGAGGTCGCGCAGCATCGTGACGACGTCGACAGCACACGTTCGCCCCGTCGCCGTGCGGCAGGCGCACCACCCAGGCGGGTGGCCGCGGTCACGACTCCCGCAGGTGTCACCCACTCCGCAGGGGACAAACACGACGACCGGAACTATCTCTTCGACCGCCTAGGTGCCACGTCAGCACACCTCAGTCGCGCGGCCGGTCGCGGTCCTTGCTCGGCTGCACCCGCTTGGGCTCGCCGGGCATCTTGGGGTAGTCCGGGGGGTAGGGCATGTCCCCGAGACCGTGGTCGCGCTCGTCGCGCTCGAACCACTCCAGCAGCGGCGTCAGGTCATGCGCGACGTCGTCGATCTCGCGCTGGAGGTCGCCCTTCTCGGCGAACCGCGCCGGCATCGTGCGCACGGTCAGCTCCCGGGGGTCGGTGTCGGGAAGCTCGTCCCACTCCAACGGCGCGGACACCGGCGCGTGCGGGAGCGGGCGCACCGAGTACGCCGACGCGATCGTCCGGTCGCGCGCGTTCTGGTTGTAGTCGACGAAGATGGTCTCGCCGCGCTCTTCCTTCCACCACTTGGTGGTCACGCGGCCGGGCATCCGGCGCTCCAGCTCGCGGCCGAAGGCGATGGCGGCGTGCCGAACGTCGGTGAAGGTCCACCGCGGCTCGACCCGCACGTAGATGTGGACACCGCGGTTGCCCGACGTCTTGGGGAACCCGCGCCAGCCGAGCTCGGCGAAGACCTCGCGAGCGACTCCCGCGACCTCCACGGCATCGGAGAAGTCGGTGCCCGGCTGCGGGTCCAGGTCGATGCGCAGCTCGTCGGGGTGCTCCACGTCGGCGCGACGGACCGGCCAGGGGTGGAACGTGATGGTGTTCTGCTGGGCACACCATGCGACGGTCGCCAGCTCGACCGGGCACACCTCGTCGGCGGTGCGGCCGGAGGGGAAGGCGATGCGGGCGGTCTCGACCCAGTCGGGGGCACCCTTGCTGATCCTCTTCTGGTAGAACGCGTCCGCGCCCCGCCCGTCGGCGCGGGTCGCCAGCCGGACTCCCTCGTGGACACCCGTGGTCCACCGCTCGAGGGTGACCGGCCGCTCGAAGAGCGCCCGAAGGATCCCGTCACCGACCGAGACGTAGTAGTCGACCAGCTCCCTCTTGGTGATCCCGACATCGGGGAACAGCACCTTGTCGGGGTTGGTCACCTTGACGGTGCGCGGGCCGACCTCGATCTCCACGAACGGTGACGCCATGCCCGGCACGTTACCGGGGCGTAAGGCATCGGACGCGGCGACGACGTACGGTCGAGGCATGTTCCGCAAGGACAAGACCACCGCCGAACCGACGACCACCTCCTACCCGGTGCAGAAGACCGAGGAGGAGTGGCGCACCGAGCTCAGCCCGGAGGAGTACCGCGTGCTCCGCCAGGCCGGCACCGAGCGTCCCTTCACCGGCGAGTACACGGACACCAAGACCGTCGGCGTCTACAGCTGCCGGGCCTGCGGTGCCGAGCTGTTCACCAGCGACGCGAAGTTCGACTCGCACTGCGGCTGGCCGTCGTTCTACCAGCCGCGTGAGGGCGATGCGGTCGAGCTGATCGAGGACCGGTCACTCGGCATGCGTCGCGTCGAGGCCCGCTGTGCCCGGTGCGGGTCGCACCTCGGGCACGTCTTCGACGACGCCCCCCAGACGCCCACCGGTGACCGCTACTGCATCAACTCGGTCTCGATCCGTCTCGAGGAACGGCAGTAGCGCGACGGTCCGCCGCCACCACCAGGGCCGCGTGTAACGCACGTCCTTGGTCGCGATGTCGAAGAGGATGACCGACTGCAGCAGGAGGCCGCCGACCAGCGCTCCCGCGACCAGGTCGGTGAGCCAGTGGCTGCCGATGTACAGGCTGGTCAGGCAGGTCAGGGTGGTGAGCACCGCCCAGACGCCGGCAATTACGCGCAGCGGCGGGTTGCGGGCGTAGCGCAGGAACAGGTACACGATCACGCCGCCGGTGAGCACCATGTTCGACGAGTGCCCCGACGGGAAGATGACGCCGCCGGTGAGCACGTCTGGGCTGCCGGTCTCGGTCTGCGCCCGGCCGATGACCAGCTTCATCGCGCCGACGACGACATTGAGGACCAGGAACGACATCGCCGCGAGGACCACGGGGCGCCAGGTGCGGTGGCGCCGGGCGAAGACACCGGCAACGACGAGCAGGATCGGCACGAGCACCGAGCGCTGGCCCATCTTGTCGTAGACCCAGGCGGCCCGGTCCAGCGACGGGATCTCGGTCTGGCCGTCCCAGTTGTGCAGCTGGATGTCGAGCTGGGTGAGCGGGCCCTTCACGAAGATGTCGACCACGATGTAGAGGAAGGACGCTGTCAGCAGCACGGCGATCAGCCGAGAGCGGGCGCCGATCTCGTCGCGGATCCGGCGACGAGGAGCCGGTTCATCATCGGGACCAGGTCGCGCCGGCAGATCGGACACCTGCCGGGGCTCCACCACGGTGGTCGCGCCCGGCGCCGACTCCTCGGCAGTGAGGTCGTGGTCGTGGTCGGCCGGGTGATCGGCCGGTCGGGCCCCGGAGTCGTGACCGTCCGTGCCGTGGGGTGAGGCGCTCACCGTCGGCTCACGGCATCGCCGCCACGAGCTCGCTGACCGGCCGGCGCCGCCCGGTGTAGAACGGCACCTCCTCGCGCACGTGCAGGCGGGCGCGCGACGCCCGCAGCTCGCGCATCAGGTCCACGATCCGGTGCAGCTCGTCTGCCTCGAAGGCGAGCATCCACTCGTAGTCGCCGAGTGCGAACGACGCGACCGTGTTGGCCCGGACGTCGGGGAACCCCCGGGCCTGCTGGCCGTGCTCGGCGAGCATGGCGCGCCGCTCCTCGTCCGGCAGCAGGTACCAGTCGTACGAGCGCACGAACGGGTAGACGCACAGGTAGGCGCGCGGCTCTTCGTCGGCAAGGAACGCCGGGACGTGGCTCTTGTTGAACTCCGCCGGACGATGAAGCGCCATAGACGACCACACCGGCTCGCACAGCGCGCCGAGCGCGGTACGCCGGAACCGCGCGTAGGCGTCCTGCAGGTCGTCGGAACTCTCCGCGTGCCACCAGACCATGAAGTCGGCGTCGGCCCGCAGACCGCTCACGTCGTAGGTGCCGCGGGTGACGACGTCCTTGGCGGCCAGCTGGTCGAGCAGGGCGTCCACCTCGGTGGCCAGCGTCGCGCGGTCCTCCGGCAGCCGGTCCCGCACCCGGAACACCGACCACATCGTGTAGCGGATGACCTGGTTGAGGTTGCGCGCCTTCGGCCGCGTGCTGGTCATGCCTCCCATTGTCGCAGGAGGTCGGCGGCCGCCCGCTGGCCGGATCCGATGCAGGCAGGTACGCCGACGCCCTCGTACTGCGCACCCGCGACCGTCAGCCCGGGCAGCTCCGCCACGGCTGTCCGGATCCGCTCGACCCGGGTGCGATGACCGACCGCGTACTGCGGCAGGCCACCGCCCCAGCGGGTGACGCGTGCATCCACCGGCGGGTCGGTGACCCCGACCAGGTCGGTGAGATCGGCCAGCACCAGGTCGATCAGGTCCTCGTCGTCGCGCTGCAGGAGGGCCTCCTCCCCCAGCCGGCCGACGGAGGCCCGCACGAGGACGAGGTCCGGCGCCGCCGTCGCGTACCAGCCCCATTTCGTGGAGGTGAACGTCACGGCCTTCACCGAGCGCCCCTCGACCGGCGGCACGAGGAACCCGGAGCCGCTCGGCGCCGTCCGGAAGGCCGAGCCGGGGAAGGCCAGCGCGACGACGGCCATCGAGGAGTAGCGGACCTGGGCCAGGTCCGAGGCGGCCGCCGCGGCATGGGGTCGCAGCAACCGGGCCGCCGGCGCAGCGGGCACGGCCAGCACGACGCCGTCGGCCAGCACCTCCTCGGGCGAGCGGGTCGCACCGATGACCAACCGCCAGCCGCCAGGGCGGCGGTGCAGCTCGCGCACCGTGGCACCGGTCCGGACGGTCGCTCCGGAGAGCCGGGCCACGGCGTCCGGCAGCCGTCCGACCCCGCCGCGTGGGGCGCCGAACACCGCCCCGTCAGCGGCCGGGGCAGCGGCCCGGCTGGCCCGCGCTGCGGTCAGCAGCGAGCGCTCCTCGCGGGCGTAGGGCGCCAGCTGCGGCACGGTCGCGTCCAGCGACAGCTCGCCGGCGCGACCCGCGTAGACGCCCCCCAGCAACGGCTCCACGACCCGGTCCACGACCGCCCGGCCCATCCGGGCGGCGACGTAGGCCCCGACGGTCACGTCGTCGCCGTACGGCGTCCGCGGGAGCCACGCGTCGACCGGCACCCGAGCCAGCTCGCGGGCCGTCAGCAGACCGCTCGCTGCCAACGCCCGCAGGTCACTGGGCACGCCCATCACGGTGGCCGCAGGCAACCGCCGGAGCCGGCCGCGGGACCAGACGCCGGCCGACGTCGTCGCGGCGTCTTCGAGGTCGTCGCCGAGGCCGGCCGCGCGGGCGAGGTCCACAGCCTCCGGCCGGCGCAGCAGCAGCGACTCGGCTCCCTCGTCCACCGGTACGCCGGCCAGCTCGCTGACCCGCAGCTTGCCGCCCACCCGGGAGGACGCCTCGAGGACGGTCACCCGCACACCCGGGCCGGCGACTCGCAGCGCGGCGGCCGCGGCGAGCCCGGCGATGCCGGCGCCGACCACGACGACGTGGCGGCTGCTCGGCTCGGGCACGGCGCCACCTTCGCAGATCGTGACCGGACCGCGACCTTGGCCCCGGAACCGGTCGGCAGCACGCCGCGTCGCACCACCGGTCGTCCCCCATGGAGGTCAGCGATGAGCCGCTCCCGTCACCTGTCCGCGCTGGCCGCGTCCGCCGCGGTGGTCGTCGTCGCACTGTCCGCCTGCTCCAGTGGCAGCTCCGGAGGCGGCGGCGCCAACACCGCCGGGTCCGCGGCGCTCGACTCGGCGCCCCGCGCCGCCGCGCCGGCCACCGCCGGCCCGGCGAAGAGCAGCGGCCAGTCAGCCTTCGGAAACGGCGCCGTCACCAACACTGCGGCGCGGATCGTCCCGGTCACCCGCTCCATCGTCTACACGGGCTCGATCACGGTCCGCGTCCAGGACCTGACCGACGCCGTCAACCGGGCCGAGGCGCTGGCCAACGGCTCCGGAGGTCTGGTGGCGCAGGAGCAAACCACCGAGGACCCACGGCACCGCGGCTACGGCCAGGCCACGCTGACCCTCCGGGTGCCGCCCGCCGACTTCGGTCACACCCTCGACGCCCTGGGCGACCTCGGTCGCGAGCTGGACCGGAGCCGCAGCGCCGAGGACGTGACGACCCAGGTCGCCGACGTGGACAGCCGGGTCCGGTCCGCGCAGGCCAGCGTCGCTCGGGTGCGCACCCTGCTGTCGCGTGCCACGACCGTCGGCGAGGTGGTGCGCATCGAGTCGGAGCTCTCGCAGCGGGAGTCCGACCTGGAGTCGCTGCAGGCGCAGCAGAAGGCCCTGGCGGGGCTCACCGACCTGGCCACGGTCGCCGTGACCCTCGTGACGCCGGCGCACCACGTCGCGCCGGTCCAGCCGGCGCACCACCGGGAACTCGGCTTCGTCGCCGGTCTGAAGGGCGGTTGGGACGCCTTCGCAGCAGCCGTCACCGTGGCGCTGACGGTGCTGGGCGCCGTGACACCGTTCGCCCTCGTGGTCACCCTGGTCGGGTTCCCCGCCCTCATGCTCCTGCGGCGTCGTCGCAGCGCCGGGGCGTCGGCTCTGGCCGGCGGCGACACGAGTCCGTGAGATCGTCCAGCGGTGGGTGGACCCCCATCTCCGAAGCCGACCGGGCGACTGCCACCGCGGCGAGCTGTGATGTGACGTCGAGCTTCCGGTGGATCGAGCGGATCTGGGCCCGGACTGTGTGCACCGACACATGGAACTCGACGGCGATCGCCTCTGCCTGCAGCCCGGCGGCGAGGCGGCGGAGGACAAGGTTCTCGCGAACGGCGAGGGTCCCCATTCGAACGCGCAGCTCGGATCGCTCCGCCTGCCCCGCCCGGAACTCGGCGAGCAGCTCGCATCGCTCCCGGAAGCCGATGATCTCGCCGCCGCAGGCGACCTGCTCGACGGCATCGACCAGCTCGTCGAACCCCAGCGACTTGTCGACCCAGCCGACCGCCCCCGCCGCCACCGTCGCGGCCAGCCGGAACCGGTCGGTGGTCCCCGTCACGACCAGGACGCGAGTGCCCGTTGCCCTGAGTCCGGGCACCAACTCGGTGCCGTCGGCACCGGCGCCAAGATCCAGGTCCAGGAGCACCAGCTGCGGGCGGGTGGCCAGAACGAGATCGAGCACAGCCCTGGAACGGAGATCGGCGGCAACGGTCGCCTGGATCGCCCGGGTGCGCAGCGCCAGTGCCAGCGTCTGTGCCACGAGTGCATGGTCGTCCACGATCAGCACGCACGGGCCGGTCATCGGGCGCTGAGAATCTTGTCCGAGCAAACCGGTCGGAGCGCCGCCGGAAGTTCGAGGGAGACACCGAATCCGCT
>DASYEF010000109.1:0-9821 GCA_036499185.1 Actinomycetes bacterium | reverse complement strand
GCGCGTGCCGGCCTCGGTGACCGGAGACGGTACGTCGACCGTGGAGCAGCTCGTCGACACCGCGAACGCCGACCCGCGCCGTGGCGTCGGCCACGAGAAGGTGCTGACCCGGATCAAGGTCGACGACGCGGCGATCGAGTTGGTCGCCGAGCAGGGCTTGGTGATGGAGGACGTGCCGCCAGAGGGAACGCTGGTCAAGCTCACGCTGACCGGCAACATGTCGACCGGCGGAATCTCGATCGACCGCACGCTCGAGGCGCACCCGGACAACATCGAGATCGCCGAGGAGGCCGCCCGCGTCGTGGGGCTGGACGTCGCCGGGATCGACTTCATCTCCCCCGACATCGCCGAGCCGGTGCGCGAGACGGGCGGCGCCATCTGCGAGGTCAACGCGGCTCCAGGCTTCCGGATGCACACGCACCCCACCGTCGGCGACGCCCAGTTCGTGGCCAAGCCGGTGGTCGACTCGCTGTTCCCGCCGGGTACGGCGAGCCGCATCCCGATCGTCGCGGTCACCGGCACGAACGGCAAGACAACGACGGCGCGGATGATCGCCCACGTCTTCAAGGGGATGGGCCGCAAGGTCGGCATGACCTCCACCGACGGCATCGTCATCGACGAGCGGCTGCTGATCCGGGCCGACGCCAGCGGGCCGAAGTCCGCGCGGATGGTGCTGCAGAACCCGCGGGTCGACTTCGCGGTCTTCGAGGTCGCGCGGGGCGGCATCCTGCGCGAGGGCCTGGGCTACCAGCGCAACGACGTCGCGGTCGTGCTCAACGTCGCACCCGACCACCTGGGGATGCGCGGCATAGACACCCTCGAGCAGCTGGCGCAGGTCAAGGCCGTCATCGTCGAGGCCGTGCCTCGCGACGGCTTCGCGGTGCTCAACGCCGACGACGAGCTGGTCCGGGTGATGCGCCGGAAGTGCTCGGGCGAGGTCGTGTGGTTCTCGATGGCCGAGGCTGGCAGCGAGACCGCGGAGATGATCGACGAGCACTGCCGGCGCGGGGGCCGCGCCGTCGTGCTGGAGCGCAGCGACCTCGGAGAGATGATCGTCTTACGGCAGGGCCGGCGCACCATGCCGCTGGCGTGGACCCACCTGCTGCCGGCGACGTTCAGCGGCAAGGCGAAGATGAACGTGGCGAACTCCCTGGCCGCGGCCGGTGCCGCCTTCGCGGCCGGAGCCCACCTGCACGACATCCGGCAGGGCCTGCGGACGTTCACGACGTCCTACTACCTGTCGCCCGGCCGGCTGAACCAGATCGACGTGGCGGGAGCGAACGTCATCGTCGACTACTGCCACAACGCGCCGGGGATGCGGATGCTCGGTGACTTCGTCGAGCAGCTCGCGGCCAGTGCCCAGCAGACGTCCGAGCTCGCCAAGCCCCAGCGCATCGGGGTCGTCGCCACGGCGGGTGACCGCCGCGACGAGGACATGCGCGAGCTGGGCGCGGTCGCCGCGGAGCACTTCGACGTCCTCATCGCGCGGGAAGACCTCGCCCTGCGCGGTCGCGAGCGCGGCGTCGTCGCCGGGCTGGTCGCCGACGGCGCCCGCGAGGCGATGACCCGTGGCGCCCGGTGCAAGCAGGTCGAGATCGTCCTCGAGGAGATCCCCGCCGTGCACCACGCGATGGCCCGCGCCAACCCGGGTGACCTCGTCGTGCTCTGCGTCGACAAGCACGCCGACGTACTCGCGGAGCTCGAGACCATGTCGCACCAGGCCCAGGCCGGCGCCCACGTCGGCGAGGCCGTCGGCGACCCGGATGCCCCCGTCCTGCCGGCAGGGTCGCCGGCACCTTCAGATCAGGCCGAGTAGGTCAGGCCGAGTAGATCCAGGGCTCGCTGAAGTCGTAGAACCGGGGCTGACCCACCTCGAGGGCCGCCATCGCGGCCATCTGCTCCTGCAGCTCGGCAGGCATCTCGCGCTTCTCGCCCTCGCGGGCCTCGGCCTCCGAGGTGAAGTAGATGACGACCGTGTAGGCGCCGCCGGCGTGGGACACGGCGAGCATCCCGAGGACGTCGGGACGCGCCTTCGCCCGCTCGTCCGCGTGGGCCGACATGATCTCGCGCACCTTCTCGTGATCGCTGGTGCGGCCGCGCATGACCTGGACGAAGCCGGCGCCCGACGGGTCCCCCGGGAGCTCGACGTCGACCGCGACGCTGTCGTGGAACGACGGCTCGTCGATGAACAGGCCCTCCATCCGGGCCCACCACTCCCCCTGTTCGGGCCGGTCACTGTTGGCCCGGGCCGCCTCCTCGGACTCGAAGCGCGCGGTCGCGATCAGCTGACCGGACGAGGTGACTCCCGCCGTCGAGCCGAGCCACCCCTTCGCGCCCGGGGCCAGGCTGCGGACCCAGCCGTCCATCTCGGCGTGCACGGCCTCGGCGTCGCTGACGCGTCCCTCGATGACCTGAACGAACATGGCTGACCTCCTGTGGTCCGGCCGGCGGGTCGATGCCGTCGGCGCTTGTGAACCTAGGCCGATCCGTGCGCGCCGTCGACCTCGACCTCGCCACGCGCCGCAAGGACCTTGGCGCGGATCTGCTCAGGTCCGGTCACGGTCGCCCCCGCATCTCGAAGCCAGGCCTCCACCTCGCCGCGCTCCGCGTGGCACATCAGCCCCACGACGTCACCGGGCGCGGCGTCGGCGACCAGGGCCTGCAAGCCGGCCAGCTCGGTCGGGTGGACCGGGACGTCGGTCACGCCGACCGCCGCGGCGCCGGCCCGCAGCAGCGCCGCGAGCCGGTCGGGGTCCCGGCCGCGCAGGTAGTGCTCCTTGTGCGCGATGACGACCTGGTCCGCCCCACGGGCCGCGAGCTCGCCGATCCCGGTGATGATGTCGTCGGTCCGGTCTCCGGGCGAGCCCATGACCAGGCGCACCGCGGCACCCGGCGCCCGCAGGCCGGTCAGGACCTCGACCAGGGCGGTCACGCCGGCCTCGTTGTGGGCCAGGTCGACCACCACGGTGACGGCGCCCACGTCGTACACGTTCATCCGTCCGGGGTTGTCCTCAGGTCCAGGAGCGAACGTGCGCAGCGCGTCCACGACCGCGTCGCGCGGCAGGCCCACGCCGAGCCCGGCACCCGTCGCCGCCAGGGCGTTCTCGACGTTGACGTGTGAGAGGCCGGACAGTGTCATCGGGACGTCGACGACCGCGACCAGCGGGTCCGGCTCGCGACCCGCGTCCAGCACGGTGAGCATCCCGTCGAGCAGCGTGACGGCCCGGCCGCCGGAGGACAGCACCGTGCGCAGCGCCGGCGAGTCCGGGTCGCGGGAGAAGACGCATACCCGGGCGCGTACGCCGAGACGCATCGCGAACGTGCGTGGGTCGTCGCCGTTGAGCACGACCCACCCGGTGGCGCGGGTCACCCGGGTCACGACAGCCTTCACCTCGGCGAGCTGGTCGACGGTGTCGACACCCTGTAGACCGAGGTGGTCCGCGCTGACGTTGGTGACCACGGACACGTCGTTGTGCGCGACGCCGAGCCCGCGCAGCAGGATGCCGCCGCGCGCGGTCTCGGTCACGGCGAGCTGGACGCGGGGGTCGTCCAGCACCCGGCCCGCGCCGCTCGGGCCGGAGTAGTCCCCCGCCTCCACCAGCTCGCCGTCGACGTACACGCCGTCGGTGGAGGACCAGCCCACGACGAGACCCGCGCAGCGGCCCATCCGGGCCACCAGCCGTGAGGTCGTGGTCTTGCCGTTGGTGCCGGTGACGGCGACCACGGGCACCTGCGGCCGGCGCGTCGCGGCGGCCTCCCCGAGGTCAGCGAGGCTGACGTGGGTGGCGGCCGCATCGAGTGCGCCGTCGACGTCGTCCACCGGAATCGCATCGAGGACGCCCGCGACGGCGTGCCCGAGAGCCTGGGCCCGGTTGCGATGCCGCCACGGGTAGGACACGACCACCCGGTTCAGGTCGCCCGTCGGACGGGTGCGCACCGCGAGCCGCGTCGTACCGCTGCCCTGCGCCACCCGGCGTACGACGGTCGTGACCACCCGCAAGGCGAACCGCTGGCGCAGGGCCGTGCCCGGCGTCCCCGGCCGGCTGGCCGGGAGGCCCAGTGCGGCGGCGAGGGCACCGGCGTGGTCGGCGTCCAGCGCGAGCAGGCCCGACACGTCGAGGGTGAGCCGGACGGCGGGCCGTGGGAAGTACAGGTTGGCGCCGTCGAGGAGCCGCAGCTCGACCAGGGCCGGCCGGCGCTCGAGGTCGGCAGGCTCGGCACCGTCGGGGTGAGGCACCTGGTCCACCCCCGGCCCGGCTAGGCGCCCATGGCGTGCACGCCGCCGTCGACGTGCACGATCTCCCCCGTCGTGCGCGGGAACCAGTCGGACAGCAGCGCGACGCAGGCCTTCGCGGCCGGCTCGAAGTCGCGCATGTCCCAGGCCAGCGGTGCGCGCGTGGTCCACACGTCCTTGAGCTCGTCGAAACCAGGGATCGACTTCGCCGCGGTGCTCTGCAGCGGCCCGGCCGCGACCAGGTTCACCCGGATGTTCTTGGGGCCCAGGTCGCGGGCCAGGTAGCGCGCGGTCGACTCGAACGCTGCCTTGGCCACACCCATCCAGTCGTACTTGGGCCACGCCAGCGACGCGTCGAAGGTGAGCCCGACGACCGAGCCGCCGTCCGGCATCAACGGCTGCGCCGCCACGGCCAGCGCCTTGAGCGAGTACGCCGAGATCTGCAGCGCGGTCGCGACGTCGGGCCACTCGGTGTTGAGGAAGTTGCCGCCCAGCGCCGCCTCGGGGGCGAAGCCGATCGAGTGCAGGACGCCGTCGAGCCCGTCGACGTGCTCACGCACCCGGTCCGGCAGCGCGGCGAAGTCCTCGGCACTGGACGCGTCCAGCTCGATGATCGGCGGCGTCGTGGGGAGCCGCTTCGCGATGGTCTGCGTGATCCGGCTGGTCCGGCCGAAGGAGGTGAGCACCAGCTCGGCGCCCTGCTCCTGCGCGACTCGCGCCACGTGGAACGCGATCGAGGTCTCCATCAGGACACCGGTCACCAGGATCCGCTTGCCGTCCAGGATGCCCATCAGTGCCCCATTCCCAGTCCGCCGTCCACCGGCACCACCGCGCCGGTCACATAGGCCGCTTCCTCGCTGGCCAGGAACCGCACCACACGGGCCACCTCGTCCGGCGTCGCGAACCGGCCCAGCGGGATCTGCGACCGGTAGGTCTCCTGCAGGTCGGGCGGCAGCTCGGCGGTCATGTCGGTCTCGACGAATCCCGGCGTGACCACGTTGTAGGTGATGCCCCGCGAGCCCAGCTCGCGGGCGAGGGACCGGGCGAGCCCGACCAGCCCGGCCTTCGAGGCGGCGTAGTTGCTCTGCCCCGCGGAGCCGAGCAGCCCGACGACCGAGGAGATGAAGACGACGCGGCCGCGGCGCAGCCGGAGCATTCCCTTGGAGGCCCGCTTGGCGACCCGCCAGGACCCTGCGAGGTTCGTCTGGAGCACGGTGGCGAAGTCCTCCTCGGACATCCGCATGATCAGCTGGTCGCGGGTCACGCCGGCGTTCGCGACGAGGACCTCGACGGGACCCTGTGCCGCTTCGACCTCGTCGAAGGCTGCGTCGACCGAGGCGGGGTCGGTGACGTCGCAGCGCACCCCGGCCAGTCCCTCCGGCGGCCCGCCGGAGCGGTAGGTCACGGTGACGCGGTCGCCGCCGGCCGCCAGGGCGCGCGCGATGGCCAGCCCGATGCCCCGGTTCCCGCCGGTCACGAGCACGGAACGCCCCGCCGGCGCCTGCGTGGTCTGCTCGCTCACGGGAGGCGAGGCTATCGGGCCGCCCGGGCCGGGCCGACGCGCACCCCACCCGCGCGGAACTGGCTCGGGTCGGCGTACCCGCTCGGGTTAGGGTCAGCACCGATGCGCGCCATCCAGGTGAGTCGGTTCGGGGGCCCCGAGGTCCTCGAGCTGGTCGACCTGCCCGTGCCCGAGCCGGAGAGCCCGCGCCTCCTGCTCGACGTCGAGGCGGCTGGCATCAACTACGCCGACACCCACCAGGTGGCCGACGACTACCTCGCACCGCAGACGCTGCCGTTCGTACCGGGCGCGGAGGTGGTCGGGCGCGACGCCGACGGGCGCCGAGTCGTCGCCCTGGTGACCAACGGCGGGTACGCCGAGCAGGTGCTCGCGCACCCGGCGACCACTTTCGCGCTGCCCGACGAGGTCGACGACACCACGGCGCTGGCGTTCATCCTGCAGGGGACGACCGCGTGGCACCTGCTGCGTACCAGCGCCCGCTTCGTGCCGGGCGAGTCCGTCCTCATCCACGGGGCAGCCGGCGGCGTCGGCAGCCTGGCCGTGCAGCTCGCCCGGGAGTGGGGGGCGAGCCGCGTGATCGCGACCGCGTCCTCGACGGAGAAGCGCGACCTGGCCCGCGACCTCGGCGCGGACGTCGCGCTCGATCCCGGCCCGCCCGCCGGCGATCCGACCGACCTGCGGGACGCCATCCGCGAGGCCAACGACGGCCGCCCCGTGGACGTCGTGCTGGAGCTGGCCGGCGGCCGGGTGTTCGACGCGTCGCTCGCGGCGCTCGCCGCGTTCGGCCGGCTGGTGACCTACGGCGTGGCCTCGCGGGTGCCGCCCACCCCCGTGCAGCCGGCCCGCCTGATCGCGTCGTCGCGCGCGGTGGTCGGCTTCTGGCTGGTGCACGCGCTGCGCCTGCCGGGCGGCCTGCGCCCGGCCATGGAGGAGCTGCTGGACCTGCACGCGGCCGGCCGCCTGCGCGCCGTACCGGGAGGTCGCTACCCCCTCGAGCACGCCCGCCGCGCGCACCAGGACCTGGCCGCTCGCCGGACCCAGGGCAAGCTGCTGCTCGACCCGACCCTGCCGGCCTGACCCTGAGCTCCGAGGAGACCCCTGTGCCCGAGATCGACGCGGCCTTCACCGACCTGCCACTGCGCCGGCTGGCCGACGCCGCGCTGACCCGGGCCCGCGAGCTGGGGGCCGAGCACGCCGACATCCGCATCGAGCGGATCCGCGACTCCCGGCTCGCCCTGCACGACGCCCGGCTGGACGGCACCGCCGAAGGCGACGACATCGGGTTCGCGGTGCGGGTCGTGCACGACGGGACCTGGGGCTTCGCCTCGCACGTGGACCTGACGCCGGAGGCGGCGGAACGGGTCGCGGAGCAGGCGGTCGAGGTCGCCAGGGTCAGCCGGCCGCTGTCCACCCAGCGGGTCGAGCTCGCGCCGGAGCCCACCTACGGCGACGTGACCTATGTGTCGCCGTACGACATCGACCCGTTCGGTGTGCCGGACTCGGACAAGGTCTCGTTGCTCGCCGACTGGAGCGCCGGGCTGCTGGCGCACGACATCGTGGCCCACGCCGATGCCTCCGTGCACTCGGTGGTCGAGAACAAGTTCTACGCCGACCTCGCGGGCACCATGACGACCCAGCAGCGGATGCGGATCAACTGCCACCTGGAGGCGGTCGGCATCGACAAGGAGTCCGGTCGGTTCGACACGATGCGGACCCTCGCCGCGCCCGCGGCGCGCGGGTGGGAGTACCTCACGGGGACCGGCCACGACTGGGCGGCCGAGCTCGACGAGCTGCCCGAGCACCTGACGGAGAAGCTGCGGGCGCCCAGCGTCGAGGGCGGCGCCTACGACCTGGTGATCGACCCCACCAACCTCTACCTCACGATCCACGAGTCGATCGGGCACGCCACCGAGCTGGACCGGGCGCTGGGCTACGAGGCCAACTACGCCGGCACCTCCTTCGCGACCTTCGACCAGCTCGGGACGCTGAAGTACGGCTCGCCGGTCATGAACATCACCGGTGACCGCGTGGCCGAGCACGGCCTGGCCACGATCGGCTGGGACGACGAGGGCGTGGCCGGGCAGCAGTGGGACATCGTGAAGGACGGCATCCTGGTCGGCTACCAGCTGGACCGGGCGATGGCCCAGCTCAAGGGGTTCGGGCGCTCGAACGGCTGCGCGTTCGGCGACTCCCCCGGCCATGTGCCCATGCAGCGGATGGCCAACGTGTCGCTGCAGCCGGCCCCGGACGGACCTTCGACCGACGAGCTGATCGCGCGGGTGGACCGCGGGATCTACATCGTGGGCGACAAGTCGTGGTCGATCGACATGCAGCGCTACAACTTCCAGTTCACCGGGCAGCGCTTCTTCCGGATCGAGAACGGGCAGCTCGCCGGCCAGCTGCGCGACGTCGCCTACCAGGCCACGACCACCGACTTCTGGGGGTCGCTCGAGGCGGTCGGCGGACCGCAGACCTACTACCTCGGGGGCGCGTTCAACTGCGGCAAGGGCCAACCCGGCCAGGTCGCCGCCGTCAGCCACGGCGCCCCGTCGACCCTGTTCCGCGGCGTGCGGATCCTCAACACCCAGTCGGAGGCCGGACGATGAGCGCGACCAGCACGGACGTGTCGACCCAGGACGTCGTCGAGCGCGCCCTGCAGCTCTCGCGCACCCAGGGGTGCATCGTGATCGCCCAGGAGTCCAGTGAGGCGAACCTCCGCTGGGCCGCGAACACCCTGACCACCAACGGCGTGATGCGCAGCCGCAGCCTGACCGTCATCGCGACCGCCCCCGCCGGCGAGGGGATCGCGACCGGTGTCGTGTCCCGCAGCAACGTCGCGCTCGACGAGGTCGAGGCCCTCGTGCGCGAGGCCGAGCAGCGGGCCGAGCACGGCCGGCCGGCTGACGACGCCCATCCGCTGATCGACGGGTCCGACGTACCCGAGTCGGGACAGGCCTGGGACGACGCTCCGGCCGAGACGTCGATCGGTATCTTCACCGACCTGGCGGCGACGCTGGGCTCCGTCTTCGGCGAGGCCCGCTCGGCCGGCCGGGAGCTGTACGGCTTCGCCGAGCACCAGGTCTTCACGACCTACCTCGGGATGTCGACCGGTGTCCGGGTCCGGCACGTGCAGCCCACCGGCCGGATCGAGGTGACCGGCAAGACCGCCGACTGGTCGCGCTCCTCGTGGATCGGGCACAGCACCCGGGACTTCTCCGACGTCGACATGACCGCCGTGGACGCCGACCTCGCGCGCCGGCTCGGCTGGGCGGGCCGCCGGGTCGAGCTCGACGCCGGTCGGTTCGAGACGCTGCTCCCACCCAGCGCCGTGGCCGACCTGCTCGCCTATCTCTACTGGACCGCCGTGGCCCGGGACGCCGACGACGGACGCACCGTGTTCAGCCGGCAGGGCGGCGGCACCCGGGTCGGTGAGCGACTGGCCGACAAGCCGCTGCGGATCTGGAGCGACCCGGCGGCGCCGGGCCTCGAGTGCGACCCCGTGCTGATGGCGACCTCGTCGGGCTCGGCCCAGTCGGTGTTCGACAACGGGACGCCGCTGCGCGAGACCGACTGGATCCGCGACGGCGAGCTGCAGGCGCTGATCCAGACGCGGCACTCGGCTGACATCACCGGCCTGCCCTACACCCCGGGCGTCGACAACCTGCTGATGTCCTCCGCCGACTCGACCCGCGGGCTGGACGACATGATCGCGGCCACCGACCGCGGTTTGCTGCTGACCTGCCTGTGGTACATCCGAGAGGTCGATCCGCAGACCCTGCTGCTCACCGGCCTGACCCGCGACGGGGTCTACCTTGTCGAGGGCGGCGAGGTCGTCGCCGAGGTGAACAACTTCCGGTTCAACGAGAGCCCGGTCGACCTGCTCGGGCGACTCTCCGAGGTCGGCCTCACCGAGCGGACCCTGGCCCGCGAGTTCGGCGACTACTTCACCCGCACCGCGATGCCCACCTGGCGGGTCCCCGACTTCAACACGTCCTCGGTCAGCAAGGCGTCTTAGGTCTCTGACAAGCGGGATTGTCAGACAACCACCTCCGCAGTGGCACACAG
>DASYEF010000108.1:0-9496 GCA_036499185.1 Actinomycetes bacterium | reverse complement strand
TCACGCTGCTCCGGGAAGCCGCCCGGCGGCGAACGGGTGGCTCGGGCAGCGCTGGTGGATCTGGGGGTACGCCGGGGGGCGGCGACGGCACGCACCGGCACGGGCCGCTGGGGCGGGCGCACAGCCACGGACCGCTGCCGGTGGCTGTGCTGCCGGTGGGGGGCGGCTCGGTCGCGACGCTGGTCCGGCCGGAGGTGGCGGTGGTCACCCAGCCGGACGACCACGAGCACGGGCACCCGCACGAGCACGGCGACCCGCACCACCACGAGCTGAACCAGCACGACCACGACGGCGACCATGAGCACGTGCACGGGCTCGCCCCGGTCGCGGTCGCCCACGGGACCATCTCCCGGCGCGGGCTGGTCGCGATGGGGCTGGCCGGTGGGCTGCTGCCCAGCCCGTCCGCGGTGCTGGTCCTGCTGGGTGCGATCGCGCTCGGGCACCCGTGGTTCGGCGTCGCACTGGTCGTGGCCTTCGGGCTCGGCATGGCGACCACGCTGGCCGTGGTCGGCGTGGTCGTGATGCGGCTGCGGGAGCGGGCCGAGCGCCGGCTGGCCCTGCGACCCGGGTCGCGGGCCACCGCCGTACTCCGTCTCGCGCCGTTGCTGACCGCGGTCGTCGTCGTCAGCCTCGGCACCGTCCTGGCCGCCCGCGGCCTGCAAGCCACCGGCCTCGGGTGACCCACAGGACCCCTCGTTTGCGACGTTGTGGTGGCGACACGCCGGGCGTGTCGCGCAACAAGGTCGCAAACGGCGGGTCTCACGGCTCGCCTTGCGCGGCGCTCGGTGCGCCTGCGGGGTTGTGTCCCGGGCGCTGCCTACCGTCGGGTCATGTCCATCGGCCGGCCGGAGCTGCAGCCCAGCCCGCGGCCGCCGACGGGTCGACCGCCCGGCCGGCCACCGGGCCAGCCACCGGTGGCGGTGCAGGCCACCTTCGACGAGCTGGGCACCCCGCTGCACGAGGTGACCTTCGTGGTCGTCGACCTGGAGACCACCGGTGGGTCGCCGGCCAGCTGCGAGATCACCGAGATCGGCGCGGTCAAGGTGCGCGGCGGGGAGAAGCTCGGCGAGTTCCAGACGCTGGTCAACCCCGACGTACCCATCCCCGCGTTCATCTCGGTGCTGACCGGCATCACCAACCATATGGTCGCGTCGGCGCCGCGGCTCGCGATCGCGCTGCCGGCCTTCCTCGAGTTCGCCGGCCCCGACGCCGTGCTGGTCGCGCACAACGCGCCGTTCGACATCGGCTTCCTCAAGGCCGCCTGCACGCTGCTCGAGCAGGAGTGGCCGGGCAACCGGGTGCTCGACACCGCGCGGCTGGCCCGCCAGGTCGTCACCCGCGACGAGGCCCCGAACTGCAAGCTGTCCAGCCTGGCCCGGCTGTTCCGCGCCGGCACCACCCCCGACCACCGCGCGCTCTCCGACGCCCGCGCCACCGTCGACGTCCTGCACGGCATGCTCGAGCGGCTCGGCAACCTCGGCGTGCGCTCGCTCGACGAGCTGGCGACGTTCTCCTCGCGGGTCTCCCCGCAACAGCGCGCCAAGCGCCACCTCGCCGAGCCGCTGCCGCACCTGCCCGGGGTCTACCAGTTCGTCGACGAGCGCGGCGAGGTGCTCTACGTCGGCAAGAGCAAGGACCTGCGCTCCCGGGTCCGCAGCTACTTCACCGCCGGCGAGACCCGCGGCCGGATGGCCGAGATGGTCGGACTCGCGGTCAAGGTGGTGCCGATCGTGTGCGCGACGCCGCTGGAGGCCGAGGTCCGCGAGCTGCGGCTCATCGGAGCCCACAAGCCGCGCTACAACCGGCGCTCCCGATTCCCGGAGCGCGCGCACTGGCTCAAGCTCACCGTCGAGCCGTTCCCCCGGTTGTCGCGGGTGCGCGAGGTCCGTGACGACGGCGCGGACTATCTCGGCCCGTTCTCCGGCACCCGCCAGGTCGAGCTCGCGACCGCCGCGGTCCACGAGGCGTTCCGGCTGCGGCAGTGCTCGACCAAGCTCACCCCGCGCAAGCCGTCGGCGGCGTGCGCGCTCGCCGAGATGGGTCGCTGCGGGGCACCGTGCGACGGCTCCGAGAACGTTGAGGGGTACGCCGGGCACGTCAGCGCGGTGCGCGCCGCCATGCTCGGCGACGTCCGCGAGCTCGTCGCCGCGCTGAGCCGGAAGGTGGCCCGGCTGGCCGAGGTCGAACGCTACGAGGAAGCCGGTGTGCACCGCGACCGGCTGGCCGCCTTCGTGCGCGCAGCCGCCCGGGTGCAGCGCGTCTCCGCGCTGACCGGCTGCGCCGAGGTCGTCGCCGCGCGCCAGCGTGACGACGGCAGCTGGGAGATCGTCGTCGTGCGCCACGGCCGGCTGGCCGGCACCGCGGTGGCCGGCCGGGCCGAGGACCCGCGCGTCGTGGCCGCCACCCTCGTCGCCACCGCCGAGGTCGTGGCTCCCGGGCACGGTCCGACCCCGGCGGCGTCGGCCGAGGAGACCGAGTGCGTGCTCCGCTGGCTCGAGCAGTCCGGCGTACGGCTGGTGTCGATGACCGGTACCTGGGCCTGCCCGACGCACGGCGCGGGCGGCGTACGGCTCTGGGCCGAGGCCGCCGACGGCGACCGGGACCGGCTCGACCCGTTCGCCGGCCGCCGCGACATCCGCCCGGTCCACCAGCCCGGCGCCGCCGTCAGCCGCATCATCGCATCATGATGCTATGATGCGTCGGTGCGGACCACCGTCGACCTCCCCCCGGACCTACTCGCGCGCGCCCGATCCCTCGCGCGCGATCAAGGCCGCAGCATGAGCGCGGTCGTCACCGATCTGGTCCGCAAGGGCCTCGCCGGCCCCACCTCGGACCCGAGGACCGACGGACCCGCCAGACCGGCCGCGACCCGCAACGGGTTTCCCCAGGTGAACCTCGGTGGCGTGATCACCACCGAGGACGTGCGACGAGCCGACGACGAGTGACGACGCTGCTGGACGGCAATGTGCTCATCGCCCTGACGGCCCCCGGCCACGTCCACAGCGAAGCGGCGCACCGGTGGTGGGCCGACCGGCCCGACGACACCTTCGCCACCTGCCCGATCACCCAGGGGACCGTGCTCAGGGTCCTCCTGGTGCGCGGCGGCACCATCGACGAGGGGGCGCACCTCGTGCGTCAGCTCGTGGCGCACCCGAGCCACGAGTTCTGGCCGGACGACATCGGCTACCTCGACGCGAACCTGTCCGGAGTCGTCGGTCATCGCCAGGTCACCGACGCCTATCTCGCCGCCCTCGCGCGGCACCACCGAGGCCGGCTGGCCACGTTCGACGCCGGGCTGGCCGCCCTCCACGACGACGTGACCGACCTCGTCGCAACCTCCTGAGACCTGGAGTCTCGGGGTGATGGGCTGGGTGTTCGAGGTGGCGGGGTGAACTGAGGGCCGGCGGGGGTCAGATAGGGCGGACGGGCGGGAGCGCGCCGTCGTACGCCGAGACGAGGACGTCGGTGAGGCCGCTTCGGACCGCCTTGACCCGCGACCGGCCGATCGCATCGGCCCAGCCGGCCTCGAGCTCGGCGTACACCTCCTCGACGACGGCGAGCAGCCGCCGTCCCCGTGCGGTGAGGGTGAGCGGCCGGGCGCGGGCGTCGAGGTCCGAGCGGGTCCGGCGCACCAGCCCGGCCCCGACCATCGCCTCGGCGAGCTTGGCCGCGGCCTGCTTGCTGACGCCGAGCAGCGCTGCGACCTCGACCGACGTCGTCGGCTGGTCGCGGCAGGCGAGCAGCACGTAGCCGTACTGCGGCCGCACGTCGTGCCACCCCCGGGCCTGGAGCCGTTCGTGCAGCTCCACCACGAGGTGCCGGTAGGCCATCGCGAGCAGCCGGGCCATCGGCACCTCGGGGTCGGCGGCGGTGAGGACCGGTGGCTCGGACCGCTCCGCGGCGCGGGTCACAGCGCCCAGGGCGGAGTGAACGGCTCGCCGTCGGGCAGCTGCGCCCGGCCGCCGGCCGGCTGGCAGCACAGCAGCCGGGCGTCCTCGGCGCCGGCGCTGCCCAGCGCGAACGACACGCCAGGCGGTACGACGATCGCGTCGCCCACCATCGCGGTCGACGTCTCCCCGTCGAGGTCGACCCGGGCGGTGCCGGCCAGCACGACGAAGATCTCCTCGTCGAGCAACGTGTGAGCCGTCCCCGTCTCGAACGCGGGTACGTCGACCTGCCAGACAGAAGTCCGCCGGCTGCCCCGGCTCGGGGTCGCCAGCGAGGTGAAGCGGGTGGCGCCGGCCTGGTGCGTCGGGGCCGTCGCTGCGGTGATGACAGGCATGGGGGTCCTCCTCGGACTCGGACTCGGACTCGGACACTCGGCGCAGGTGGTCAACGTGGTTGACCGGATGCATCAAGCATGCCCGAGGATCCGCAACCGGTCAACCACGTTGTCCACCCCACGATCGCCCACTGAACCCGGTTCCCGATGTTGTCAGCCGCTGGGCGACCTCCCGGTCGTCCAGCGGCTGACAAGTGACGCGAGCCGGTGTGGAGCTACCGGGTGCAGGCCTCGCTGTGGTAGCGGCAGGCCACGACCTGTGGGGTCTCGATCGGCGCACCCGCGTCGATCGAGGCCGCGAGCCGCAGGAACTGCGCGTGTGTCCAGGCCAGCGGGGTGGCCGACAGGGTCGGCTCGCCCGGGGTGAAGCCGGCCGTCCCGCCGGGCGGGTTGTTGTCCCACACCTGCTCGGGCATCAGATGGCTCGCGTTGTCGGCGGCCTTGGCCATCGTGACCAGCCGGCCCTCGGCGGTGGCCGCGGCACCGGTGCCGCCCAGCAGCAGCTCGTACTCGCCCCGCTCACCACTGAGCAGCGGCCACCCGCGCCCGTGCGTCAGGTGCGAGCCCGGATCGGTCGGCTCCCACTGGCTGCCGTCGGCCTTCTCGCCGTACCCGTCGAAGCTGGCACGGTGCCAGAACTCACCGTTGGGCGTCTGGTAGCTCAGCTGGTCGTCGACGACCTTCACCGAGTTGGTGATCACCGGGTCGTCGGCCGGCTTCACACCGAGCCGGACCAGGTCGAGGAAGCTCGGGTCGACGACGTTGCGCTCGTCGATCATCGGCCCACCGTCGGACACCTGCATCATGTCGCCCGAGTCCGGGTGCCCGTTCTTGGTGATCCGCAGGTAGTACTGCGACGAGCTGTACGGCCCCGCCCTGGTGGCCGTCATCGACTCGACCGTCTGCTGCCACTCGTCGGCCTTGGCCAGGTAGGTCGCCGCCGACGCGCTGTCGTTGTTCTTGGTGGCGATGTCCGCCGCGCAGACCAGGCCGGCGATCTCGGCGGCGATCGTGGCGGGCGAATAGCCGGTCGCGTTCTCCCAGCGCTCCTGCGGCGTCCGCGGACCGTTCGCGACGAGGTAGTCGGCCGACTTCTTCACGTGTGCCCAGTCCGCGGTGCCGGTACGCCCGAGCTGGTGGGCCAGCACGATCGGGAAGGCGACCTCGTCCATCTGCAGGTCGCCGAACACCGGCGTGCCGTCCAGCCGCGAGTTCTGCGGGAACGACCCGTCGGACCGCTGCTGCACGTTCCACAGGAAGGTGAGTGCGCGGTTCGCGGCCGCGTCATCGCCGATCGCGAGCAGCCCGGTCGCGATCTGGTAGAGGTCGCGCGACCAGACCGCGTGGTAGACCGCGAGGCTCTGCAACGAGTTCGACCAGGCCCAGGGCCGGTTGGGCGCCGCGACGAAGCCGCCGCGCACCGTCTTGTCCTCGCTGGCCGCCAGCACCATCGCGGAGACCTTCCACTCGGTCGACCACGCCGACGCCGAGGCGGGCACCGGCTTGAGGGACCCGAGGTAGTCGGCCCAACCGCCGTCGTACGCCGTCCTGGCCGCCGCGAAGCCACCGCTCAGGGACGCCTGCGCGGTCGACAGGGCACCGGACTCGGTGCTGCCGAACCCGATCGAGACGGTGAAGTTCTGGTGGTTCTGCAGGCCGTTCACCTTCACCCGGCCGGTCTGCACGACGTTGCCGGGTGTGGTCGCGTCGTAGGACCAGTCCATCGCGTGGTCGGTCGCGAGGTCGGTCCATCCGTCGGAGGTTCCGAGGTAGCCGCTCGAGGTCTTGCCGAGCGCCGGGCTGGTCACGACGGCGCTGGCGTCGGTGCCGTCGCTGGAGAGCAGTGAGCCGCCGGTGCCGGTGCGGCCGGTGTCGTCGTTGCCGGTCATCGACAGCGCGATGTCGTGCAGCAGGTAGACCTGGTACGCCTTGCCGGTGAGCGACTCGAACTTCACGTCCTCGAGCACCGACGAACGAGCCGGGTCGGTGACGAATGTCTTCGTGATCCGCCAGTCGCCGGACTTCGCGGTGTTGACCAGGCGGTAGGTGAGGCTGTTCGACGACAGCAGCTGCACCTGGTGGGTGGAGTCGCGGTCCTCCCGGTCGGTGAAGGTCGAGTTGTCGGTGACGACGAACTGGCTGTCGCGCAGGCTCGGCGTGTCGATCCGCGGGTAGAAGACCTCGTTCAGGGTGCCGCGGGAGAGCGTGTACCAGACCTTGCTGTCGGTGCCGCGGGCCGTGCCGAAGCCGTCCTTGTCGCCGGGCACCCAGTCCGACGCGGTCCCGGGCGCACCGGGTGCCGCGCCGCTGGCGGCCTGTGCCGTCAGTGCCCCGCCGGGTGCCACCACCAGAGCCACCGTGACGGCGGCCCCGGTGAGCGCTGCCAGGACGCCAGCACGGACGCGGCGGGGCGGGCGGAACGGGGAGGTCGGACGAGCGGGCATCGCAGGGGGCTCCTTCGGACGCACGGAGTGACGCCGGCGGCAGGATCGGCCTGTGTGCCCTACCCACTACGCTGAGCGCTACTCGTCGTACCTTCCGGGAGGCGTTCGGTGATCACCGCGATCGTGCTCGTGCACGTCGAGTCCGACCGCATCCCCGAGGTCGCCGAGGCGATCGCCGAGCTCGAGGGCGTCAGCGAGGTCTACTCGGTGACCGGGGGCGCCGACCTGATCGCGATGGTCCGGGTCCGCGAGCACGAGGCCCTCGCCGACGTCATCGCCGACCAGCTCAGCAAGGTCGACGGCGTACGCGCGACCGAGACCCACATCGCGTTCCGCACCTACTCGAGGCACGACCTCGACGCGGCGTTCTCCCTGGGTGTCGAGGACCCCGACTAGCGCAGTGCCTGGCTGGTCTCGACCCAGCCGGCCAGCGCGCGCGCTGCGGCGCCGCTGTCGACGGACTCGGCGGCCCGGCCCAGAGCAGCGGTCAGCTCCTCGGCGAGCGACCCCGAGCCCGGCTCGAGCGCGACCAGCGCCGCGGCCGCGTTGAGCAGCACGGCGTCGCGCACCGGTCCGCCCTCCCCCGCCAGGAACCGCCTGGTGACCCCGGCGTTGTGCACCCGGTCCCCGCCGCGCAACGAGTCGGGCGCGGCCCGGTGCAGGCCGACGTCCTCCGGCGCGAGGGTCTCGGTGCGTACCTCTCCGTCGCGCACGACCCACACCTGGGAGGTGGTCGTCGGCGTGAGCTCGTCGAGGCCGTCGTCACCGCGGAACACCAGCGCCGACGTACCGCGGTCGGCGAGCACCTGCGCCATCACCCCGGCCAGCCGCGGGTCGGCACATCCGACGGCCTGGGCGGACGGCTGGGCCGGGTTGCAGAGCGGCCCGAGGATGTTGAAGATCGTCGGGACGCCGAGCTCGCGGCGCGGTACGGCCGTGTGCCGCAGCCCGCGGTGGAAGACCGGGGCGAAGCAGAACGTCACCCCGGTGCGCCCGAGGCACTCCTCGGCCGCGGCCGGCTCGAGGTCGACGACGACGCCGAGCTCCTCGAGCAGGTCCGCCGAGCCGCAGGCCGAGGACGCCGAGCGGTTGCCGTGCTTGACCACGCGGGCCCCGGTGCCGGCCACGACCATCGCCGACATCGTCGAGATGTTCACGGTGTTGGCCCGGTCGCCACCGGTGCCGCAGGTGTCGACGGCCGGGCCTTCGACGGTGAGCCGGGCGGCGGCGCCGTCCAGCATCGCGCGCACCAGGCCGGTGACCTCGTCAGGCGACTCGCCCTTGGCCCGCAGGCCCACGACGAACCCCGCGACCTGCACCGGCGTCGCCTCGCCGAGGATCACCTGCGCCATGGCCCAGGCCGTGTCGGTGGCCGAGAGGTCCCGGCCGGCGAGCAGCGCGGACAGCAGCGACGGCCAGGTGGGCGCCGCCGGACCGGCCGAACCGCCGGGGTCCGCGCCCTCGGGGGTCATCGGCGCCCCTAGGTCGCCGTCAGCTCGGCCCGGCGGCGCATCAGGTCGGCCACCGTCCGCGCGAGCACGATCGGGTCGATCGGGTGCGGTACGGCGGCCTCGGCCCGCGACCAGTTGGCCAGCCAGCTGTCCGCCTCGCGACCGGTGAGGACGACGATCGGCGGGCACTGCCAGATCTCGTCCTTGGCCTGGCGGGCGATGCCCATCCCGCCGGTGGGCGACGCCTCACCGTCGAGGATCGCCACGTCGACCCCGCCCTCGTCCAGGGCCGAGATCACGGCGGCCGCGGTCGCGCACTCGAGCCACTCGACCCTCGGCAGACCCGGGGCCGGCCGGCGCCCGATCGCGAGCCGGACACTCTCTCGGGTGTCGACGTCGTCGCTGTAGACGAGCACCGTCATGGTCTCGCGCTCCGAGCGGGGCTCGGCGTGCGGAGCGGCGGAGGGCAGGGCCTTGGACGAGGTCGAGATCGACTGGATGCGGGGCGCGTCGGTCACGCCGTGATGCTACCGACCGGAGCCGGGGGTCCCGCCGGCCGGCTCGGCCGCCGGACCGACCCCGCGATCGACGGCACGTTCGTGGGCCGCCGCGACGGCCGCGGCGTCCTCGGCGTCGAGCACCCGCCTCGCTTCCATCGCCTCCTCGGCCTCGAGCCGGTCCAGGCGCCGGTCCTCCCGCGCGGCCTCCCGGTCGGAGTCACGCGCCCACTGCACGAACAGCGCCCCGAGCACGACCAGCGCGACGATGTCCCCGGTGGCCCACAGGACGCTGCCGGCCATGTGCTGGTCCTGCAGCGGGGTCGGCCCCCACGTCCGGTGCAGCGCGCGGTAGTAGTCCCCCGCGATCAGGGTCGACTGGCTCAGGATCGCCACGCCGAGGAAGGCGTGGAACGGCATCGTCACGAACACGGCGAGCAGCCGGAGGGGATAGGGGATCCGGTTGGGCATCGGATCCAGGCCGATGATCGGCCAGAACCAGAGGCAGCCGACCACGACGAAGTGCACGTGGTTGAGGTCGTGCAGCAAGGGGTGCCGCAGCGTCGCCTCGTAGAACCCGGTGAGGTAGAGCGCGAACGGGGTCGCGATGAACAAGAACCCCGAGACCACCGGGAAGGTCAGCACCTTGGCGACCCGGCTGTGCAGCACGGCGACCAGCCGGCGCCGTCCGGTCCGCGGGAGGGTGCGCAGCGCGAGGGTGATCGGCGCCCCGAGCGCCAGGAACACCGGCGTGACCATCGCCAGGACCATGTGCTGGACCATGTGCGTCCAGAACAGGGTGTCGTCGTAGACCGCGAGGCC
>DASYEF010000107.1:0-4933 GCA_036499185.1 Actinomycetes bacterium | reverse complement strand
TCAGAACGGTGGCGGGTCTTCGGGCCGGTCACCCTCGGACCGGTCGCTGGTGCCTCGGCGCAGGTCGCGAGCGATCCGGCGCAGGTCGGGTGGGTCGAGGTCGGGGTGGTCGAGGACTGGCCTGGGTGGCACCCGGTACTGCCGACCGGAGGGCAGTGTCCACACCGTGGTGCCGTCGGGCTCGGTATGCGTGCTCGCCGCGGTGAGGGTCTTGAACCGGTGGTCGTGGCGGCACTCGGCATTGAGGTTGTGCACCGCGGTGGCTCCGCGCGGGTAGGGCGTCTCGTGGTCGAGGTCGCAGCGAGCGGCCGGCAGCCGGCAGCCGATGCCGCGGCAGGTCCCGTCACGGGCGACGACGTGATCCACCATGTCCTGCGGGGGCTCGTAGGTGTCGGCGGACACCTCGTCCAGCCGGCCGGTCCGCGGGTCGACCAGCACTCGGCGCCAGGTGCCCTCGGCGGCGATCCGCCGGGCCACCTCGGCGGTGATGGGGGTCGGGGCGCCCGCCCCGATGAGCTCTGCGGGCTCGTCGTCCAGGCCCAGCAGCGTCGAGGCGGCGACCACGACCTGGATCTGAGGGCGACGCCCGTGCCGGCGCGGCAGGTCGGCACCCGTGTGCGTCAACCCGGTCGCCAGCCCGTTGCGCCCGAGATCGGCTAGGACATCCGACCGGCACTGGTCGAGGTTGCGCACCACTGGCCACTGGTCCTCGGGCACACCCGCCGTCCTGGCCTCGGCCGCCGCGCGCACGTCGGCCGCCTTGACGGCGCTCGCGCAGCCGGTGAGCCACAGCCAGAACCCCTCGATCTCCTCGACGGGCCCGCGCCAGACGATCTCGCCACTCCCGTCCTCGAGGACCTGCCTGCCGACCGAGCGCTCGTCGGCGACCTGCTCGGCGCGTCGAGCCGCGGCGTCCGGGTCGACCGCGATCACGGCGCGGCGCAGGCAGGCGCGCAGGTTCGGTGCGGTCTGCTGCGGGGCCCGGCCGGTGACCCGCGCCTCGACCGCCTGGGCCGCCGCGTCGTCGAGGTTCTCGACCGCCGCGACGATGGCCCGCGCCTTGGTCAGGTCGAGTGCTCCGGAGGCGAGCGCCAGGCGGGTCCGGGGCAGGCGCCGCAGGTTCTCGGCGAGGTCGACCCGCAGCTCGGCGGCGGCCAGCGACACGTTGAGGGCCGCGGACAACTCCCAGGCGGACACCTCGCGTGCCGTGAGGAGGTTGACCAGCGGCGGGTCGGAATCCACGTCGGTGTCATCCGCCGGTGGCGGGTCCGCGGCGGGTTGGTCCGCGGGTTGGTCGGCCGGTCGGTAGTCCGGCCGCTCGCCGGGGTCGACGCCGTGCCAGCCACGGGCTCGCTCGATCAGCGCGGCCGTTGCCGCCAGCTCGACCGACGAGGCCCAGGTGCCGAGCCGCGCCGCGGCCGCGACGAGCACCGGCAGCGCGTCGTCTGGCAAGCGAGCATGCCCCGCCGCCTCGGCCTCCTCGAGCAACCAGGCCAGCCCGCCGCCCGGCGTCGTCCTGGCGAGCTCGTCGACGGTCGGGATGCGCGCCTCGGCCCGGGCGGTCTCGTCGACGACGTCCCACAGGTCATTCGCCCGGTCGAAATCCTCGGGCGGGGGCGCGGAGAGCAACTCCTCGAGGCCGGCGTCCCAGTCGGGCTCGCTGGTGCAGCGGCGCTCCCCGACGCTCCCGTCGACCCCGCTCGAATGCATGTTCGATCTTAGCGCTTCACCAGCCCCGATACCAGGGTTGTGCACAGAAAGTTCGACCGTGCGGCTGCGACCTCGCGGCGGCCATCGCCTCAGGCCGACGATCGCTGCGGCGCGACGAACAGCAGGTCCTCGTCCGGCCGCGGGAGCCACTCCGGCTGGAGGCTGCCGACCCGCCGCCAGCCGAGCCGCACGTAGAGGTCGACCGCGCCACGGTCGGACGACACGACCTCGAGCACCGGCTCCGCTCCCCTCTCGCGGACGAAGCGCACGGCGGTGTCCAGGAGCCTGCCGCCGAGCCCGCACCCCCGTGCGAACGGTGCCACGAACAGCAGTGAGATTCGCAACAACGCAGCGGGGCTCACCTCGAGGGCTGCGGACCACACAGCGGTCGCGGGAGACGCGTCCGGCTCCGCCACGGCGACGTGGCCGAGAAAGCGCTCGCCGTCATCGGCTACCCATGCCTCGACTTGATCGTCCGGCGCGAGCCAGGTGCGCGGGCTGGCCGGCCAGTTCCGCGGGTAGCCGTCCTCGTCGTGCACCAGCCGCAGCAGGCGGACGCACTCGTCCAGGTCACGCTTCGATCGGCGACGGACCGCCAGCGAGTCTGCTGTCACGGGACCAACGTCTCAGATCCGGTTGGTGGCAGGTCGACGAGGCCCATGGCCGTTCTGGCGGCGGTGATCGTGGCGGCAGCCCGATCGGTCGCGACGTCCCGGCCGGTCCGGAGCAAACCGAGCAGGTACGCCGGGTCCGCGACCAGGTCGGCGTACGCCCGCTGGATCGGCGTGACGGTCTCGACGATCGCCTCGGTGACCGCAGCCTTCAAAGCCCCCGAGCCGTGCAGTCCGGCGATCGCGGCCGCGGGTGAGACACCGGTCAGCGCTGCGAGCAGCACCGCCAAGTTGGCCACCCCGGGACGTCGCACCGCGTCGAGCACGAGGACGGGATCCGCGTCGGTGACCGCTCGGCGTACCTTCGCCGCGACGACGTCTGGCTTGTCGAGCAGGAACACGACACCGGAGCCGTCGGCACCGGACTTCCCCATCTTCGCGGCCGGGTTTCGCAGGTCCTTGACCCGCGCCGCATCCGACGGCAGGACACCCCGCGGCACGGTGAAGACGTCGCCGTACCTCGCGTTGAACCTCCGGGCCAGGGTGGACGCGAGCTCGAGATGCTGACGCTGGTCGTCGCCGACGGGCACGACGTCCGCGCGGTAGGCGAGGACGTCCGCAGCCATCAGGGCGGGGTAGGTCAGTAGCGACAGCCGCGTCGACTCGCGCCCCAGGGACTTCTCCTTGAACTGCACCATCCGGCTCATCTCGCCGTAGGTGGCGGTGCTCTCGAGCAGGTAGGTCAGCTCGGTGTGCGCGGCGACCGACGACTGGAGGAACAGCGTGGCCGCCGCGGGATCGAGACCGCACGCGAGCAACGTGGTCGCCAGCTCGAGGCTGCGCCGGCGCAAGGTCGCCGGGTCATGCTCGACCGTGAGGGCGTGCAGGTCGGCGACGAAGACCATCAGGTCGTGGCCCGGGCATGCGCCCAGCTCGAGCAACGGCCGGACTGCGCCGAGGTAGTTGCCGATGTGCAGCCGGCCGGTCGGCTGCAGCCCGGTGATGACCCGGGTCTGTGCGTCGGTAGACATCGTGGGTCTCCTTGTCGGTGAGGACGAGGACCACCCACGACGGGCCCGCTCACAGAACACGAACGGCCACCCGTAGCGGGCGGCCGGTGACACGGAAGGGTGAAGCGGCGCCCTAGAAGGGCGACCACCAGGTGATCGTCAGGCGAGGTGTCACGTGACCAGTGTGCCCGACCTCACGCACCGGCGCACTCCTTAAGTGACGGTCGTGCGCTGTTGCCACTGCGGGTGGTCCTGCTCGCCACCGGCGATGACGGCGAGCATCGCCTCGACCGCCCGCACGACGTCGACGTGACGCAGGTACAGCGGCGCGAAGCCGAGACGCACGAGGTCCGGCTCGCGGTAGTCGCCCACGACGTCGCGCGCGATCAGAGCCTGCACGACGCCGTACGCCGAAGGGTGGCGCAGCGACACCTGGCTGCCGCGCTCGTCGTCGGCCCGCGGCGTCACGGGCTCGAAGCCGAGCGGGACCAGGAACTCGTCGGCGAGCTCGAGGAAGAACGAGGTCAGCGACAGCGACTTGCGGCGCACGTCGGTCATCGCCAGGCCGTCGAACGCGTCGAGCGCCGCGTCGAGAGCGAGCAGCGAGAGCATCGGCGGCGTGCCGTTGCGCATCCGGTCGATCCCCGGAGCGGGATCGTAGGTCCCTTCCATCGCGAACGGCCGTGCGTGCCCCGTCCACCCGGTCAGCGGTGACCGCACGTCGTCCAGGTGCCGCCGAGCGACCATGACGTACGCCGGCGCACCCGGCCCGCCGTTGAGGTACTTGTAGCCGCACCCCACGGCGAAGTCGACGGCGCCGCCGGTCAGGTCGACGGGCAGCGCGCCGGCCGAGTGCGACAGGTCCCACACCGCGAGGGCACCGGCCTCGTGCACCGCGGCAGTGATGCCGGCCATGTCGTGCATCCGGCCGGTGCGGTAGTCGACGTGCGAGAAGCACACCGCCGCGACGCCGTCGCCAAGTACCTCGCCGAGGTCACCGGGGTCGACGTGCACGAGCGTGAGGCCGAGCAGGTCGGTCACCGACTCGGCGACATACAGGTCGGCGGGGAAGTTGCCGGGCTCGATGACCAGCGTCCGCCGGCTGGGACGCAGCCGCACGGCGGCCACCAGCACCTTGAACAGGTTCGACGAGGTCGAGTCGGCGACCAGCACCTCGTCGTCGTGGGCGCCGACGAGGCGGGCGATCCGGGCTCCGACGCGGCGCGGCGCGTCCCACCACCCGTGCGCGTTCCACGACGTGATGAGGTCCCGGCCCCACTGCTGTTGAACGGCGTCGGCCACCGCGGCGGGCACGCCCACGGGGAGCGGCCCCAGCGAGTTGCCGTCCAGGTAGACGAGATGCTCCGGCAGCGTGAAGCGCTCGCGGACCGCGGCGAGCGGGTCGGCGGCGTCGCGCTCTCCTGCCAGGGCTCGCGCGTCGTCAAGGTCCACGACCGCACCCTAGGGCGGGTGGCAGGATCGGCGGGTGACCGAGGGCAGAGCGGGCGCCGACGTCGTACCCGACGCCGAGCCGGACGCCGCTGGGTCCGACCACGACGCGCGGCTCGGTCGCGGCCCTTACCTCGCCGCGTCGGCCGTGAC
>DASYEF010000106.1:0-2949 GCA_036499185.1 Actinomycetes bacterium | reverse complement strand
AAGTTGGTGGCTTGCCGGCTCCGGTGGCAGCCAGCCTGCGCCACTAGGTGCGCGCGGCCTGCCACTCGTGGACGAGCCGGTCGGGCCCGAACGCACCTTTGGGCACGTACGCCGCGGCGCCGCAACCCGCGGCGTCGAACTCGTCCTCGTCGTACGTCGACAGCAGCACCACCACGGTGGCGAGCCCGAGCCGGGAGATCTGGCGGGTGGCCTCGACCCCGTCGATGCCGGGCAGGTTGACGTCCATCAGCACGAGGTCGGGTGCGAGGTCGCGTGCGGCGACGACCGAGTCCTCGCCGGATGCCACGGCGCCGACGACCGCGAACCCGTCGGTCGCCTCGACCACGGCCGCCATCGCCACCCGGAACGGTTCCTGGTCGTCCACGACCAGGACACGCACGTCTCCCATCGCACTCACCTCTTTCCACGATCATCGGGCCTCGCGGGTGCCGGCAGGAGGAGGCTGAGCGCCGAAACGGGGTTCGGCCAGCCCCACCCCCGCCGGTGCGATCGTCGGCGAGCAGGGACCACGATGACGCCCAGATCGCTCCGCTGGCCGTTAGGCTCACCATGATCGTCGGGGAGGGCGGAGCGAGTCGAGTGCAGCAGTGTGCCTCGTGTGGGACCACGAGTGCCGACGGCATGCGCTTCTGCGGCGAGTGCGGGGCGGCGCTGTCGCAGTCCTGCCCGTCGTGCGGCCAGCCGGTCACGGCCGGGTTCAAGTTCTGCGGGCACTGCGGTAGCGCGATTGTTCCGGCAGCCGAGGTCCCGGCCCAGGCGGCCGCGCCTGTGGTCCCGGTGGCCGAGCGCCGGCTGTGCTCGGTCCTGTTCTGCGACCTCGTGGGGTTCACACCGCTGTCGGAAGCGCGTGACCCCGAAGAGGTCCGCGAACTGCTGTCGGCGTACTTCGACGTCGCGAGCACGGTGATCGGTCGGTACGGCGGTGTCGTCGAGAAGTTCATCGGCGACGCCGTGATGGCGGTCTGGGGCACCCCGACTGCGACCGAGAGCGACGCGGAGCGCGCGGTCCGGGCGGCACTCGACCTGGTCGACACGGTCCGCCAGCTCGGGGCCGAACGGCACGTGGACACCCTCGCGGCCCGCGCCGGCATCGTCACGGGCGAGGTCGCGGTCACCATCGGCGCCGTCAACGAGGGCATGGTCGCCGGCGACGCGGTCAACACCGCCGCCCGGGTGCAGGCCACCGCCGGCCCCGGCCAGGTGCTCGTCGACTCGGCCACCCAGCGCCTCGCGTCCAGCGCGATCGGCTTCGAGGACGCCGACCGGCACACCCTCAAGGGCAAGTCCGAGCCGGAGCAGCTGTGGCGCGCCACCCGCGTCATCTCCGGCGTCGGCTGGTCGCAACGCGTCGACGGCCTCGAGGCGCCGCTCACCGGGCGGGACGCCGAGATGCGCACGATCCGCGAGCTGTTCCACGCGGCCGCCGAGCGCCGCACCCCGCGGATGGTCGTGCTCTCCGGCCCGGCGGGTGTCGGTAAGTCTCGGCTGGGCTGGGAGTTCCGCAAGTACGTCGACGGCCTGGTCCACCTCGTGAACTGGCACCACGGCCGGTGCCTGTCCTACGGCGAGGGGGTGTCCTTCTGGGCGCTGGCCGAGATGATGCGGCAGCGGCTGGGGATCGCCGAGGACGACCAGCCGGAGCTCGCCGCCGTCAAGCTCGTGCAGGGGATGGAGCAGTGGGTCCCCGACGACGTCGAGCGCGCGTACGTCGGGACGCGGCTGGCCCGGCTGCTCGGCATCCCTTACGCATCGGACACCGGAGCCGAGCTCTCCCGCGAGGAGCTGTTCGCGGGGTGGCGGATCTTCGTCGAGCGGCTGGCCAACGACGCGCCGGTCGTGCTCATGCTCGAGGACGCCCAGCACGCCGACCGCGGCCTGCTCGACTTCCTCGACCACCTGGTCGACTGGTCCCGCGACCTGCCGGTCTACGTGCTCGTCCTCACCCGGCCCGAGCTCGACGACGTGCGGCCCGGTTTCGGGACCGGGCGCAACCGGGTGCTGCTCACCCTTGACCCGCTCGACGACGCGTCGATGCGGCCCCTTGTCGACGCCCTCGTCCCGGGCATGCCAGCCGCCGCGAGGGACGCGATCGTGGCCCAGGCGCAAGGTGTCCCGCTGTACGCCGTCGAGACGGTGCGATCGTTGGTCGACCGCGACGTCGTCCAGCCGATCGACGGCGTCTACCGCCTGGTCGGCGACGTCGGCGAGCTCGTGGTCCCGGACAGCCTGCACGCGTTGCTCGCCGCCCGGCTGGACGCCCTGGCACCCGAGGTACGCCGGCTGGTGGCCGACGCGGCGGTGCTCGGCACGTCGTTCACGGCCGACGCGCTGGTCGCGGTCTCGGAGCTCGAGGTCGCGACGTTGCAGGACCGGCTGGCCGAGCTGCTGCGCCGCGAGGTGCTGACCGTGTCGGCCGACCCCCTGTCGCCCGAGCGCGGCAGTTACCAGTTCGCCCAGGACCTGCTGCGCCAGGTCGCCTACGACACCCTGTCGCGACGGGACCGGAAGGCCCGGCACCTCGCCGTGGCCGGCTACCTGCGCGAGACGTTCCCCAACGACGGCGAGGAGGTCGTCGACGTCCTCGCCCGGCACTACCTCGACGCGCTCGCGGCGGTGCCCGACGACCCGGACGCGGACTCGCTGCGCGAGCAGGCCGTCGCGGCCCTGGTGAGAGCCGCTGAGCGCGCCGCCCGGACCGGTGCACCGGACCGCGCGTCGCGTAGCTACTCGCAGGCCGCGGAGCTGCTCGAGGAGGCCGGCGGCGACCCGCGGCGCTGCGCGCACCTGTTCGAACGAGCGATCACCTCGGCGTTCGAGTCCGGTTCGGCCAACGAGGTGGTCGACCTGGCCGAGGCGAACATCGAGCGATACACCGCACTGGGCGAGACCCGCGCGGCCGCCCGCGGCCGGACCCAGCTCGGCCGCGCC
>DASYEF010000105.1:0-10039 GCA_036499185.1 Actinomycetes bacterium | reverse complement strand
GGCCGCTCGGCGGCCGGCTTCAGGTACTTCCCCCGCAGCTCGGCCCGGCGGGCCTCGAGCTGCACCAGCTCCTCGTCGGTGGGCATCGCGCACCTGTCCCTTCTCAGCGGCCCCGCGGGGCACGTCCCGTCGCCGGACTCTAACTCCGCCCCTCGCCCCCCGTGACCGCTCAGCCGAGGTCCCTCGGGACCTGCCGCTGCCAGGAGCGCGAGGCGAACGGCTCGCCGTCGCGCCAGGTGTCCACCCGCACCCGCAGGTCGAAGGCGTCGGGGCCGGCCTGCAGCTCGACCTCGCACCGCGCGCCCACGGTCCCCTCGGGCCACTCGATGGTGAAGTCGGCGGTCGACGACGCGCTCTGCTCGAAGGTGGCCGCGTCGACCTCGACCCGGCCGCTGTAGTGCTCCACGACCCGGCCCCCGCCGACGTCGTAGGCGCCGCCGTGGTCGTCGACGCAGGCGGTACGCCGACCGAGCACGTCCCGCTCGATGCGCCACACCACGTCGGACGGCTCGCGGTCCGGCGCGGCCACGAACGGCAACGGGCCCGCGGGGGTCGACTCGCCGGCGACCGGCAGCTCCAGCGAGCAGCCGGTGAGGTCGAGTTCGACGGTGACCGGCCGGGGCGGCGCAACCGTGTTCGGCCAGTCGGCGCCGGCAACGGCCAGTCGCAGGCGGTGGCCCGGCTCGACCGCGTCGAAGGACATCTCCTCCATCGCGATGTCTACGTCGACCCACTCGCCGACCGGCACCGGCTCGGGCGCGGTCGACGAGCTCCGGTGGGTGAGGTTGAGGAACCCGCGGCAGACCAGCGAGGAGGTCCCGTCGGGGAAGACGTCGGACAGCTTGGCCGACACCGAGGCCACCGGCTGGGTCGAGGACAGCCGCAGCCGCAGCACCGGGTGGCCGAGCAGGGAGAGTCCGTCCGCGGGCCACTCCCAGGTCAGGGACGCGGCGTCGTCGTACCGCTGGTCGGTCGGCTGCCCCCACGGCAGCGAGCCCGCGCAGCTGTTCCACGCGGCCGTGCCGACGTCGGGCAGCACGTCGTAGGACACCGTGCCGGTGCCCAGAGGAAGCACCGACGTCGACGCACCGGGCAGCGGCCAGCCGGGGGCCGACCGCCACTCGCCATCGACCAGCGGGCGGTCCGCGCCCGGCCGGGTCGAGCGCTGGGCGAACCAGGTCAGGGCCGGCTCGTCGTCGTACCCCCCGTCGATACCGCGCAGCCAGCGGTCCCACCAGCGCGCCATCACCGGCACCAGGTCGAGGTGTGGTCCGGGCAGCGACGTCGCCGTCGACATGTGGCTCCACGGCCCGAGCAGCAGTCGCACCGGGGTGTCCTGCGACTGCAGCGTCTCGACGGTGCGGAAGGTGTTGTTGCGGTAGCCATCGGCCCAGCCGCCGACGAGCATCGTCGGGGTGCGGATCCGGTCGTACGCCGGGCGCACCGACCCCTGCCGCCAGTACGCCGAGTCGTGGCGCTCCTCGACCCAGCGCACCAGCCACGGCTCGAGCCGCTCGATCCGCTCGCGCCAGGCGTCGACCCACCCGTCACCGACCAGCGACGGCACCGGCGGCAGGGCGTTCATCGCCACCATGTAGGTCGGGTAGTCCACGACGTCGAGCAGCCGCAGCGAGCCGCCCATGTAGTGCACGTCGTCGGTGTAGCGGTCGTCGCTGGAGTAGATGGCGCAGATCGCCTTGAGCGCCGGGGGTTGCGCGGCGGCGACGTGCAGGGCGTTGAACCCGGAGTACGACGTGCCGAACATCCCGACCGCGCCGGAGCACCACGGCTGGTCCGCGAGCCAGGCGATGAGCTCGGAGAGGTCCTGCTGCTCCTGCAGGGGGTACTCGTCGGTCGCCAGCCCGTCGGACGAGCCGGTGCCGCGGACGTCGACCCGGCAGACGGCGTACCCGTGCTCGTCGCGCAGCCGCAGGTACTCCGGCCGGTAGGTCGCCGTCAGGTCGTCCTTGCGATAGGGGAGCGCCTCGAGCAGGCAGGGAGCCGGCGCGTCGGTGGCCGGCAGGTAGAGCGTGACTGCGAGCCGGGCGCCGTCCGACAACGTGACGAAGCGGTGCTCGGCCATGCCCTCACCCATCGTGGCCGGCCCGGTTGAGCAGCCGGACGACGTCGTCGAACGGCAGGACCTGCGAGACGTTGCCGTCGCGGCCCTCGACGGTGCGCGCCGCGAGCAGGCTGGTGACGACCGCTTCCTCGGTCGCCTCGACGGCGGCGGCGAAGAACGGGTCGAGGTCTCGCCCCGACAGCGGTACGCCGGCCGCCGGCTCGCCGCGCGGTGCGCGCAGGCCGGTCGCGAGCCCGAGGAAGATCTCGCCGCTCGCGTGGTAGGCCGTGCTGCCGGTGCGGGCCAGCCCGAGGCCGGCCCGTCGGGCCAGCCGCTGGCAGCCGATGGCGTCCAGCGGGGCGTCGGTGACCAACACGACGATGCACGACCCCGCTTCGCCGGAGCGGGCGGCCCGCGCGCCCTCGAGCAGCCGCCCGACGGGGACACCGGCGACGGTGAGCCGGTCGTGCTCGCCGAAGTTCGTGAGCACCAACGCGCCGAGGACGTGCCCGCTGGGCAGCACCCGGGACGCCGTGCCGATGCCGCCCTTCCACCCGAGGCAGGTCATGCCGGTGCCGGCGCCGACGGCGCCCTCATCCGGCGGCTCTTTCGAACCGACCGACGCCCGGGCCGCGGCCAGGGCGGCGCGCACGTCGTCGGCGCCGACCTGCATCCGACGGCTCTCGCTGAGGTAGGAGTCGTCGCACTCGGCGACCAGAGGGAGCACGACGTCCTCGACGCCGATCCCCGGCTCCTCCGCAGCCAGCAGCTCGCAGGCGGCGTCGAACACCCGACCGACCTGCATGGTCGAGGTCAGGAACACCGGTGTCTCGGCGAGCCCCCACTCCTGCACCGAGAGCAGGCCGGTGCACTCGCCGGCGCCGTTGAGCACCGCCCCGCCGGCCGGGACCGGGTGGGTGAAGAGGTTGCCGCCGGGGTCGAGCACCGTGACGCCGGTGCGCGCGACACCGCGACCGGTGGGCGGGTCCGGGTCGTCCCGCCAGACCGTGGCATGACCGAGGCCCACACCGGGGACGTCGAGCACGGAGTGCGTGGGCCCCGAGGCGTAGAGCCCGATCCTGACCGGCAGATCAGCAGCGCGCGGCACGCGTGACAGCATGCACCACGTGGGCTCGCTGCCGCCGGTCGTCTGGTCGGACACTGTGCTGCGCCACGAGCCGCGCACCGAGGTGTGGGTCGGCGTCCCGACCCCCGGCACCGAGGTGCCCGACCGCGCGAGGGTGCTGCTCGCGGCCGTGACCGCCGCGGAGGCGAACATCGTCGACGCGACACCACACGGCGACGAGCTGCTGCTGCGGGTGCACGACCGTGGGCTGGTCGACCACCTGCGCACCGTCGCGGCCGACTGGGCGGCGGGGGAGTACGAGACGCTCGTCGGCCAGGACCGCGTCGTGCCCTACGTCTTTGCGACGCCGGGGATGCTCGACGGCCTGCCTGCGCACGTCCCGACCGCCACGCATGCTCGCGCCGGCGTGTGGTGCTACGACACGATGACGCTCGTCGGCCCGGGCACCTGGGAGGCCGCCAGGTCGGCCATCGATGTCACCCTCACCGCGGTCGACCTGGTGGCTTCGGGCGCCCCGTCGGCGTACGCCCTGGTCCGCCCGCCGGGTCACCATGCGACCCGGCGCGCGTTCGGCGGGTCGTGCTATCTCAACAACGCGGCCGTCGCGGTCGAGGGGCTGCGCGCAGCCGGTCACGACCGGGTCGCCGTGGTCGACATCGACGCCCACCACGGCAACGGGACCCAGGCCGTGTTCTGGGAGCGGCCCGACGTCCTCTACGCCTCGCTGCACGTCGACCCCGGCGCCGGCTGGTTCCCGCACTTCATCGGCTTCGCCGACGAGACGGGGTCGGGAGACGGACGCGGTACGACGACCAACGAGCCTCTTGCCCCCGGCACCGGCGACCCGGGCTGGCTCGCGGCCCTGCGGCGCCTGCTCGAGCGCGTCGCGGACTTCCACCCCGGCGCCGTCGTCGTGTCGCTGGGCGTCGACGCGGCCGGGGCCGACCCGGAGAGCCCGCTGGACGTCACCACCGACGGCTTCGCCGCGGCGGGAGACCTGCTCGCGGGCCTGGGCCGCCCGACGGTCCTCGTGCACGAGGGCGGCTATGCCCTGGACCGGCTCGGTCCCGACACCGTCGCCGTCCTCCGCGCCTTCACGGGTACTCGAGGCCGATCTGGCGGCGCACCTCGTCCAGGGTCGCCATGATCGCGACCGTCTCGTCCAGCGGGAGCACCTCGCTCTCGAGCCGGCCCGCGCGCACGCACCGCATCACCTCGGCGGCCTCGTGGCGCAGTCCGTGCCCGACCCGCGGCTCGTCCCAGCGCTCGACCGAGCCGTCGCGCCTGGTCAGGGTGAACGCCGACGGCACGTAGAAGGTCGGGTCGATCTCGATCCGCGCCTCGGTGCCGACGATCGCCGCCCGGTTCGGCCCGGCCGCGGCCAGCGTCGTGGTGAGCACCGACTGGGCGCCGCCGTCGTAGGACAGCACCATCGACGTCGTGGCGTCGACACCGGTGAACGCCGGGGTCGAGACCGCGGTGACCGAACTCGGCGTCCCGAGGACCATCGACGCGAAGGACACCGGGTAGATCCCCAGGTCGAGCAGCGCGCCGCCGCCCTGCGTGGGGTCGAAGAGCCGGTTGCCCGGATCCTCGGCGAACCACTGGCAGTGGTCCGCGACCACCAGCCGGACGTCACCTAGCGCACCCGCGGCGAGCAGCTCGCGGACCCGCACCATGTGCGGCACGAACCGGGCCCACATCGCCTCCATCAGGAACACACCCCGCGAGCGGGCCGCGTCGACCAGCTCCTGTGCCTCGGCCGCGTCCATCGTGAAGGGCTTCTCGACCATCGTCGCCCGGCCGGCCTCGATCGCGAGCAGGGCCGCGTCGTGGTGCAACGGGTGGATCGGGGAGACGTAGACGGCGTCAACGGAGTCGTCGGCCACCAGCTCCTCGTACGAGCCGTACGCCCGCGCCACGCCGTGCTCGGCCGCGAAGCGTTGCGCCGACCCGACGTCACTGCGCGACGCCACCGCGACGACCTCGACGTCGTCGAGCAGCGCGAGGTCGTCCACCATCGCCGCGGCGATCCGCCCGGCTCCCAGCACTCCCCAACGGAACGTCATCGACCACTCCTCCGACTCGTCACACCTGCAGTTCCCCACGCGACCGCCGCCGGCCACAGCGCCTGCGCGCCGGCTGCGACGCGCTCCGACAGGCCGACCCGCGCCGAGTCGGCCACCAGCTCGGCGAAGAACCAGCCCACCAACCCCAGCAGCACGACCCCGGCCGCCACCGACACCGAACCGGAGAGGACAGGGTCCGACCCGGTACGCCGGGCCAGCAGCGGCCACGCGGCCAGCGCCACGAACGCCGTGCCTGCCGCCGCTGTGTGCGCCGCCGAGGAACGCTCGTCGCCCGGTTGCGGGAACGCCGCCACCAGCACGGTGGCCACGCCTCCGGCGGCCAGCACGAGCCGTCCCGGGTTCGCTGCCCGGCGTACCGCGAGGGCTGTCGTCACGTGGCAGAGGCCCAGGCCCAGCAGCGCCGACGTCATCACCCACCGGTCGTCGGCGTCGCGGGCGGCCAGCGCGCTGATCGTGCGGCGTACCGGGTCGAAGCTGCCCTGCTGCCGCGATGCGGCGAGCGTCCAGCCGCCGATCAGCAGGACCGGTGCGGCCGTGGCGGACAGGAGCCCCCACCACGGGGTACGGCGCGACCCGGGCACGCCGGCGATCCTGCCACGCGGCCCCGAGCCGGAGACCGGCCCGCTCCCCGGGGGCACCCAGCACGGCTGGGTAGGCTCGGCCGGAGAGCATCGACGCTCCATATCGACGGGCTCGGCATCGACCGGCCCGATGAAGACATCACTGCGACGTGCGAGGTGCGGAAGTGGCGAACGAGGAGACGAAGTACGTCTACGACTTCACCGAGGGCGGCAGGGACATGAAGGACCTGCTGGGCGGCAAGGGGGCCAACCTGGCCGAGATGACCAACCTCGGGCTCCCGGTGCCACCCGGCTTCACCATCACCACCGAGGCCTGCAAGGTCTACCTGGGCTCCGGCGACGAGCCGGCCGAGCTGCGCGACGAGGTCAGCACCCACCTGGGCTCCCTGGAGCAGGCGATGGGGCGCAAGCTCGGGCAGGCCGACGACCCGCTGCTCGTGTCGGTGCGCTCGGGCGCCAAGTTCTCGATGCCCGGGATGATGGAGACCGTCCTCAACATCGGCCTCAACGACGAGTCGGTGCAGGGGCTGGCCAAGCAGACCGGCAGCGAGCGGTTCGCGTGGGACTCCTACCGGCGCCTGATCCAGATGTTCGGCAAGACCGTGCTCGACATCGAGGGCGAGCACTTCGAGGACGCGATCGACGAGGCCAAGAAGGCGCGCGGCACGCAGAACGACCTCGACCTCGACGAGAACGACCTCCGGGCGCTCGTCGACTCGTTCAAGGACATCGTCCGCAAGCAGGCCGGCCGGGAGTTCCCGACCGAGCCGCGCGAGCAAATGGACCTCGCGGTGCGCGCCGTCTTCGACTCGTGGAACGCGCCGCGCGCCATCCTCTACCGCCGCCAGGAGCGCATCCCGGCCGACCTCGGCACCGCCGTGAACGTCATGTCGATGGTGTTCGGCAACCTGGGCATGGACTCCGGCACCGGCGTCGCCTTCACCCGCGACCCCGGCTCGGGGCAGCAGGGCATCTACGGCGACTACCTGCAGAACGCGCAGGGCGAGGACGTCGTGGCCGGCATCCGCAACACCCTGCCGCTGCAGGATCTCGAGGGGATCGACAAGCCGGCGTACGACCAGCTCCTCGGCATCATGGAGACGCTGGAGAACCACTACCGCGACCTCTGTGACATCGAGTTCACCATCGAGCGCAACAAGCTCTGGATGCTGCAGACCCGGGTCGGCAAGCGGACCGCCGGTGCGGCCTTCCGGATCGCGACGCAGCTGGTGGACCAGGGCCTGATCGACCTCGACGAGGCGCTGGACCGGGTCACGGGTGACCAGCTGGCCCAGCTGATGTTCCCGCGCTTCGACGAGTCCTCGGACGCCAAGCGGATCGCCAAGGGCATGAACGCATCGCCCGGTGCCGCCGTCGGCAAGGCGGTCTTCAGCTCGAAGGCCGCTGTCGAGCAGGCCGCTGCGGGCGAGAAGGTGATCCTGGTACGCCGGGAGACCAATCCCGACGACCTGGACGGGATGATCGCGGCGCAGGGCATCCTCACCAGCCGCGGCGGCAAGACGAGCCACGCTGCTGTCGTCGCGCGGGGCATGGGCAAGACCTGCGTGTGCGGCGCCGAGGCGCTGGAGGTCGACACCAAGAACCGGCGGATGACGGTCGGCGACCAGGTCATCAACGAGGGTGACGTCCTCTCGATCGACGGCACCAGCGGCGCCGTCTACCTCGGCGAGGTGGGCGTCGTGCCGTCCCCGGTCGTCGAGTACTTCGAGGGCAACCTCGACCCGGAGAGTGCGGACGCCGACGAGCTGGTCCAGGCCGTGCACCGGCTGATGGCACACGCCGACGGGGCTCGCCGGATGCGGGTGCGCGCCAACTCCGACACCCCGGAGGACTCCGAGCGGGCCCGCCGGTTCGGCGCGGAGGGCATCGGGCTGTGCCGCACCGAGCACATGTTCCTGGGCGACCGCCGCAAGCACGTCGAGCGGCTGATCCTCGCCGACGGCGATGACGAACGCAACGCCGCGCTGGACGCCCTGCTGCCGCTGCAGCGCGACGACTTCGTCGGCATCTTCGAGGCCATGGACGGGCTGCCAGTGACCGTGCGGCTGCTCGACCCGCCGCTGCACGAGTTCCTGCCCGACCTGACCGACCTGTCCGTCAAGGTCGCGCTCGCCGAGGCCAAGGGCGAGGACACCGCCGCGGACGCCAAGCTGCTGCAGGCGGTGACCCGGCTGCACGAGCAGAACCCGATGCTAGGGCTGCGCGGCGTGCGGCTCGGCATCGTCGTGCCCGGGCTGTTCGGCATGCAGGTCCGAGCGATCCTCGAGGCTGCCGCGGCCCGCAAGAAGGCGGGCGGCGACCCGCACGTCGAGATCATGATCCCGCTGGTCGGCGCGGTGCAGGAGCTCGAGCTGGTCAAGGAGGAGGCCGAGGCGATCGCCGAGGAGGTCGCGCAGAGCGAGGGCGTCGAGATCGACCATCTGATCGGGACGATGATCGAGCTGCCGCGGGCCGCGATCACGGCGGCGCAGATCGCCGAGGCGGCGCAGTTCTTCTCGTTCGGCACCAACGACCTGACCCAGACGACCTGGGGCTTCTCGCGGGACGACGTCGAGGCGGCGTTCTTCTCGGCGTACCTCGACAAGGGGATCTTCGGCGCCTCGCCGTTCGAGACGCTGGACCGCGACGGTGTCGGCGCGCTGGTCCGGATGGGCGTGGAGGAGGGCCGCAAGACCCGGCCCGACATCAAGGTCGGTGTCTGTGGCGAGCACGGCGGCGACCCCGACTCGGTGCACTTCTTCCACGACGTCGGCCTGGACTACGTGTCCTGCTCGCCGTTCCGTGTCCCGGTCGCTCGGCTGGAGGCGGGGCGGGCGGCCCTGAGCTCTGAGGGCAGCGACAGCAGGTGACCTCTCCTTGATGATGGTCAAGCTGGCCGTCAAGATCCTGGCGGCCACGCTCGCGCTCGTCCTCCTCGTCCTGCTCGGCACGGCGACCCGGGTCTGGTGGTTCGCGCGCCAGGACGACCACCGGGTGTCCGACGCGATCGTCGTCCTGGGTGCCGCGCAGTTCAACGGCCGGCCGTCGTCGGTGTTCACCGCCCGGCTGGTGCACGCTCGCGACCTCTACCAGCTCAAGGTCGCGCCGCGGATCATCACCGTCGGCGGGAACCGGGCCGGTGACCAGTACACCGAGGCGTCGTCCGGCAAGGCATGGCTGACCCAGCACGGAGTACCGGCGTCACGGATCGTCGCCGTCGGGACCGGGAGCGACACCTTGACCAGCCTGAAGGCCGTCGAGCAGCGGATGCAGCAGGGCAGCTGGTCGACCGCCGTGATCGTGACCGACCCCTGGCACTCGTTGCGGGCGCGCGCGATGGCCTCCGACCAGGGCATCGACGCCGCGATGTCCCCGACCCGGCAGGGACCGGCCGTCCGGCAACGCTCCACCGAGATCCGCTACATCGCCCGCGAGACCCTGGCCTACCTCTACTACAAGGTGTTCAAGAAGAGTGCCGACTCCGGAACCAACGCCGTCTGAGCGCGCGCCCGACGACCCGGCCGAGCAGCGCTGGGTCGCCGAGCCGGCCAAGCGCGCCGGGCGCTCGGCGTACCAGCGTGACCGGGCGCGGGTCCTGCACTCCTCGGCGCTGCGCCGGCTCGCGGGCAAGACCCAGGTGGTCGTACCGGGCGAGGCCGACTTCCCCCGGACCCGGCTGACCCACTCGCTGGAGTGCGCGCAGATCGGGCGCGAGCTCGGCGCCGCGCTCGGAGCAGACCCCGACCTCGTCGAGACCGCGTGTCTGGCCCACGACCTCGGCCACCCACCCTTCGGGCACACCGGTGAGTCCGCACTCGACGAGGTGGCTGCTGACGTCGGCGGCTTCGAGGGCAATGCGCAGAGCCTGCGGATCCTCACCCGGCTCGAGGCCAAGGCGTTCGCCCCGGACGGCCGCAGCGTCGGGCTCAACCTGACGCGGGCGTCACTCGACGCCGCGGGCAAGTACCCGTGGCCGCGGAGCGAGGGGCGTCGCAAGTACGGCGTCTACGACGACGACCTCGACGTCTTCCGCTGGCTTCGCACCGGCGCGCCCGAGGGCCGGCTGTGCGTGGAGGCCCAGGTGATGGACTGGTCGGACGACATCGCGTACTCGGTGCATGACCTCGAGGACGCCGTGGAGGCCGGACATCTGGAGCTCGACAGCCTGCACGACCGCTCGGACCGGGCGGTGCTGGTCGAGCTCACCCGGACCCGGGCG
>DASYEF010000104.1:0-7557 GCA_036499185.1 Actinomycetes bacterium | reverse complement strand
GCCGGGGTCGTCCTGGTCGAGTCCGACGCCAAGGCTGCCCGGACGATCACGGCGAACGTGGCCGTCGTCGGGCTGCCCGGCGCCGAGGTGCGCCGAACGACCGCCGAGCTGGCCGTCCGGTCCCTGGCCGCCGCGGGCGGGCCGACCTTCGACGTCGTGTTCGCCGACCCGCCCTACGACCTGGGCGACGACCGGCTCGGCGAGGTGCTGCTCGCGGTGCGACCCGTGCTCGCCGCCGACGCAGTCGTGGCGGTCGAGCGGTCCACCCGCGGCGGCACATGGGAGTGGCCAACCGGGTATCAGGCGCTGCGGTCCCGGCGGTACGGCGAGGCCACCCTTTGGTACGGTCGCGCCGCTCCCGTCCCGGCACCACCCAGCACCCCTCACGACCAGGAGAGCACAGCGTGAGCCGAGCATGACCGAGCGCCGCTGCGTCTGCCCCGGCTCGTTCGACCCGGTGACCAACGGCCACCTCGACGTCATCGAGCGGGCCAGCCGGCTCTACGACCAGGTGACCGTCGCCGTCCTCGTCAACGAGACCAAGACCGGCCTGTTCTCGGTCGAGGAGCGGATGGACCTGCTGCGGGAGGTCACCGCCGACCTGGGCAACGTCACCGTCGACTCCTTCCAGGGCCTGCTCGTCGACTACTGCCGCGACAAGTCGATCCCCGTCGTGGTCAAGGGCCTGCGCGCGGTCAGCGACTTCGACTACGAGCTGCAGATGTCCCAGATGAACAACCGCCTCAGCGGGATCGAGACGCTCTTCGTGGCGACCAACCCGGACTACTCGTTCCTCTCCTCTAGTCTCGTCAAGGAGGTCGCCCGATGGGGCGGGGACGTCGCGGGGCTCGTGCCCGAGGCCGTCCTGGCCCGGCTGCGCGGCCGGCTCGGCTCCTGACCCAGCTCCACGAGGGGAGGCCCACGGTGGACGTTCACGACAAGCTCGACGAGCTGATCGGGATCGTCGAGAACGCCCGCTCGATGCCGATGTCGGCGTCGTGCATCCTCAACCGGGGCGAGGTCCTGGGGCTGCTCGAGGAGATGCGCGGGCTGCTCCCGGAGGAGTTCCGCCACGCCCAGATGCTGCTCGCGGACCGCGAGTCGGTCGTCGACGAGGGGCGGCGCGAGGCGGCCCGGATCATCGACCGCGCGGAGCAGGAGCGCCTCTCGCTGACCTCCGAGACCGAGGTCGTCGCCGAGGCCCAGCGACACGCCGCCCGGATCCGCCGCGACGCGGCCGACGAGGCCCGGACCATGCGCGGCGAGGTCGATGACTACGTGGACACCAAGCTGGCCAACTTCGAGGTGGTCCTCGAGAAGACGATCACTGCGGTACGCCGGGGACGGGACAAGCTCAGCGGCCGCTCGGCGGCGGGCGACCTGGCGCCCGACCAGGACGGTTTCGACGGCGGTGACCTGCCCGGAGGCGACCGCGAGCCCTCCGGCGAGGACTCCTCGCGGATGTGACGGCCTGCCGGGCCGTCGGGTAGCCTGGCTGGCGGTCCCGACCTGGGCACCGAAGTCACTCGCGCCGCCATGAGCATGCCCGAAGAGAGCAGGAGAGCCACGCCCCGTCTCGACCCGCGTTCGCCCCTGGTGCTCGACACCCGAGAGCTGGGGCGGCGGCCCGGGTCGATGCGGACGGTCTCCCGAACTGTTCCGGCACCGGCCCACGTCGGCGTGGATGTCCTCGGAGTCCAGGACGGGTCCCCGCTCGAGCTGGATCTTCGGCTCGAGTCGGTGGTCGAGGGCGTTCTCGTCTCCGGCACGGTGCACGCCATCGCGTCGGGCGAGTGCGTGCGCTGCCTCGACCCGGTCAGCACCCCGCTGGTCGTCGATCTGCAGGAGCTCTACGCCCACCCGGGTCACGAGCAGCCGGCCGACGACGACGACACGGAGCCGCTGCCCGGCATGGAAGGCGACCTGATCGACCTCGAACCCGCGGTCCGCGACGCGGTGGTGCTCGCACTGCCGCTGCGGCCGCTGTGCCGGGCGGACTGTCCCGGGTTGTGCCCCACCTGTGGGGCCCGGCTCGCGGACGACCCGGTGCACGGGCACGAGGAGAGCGACCCGCGCTGGGAGGCGCTGCGCGGCCTGGCCGACGGCACGACCGGCACGACCTGAGCAGCACCCAGGACGACAGCTCGACCTGAGCTTCACAGATGCGGGGCCCGCTCCCGCACGAACCGAGGAGAGACGATCCGTGGCCGTTCCCAAGCGGAAGATGTCGCGCAGCAACACGCGCTCGCGCCGGGCTAACTGGAAGACGACCGTGGCCCCGCTCGTGTCGTGCTCGCGCTGCGGGGAGCCCAAGCTCGCCCACGTCGCGTGCCCGACCTGCGGCACCTACAACAACCGCGACGTCCTCGACGTCTGAGGGCGTGCGCGCGAAGCCGCCGGGGGAGCAGGGCGACCGGGACGGCCGGTTCGCCGCCAAGCTCGAGGTCGAGATCGACCCGGGCTTGCTGGAGCGCGCCCTGACGCACCGCTCGTTCGCCTACGAGAACGGCGGGCTGCCGACCAACGAGCGCCTCGAGTTCCTCGGTGACTCGGTGCTCGGGCTGGTCGTCACCGACACGCTGTTCCGCAACCACCCCTTGCTCCCCGAGGGGCAGCTGGCCAAGCTGCGGGCCGCCGTCGTGAACATGCGCGCGCTGGCCGATGTCAGCCGCGACCTGTCCCTGGGGGACGTGGTCCGCCTCGGCCGCGGTGAGGAGACCACCGGTGGCCGCGACAAGTCCTCGATCCTGGCCGACACCCTCGAGGCGGTCCTCGGGGCCGTGTACATCGACCGCGGCCTCGAGGAGGCCGCGGGCCTGGTCCACCGCCTGTTCGACCCGCTGATCCTCGAGGCGGCCTCGCTCGGGGCCGGGCTCGACTGGAAGACCAGCCTGCAGGAGCTGACCGCCGGTGCGACCCTCGGCGTACCGGAGTACCTCGTGTCGGAGGAGGGCCCCGACCACGAGAAGATCTTCACCGCCGTGGTGCAGGTCGGCGGCAAGGCGTACGGCGAAGGCACCGGTCGCAGCAAGAAGGAGGCCGAGCAGGAGGCCGCCGCGGCCGCGTGGCGCCACCTGCGCGCCGAGCTGCCCGACGACGCGGCCGACGACCTCGACGACGTCGTCACCGGCGCCTGAGCCACCAGGCACCTCGCGCACCGTGCCCGAGCTCCCCGAGGTCGAGGTGGTCCGGCGCGGCCTGGACCGCTGGGTCGCCGGGCGGACCATCGCCGAGGTCGATGTCCTGCACCCACGGGCCGTACGCCGGCACGAGGCCGGCGGCGCCGACCTCGCGGCGCGTCTCGCGGGGCGAACGGTCCTCGCGGCCAGCCGACGCGGGAAGTACCTGTGGCTGCCGCTCGACGGGCGGGCCGACGCGGTGGTGGCCCATCTCGGGATGAGCGGCCAGCTGCTCGTCCGCGAACCCGGCAGCCCGGACGAGACGCACCTGCGGGTCCGGTTCCGGTTCACCGACGACGGTCCCGAGCTGCGCTTCGTCGACCAGCGCACGTTCGGGGGCCTGGCCCTCGTCGACCTGGTCGACGGTCTGCCCGTCCCGGTCGCGCACATCGCCCGTGACCCGCTGGACCCGCAGTTCGACGACGCCGCCTGGCTGAGCGCCCTGGGCCGCCGTCGTACCGGACTCAAGCGCGCCCTGCTCGACCAGACCCTGGCCAGCGGCATCGGCAACATCTATGCCGACGAGGCGCTTTGGCACGCGCGGCTGCACTGGGCGCGGGCCACCGACACGCTGCCGCGGCCTAAGGCCCGGCAGGTGCTCGAGGCCGCTCGGGCGGTGATGGTCGAGGCGCTCGGTGTCGGCGGCACGTCCTTCGACGCGTTGTACGTGAACGTCAACGGCGAGAGTGGCTACTTCGGGCGGTCCCTGCACGTGTACGGCCGGACCGGCGAGCCGTGCGACCGCTGCGGCACGCGGATCGTGCGCGAGCCGTTCATGAACCGGTCGTCGTTCCGCTGCCCGCACTGCCAGCGCCGGCCCCGACACCTGCACGAGTAGGGACCCGCAGTCGCTCGCCGCCCGCGATACTCCGGGAATGACGCCCGGCAGCGCACCCGAGCCCCCTGGCTCGGGGGACCCGGGATCGCGGGACGTCGTCGAGCAGGGCGAGGATCCGACCGCGGGTCGGCTGCCGCCCTGGCTGCGGCGGGCCGCTGTGGTCGCTGTCGCCGTCCTGGCCCTCGTCGTGGTGAGCCGCACCGGTCTGCTGTCGGCCGGCGGCTCTGCGCCGCAACCGCCGCACCCCCCCGGTGCGGACAACCCGGCGCCGCGCCTGGTGGCCCGCCTCGGTGACCGGCTGCTCGTGGCGAAGGGCTCGACCCCGCGCCCCGCCACGTCGCTGCCCCCCGGCCTGCCCGCGGGTGCCCGGCTCGTTGCCGCGCCCCCGGGCGACAGCGTCGCGCAGGGTCTCGACGTCGGCCCGCTGGTCGGCGTGGCCGGCGGTCGGCTGTTCCGGGCCGACCCGGCCAAGGCCCGCTTCCGGTGGCTCGCGTCCGCCGACGAGGTTCTCGCCCCGGCGATGTCCGAGAGCACCGTCGCCGTCCGACGCGGGGACTCCGTGCAGTCGGTGGAGGTCAACGCCGGGGGCACGACCAATGCCGACCCGTTCCCCGGGTACGCCGCCGGAGCCGGGACGCCGCGCGGGCTGCTGGCTGCGCTCGGCACCAAGGCACTGGTCCTGAGCCACGACGTGGGCGACGGCACCGAGGCGCTCAGCCTGGCCTGGCCCGCCGCCCTGGTGACAGCCGGCGTGAAGCCCGACCTCCAGCAGCTGGGCGTCTTCGGCCCGCTGCTGGGTCTCGCCGACGACTGGGTGATCTCCCTCGACCCGGGCTGCGCTGCGGCCAGCTCCGCGGCCGGCCCGGCGACAGCCGTCTGCCACCTCCGGGTCATCAGCGTGACCCAGGACCTGGTCCAGGCCAACGACGTGGCACCCCCGCCGGGCTGGACCTTCGTGCAGGGACCGATCGCCGGCCAGACCCACGAGGCGCTGGTCTCCGTCGAGCGGGTGACCGACGGCCGTCGCGACGGGACGAGGGCGCTCGCCCGCCTCGTGCCCGGCGGCGACAACGCGCTCCTCGTGGCCGGCACGGACCGGGTCGTCGTCCCCGCCGGGCTCGCCGACGGCGTCCAGGGAACCGTCTACCTGCTCGCCCGGCCGGTTTCCGGCGACTCGACCGATGAACCGCAGGTGTTGGTCTGGGACCCGCAGCACCCGGCGGCCGCTCGGCGCACGTCGCAGCATTGGGCCTTCCCTCGGGCCGCGCGACTGCTCTGCCTCTGCCGCTGATCCGCCTACCCTGGTCCGGTGCGCCGTCCCCGCCGACCCGTCGCCGTCGGGCTGCTGCTCGTCCTGGCCGCCCTGCTGCCGGTGGGGTGCGCCGGAGGATCGGGCGCCGACTCCGGTTCAGCCGGCGCCTCCGCGCCTCGCCTGTCCGCCGCGGTCGTCCAGCTGCGGCGGGACGAGGCCCTCGGCCGCGTCGAGGTGTACGTCACCAACCGGTCGGCCGGGACGGTGACCATCGAGACCGTCGACCTCTCGGTCGACGCATTCTCCGGCGCCGGACCCCAGCGCAAGGACGAGCCGCTGCCCGCCGGGCAGGGCGTCGACCTCCCCACGGGGTACGGCGAGGTGAGCTGCCCTGCCGACGGGCCGGTCCAGGTCGGCGTACCGAAGGTCGTGGTCGCCGTGCACCGCGAGGGCGAGAGCCGGTCCCACCGGGTCACCCTGACCGCCCGGGGGCGCCCCCTGCTGCAGCGGATCGCGACCGGTCTGTGCCTCACCCAGAAGCTCGACTCCGAGGTGTCCCTCGCGTTCGGCCCGCAGTGGCAGCGCAGCGGCCACGGGACGGCGACCACGCTTCGGGGGACGCTGGTGGCCCGGCTGCTCAGCGACCAGCCGCGCGACGTGACGCAGATGGCCGGGACCGTGATCTACGACCTGGACCCCGTCCGGTCGGCCAATGTCCTCGCCCACCTCACGCCGGCCGCGCGGGTGGCGCGCATCCCGGTGATCGTGTCCCTGGCGCGCTGCGACGGACACGCCCGCGGAGAGGTCAAACAGCCCTACGCATTCCTGGTCTGGCTGGCCCGGCCGGGCGGCCCACAGCAGGCGGTGACGCCCACGGTGACGGATGCCGACAAGGCAGCCTTCCGCGCGGTCTGCCCGTTCTGACCGGCCCGCGACCGGTTGCTCACCCGTTCGGCCGAACGCCTGTCTGGGAACCCGGCGTAACCCTCCTGTGACCTCTTGACCTGCCCCGAACCGGGTGTCACCCTGGGATCAGAGCCCCCGGAAGCCGCCCCCACCGGTGAGCCCCGACCCAACAGCCCCCGGTCGGTGCGCGCGACGAGCGGGCCAGCACAGTTCCCGCGTCGAGCGGGTCGGAGCACGTGGAGGAACCACGCATGGCGAAAGCTCTCATCGGTCATGTCGGTGCACCCGACCCCCGCGTGATGATGGAGATGCGGCGCTTGCAGGAACGAGTACGCAGCCTCGAGACCGAGGTCCTGCGGCTGCGTGCCGAGAACGACGCGCTGGCCGCCGGCGTCGCTGACGCCTCCCTCATCGCGCTCGACGTCAAGGAGCCCCTGCTCGCCTGAGCCTTGCGCTCGGAGATGAACGGCCCGGTCGTTGCCGGGCAGTCCGTGAGGGGACGCCACCCGGCGTCCCCTCCGTTATTTCCCGGCCACACCCACCCTCTGCCCGCAAACGATCACGGTTCCGTGATCAACAGAGCCGCACCGAGGTGAACTGACCACGGTCAGATCGCAGTGATCACGGAACCGTGATCACTTGGGCGAGTCGGTGGGACGGCGGAAACGCCCGCCGCTCGCCCCTCCTGGGGGCCAACCGCCAAACGATCACGGTTCCGTGATCAACAGAGCCGTACCGAGGTGAACTGACCACGGTCAGATCGCAGTGATCACGGAACCGTGATCATTTCGAGGTGCGCGATCCGTCGTCCAGGGCCGCTCTGGCAGAAGCCCGAACGACGGCAGGGCTCGCGGCACGAGAGGTGGCGCGCCGGTCTACGTGGGCCGGTCGCGGGCGGCGGGCCGGTAGGGTGAGCGACGGCCTTCCCCGCCCGACGTACGCCCCGCCGTACCCCGCACCTGCCGTCCTCGGCCCGGTGCGGCCCGCGGGGTCGAGGAGTTCCCCGCGTGCACCTGAAGAGCCTCACCCTCAAGGGGTTCAAGTCCTTCGCGTCGGCCACCACGTTCCATTTCGAACCGGGCATCACGGCGGTCGTCGGCCCCAACGGTTCCGGCAAGTCCAACGTCGTGGACGCCCTGGCCTGGGTCATGGGCGAGCAGGGTGCGAAGTCGCTGCGCGGCGGCAAGATGGAGGACGTCATCTTCGCCGGCAGCGCCGGCCGCGAGGGCGCGGCGGGCCGGGCGCCGCTCGGGCGCGCCGAGGTCAGCCTCACCATCGACAACACCGACGGCGCACTGCCGATCGAGTACGCCGAGGTCACGATCAGCCGGACCATGTTCCGCAACGGCGGCTCGGAGTACGCGATCAACGGCACCCCGTGC
>DASYEF010000103.1:0-4424 GCA_036499185.1 Actinomycetes bacterium | reverse complement strand
GCGTGCGGCCGCGGGTAGCAGCCAGGCGACCGGTGCGGGTGGTCAGACCGGTGCGCCACCGGCAGGAGCCCGCAGCCCGCAGAGCTACCTGTCCGGCCTGGATCTGTCCGCCCGCGGTGAGCTGCCCACCACCCCCCTGCTCGACGTGCCGGCCGACAGCCCCACGCTGTGGGGCTCGACGCAGCTGGACACCTACGACGGCCGGATGTGGGGCGGGTCGGGCCGCGCGGGGGAGCTGGCACCGCGGGACGCCGCGGGCGACTACGACCTCCGTCACGGCGCTGTCCCGGGGCTCCAGCCGGGCCCGGCCGAGCGGTCCGACCTGGTGCGGGTGCTGGACCACGCTTTCCTGCCGTTGCTGGCGCCCGGGCAGCCCGTCTCGGTCCGCATCGACGACCCGGTAGCGGCCAACAGCGTCCGCGCCACTCCCATCGCACCGGGCAGCTCGTACGTCATGCGCAGCAACGGGCCGATCCGTGACGCGGCCACCGCCATGGACACGGCGCTGCCGTCCTCGCTCCCGGCCCGGGTCCGGGACCTGGCGGCCCGGCTGGCGCGTGGCGCCCCTACGCCGCTGGCGAAGGTCGCGGCCATCGAGACGTACCTGCACGCGCACGAGCGCTACCGGCTCGACTCGCCGGTGCCGGACGACGGCGAAGACGCGGTCGACGACTTCCTCTTCGAGTCGCACGAGGGCTTCTGCGAGCACTTCGCCTCGGCCGAGGCCGTGCTGCTGCGCGCGATGGGCGTCCCGGCACGGATCGTCACCGGATTCGCCGGCGGTACGTACGAGGGCGACCGACGGGTCCTGCTCGGCAGCGACGCGCACGCCTGGGTGCAGGTCGGGGTAGGGGGCGACCGGTGGGTCTGGACCGACCCGACCGCCGGGGCCACCCTCGCGGCCGACCGGAACGGTGCGGCCAGTCCGTGGGCCTTCTCGCGCGCACATGCGCTGCTGCTTGGAGCACTCCTCCTCGCTGCTGCGGTCCTCACGGCGGTCGTCTTCCTCGTCGTACGCCGCCGCCGGGCCAGGCGGGCCGCTGCTTTGGCCAGAAGCGCACCGCTCGCGGCCAAGGTGCTGGCAGCGTTCGCCGCGCTCGAGGCAGCGCTCGCCGGCTCGCGCTTCGCCCGGCCGCCCGATGCGTCGGTCCTCGAGCTCGCGCGGGCGCTGCGGCCCGGTTGGCCCGGGGGTCTGCCGGAGCCGGACCAGGTCACGGCCGCGTTCGCTGTCGTGCAGCGGGTCCTCTACGACGGCCGGCCAGTGCCGGACCGAGAAGCCGACCAGGCCATCGCCAGTCTTGGTTCACTGACCGTCCGGGCGGTCGAGATCGTCCGGGTCGACCGGCGGCGACGCGTCCGGGTGTCGCGCTAGCCACCGCCGGTGGTCCCTGCCGCAGACCGCGTGACAGCCTGGAGCGATGCAGGACCGGACGCCGGAACAGGCGACCCTCGACCCGATCGAGCGCGCCTCGGTCGACGAGCTCCGGGCGCTCCAGCTCGAGCGGTTGCGGTGGTCCCTGCGGCACGCCTACGAGAACGTGGCCCACTACCGCCGCGCATTCGACGACGCCGGGGTACGCCCCGAGGACTGCCGGTCGCTGGCCGACCTCGCGGCGTTCCCGTTCACCACCAAGCAGGACCTGCGCGAGGGCTACCCGTTCGGCATGTTCGCCGTGCCCCGCGAGCAGGTGTCGCGGATCCACGCCTCGTCCGGTACGACGGGACGCCCGACCGTCGTCGGCTACACCACCGAGGACATCACGACCTGGTCGGGGCTGATGGCACGATCCATCCGCGCGGCCGGCGGTCGGCCGGGCGACCGGATCCATGTGGCCTACGGTTACGGGCTGTTCACCGGCGGGCTCGGGGCCCACTACGGCGCGGAGGCGCTGGGCGCCACGGTGATCCCCGTGTCCGGCGGCATGACCGAGCGGCAGGTGATGCTGATCCGCGACTTCGAGCCGGACGTCGTGATGGTCACCCCGTCGTACATGCTCGCGATCGTCGACGAGATGGAGCGCCAGGGCATGGACCCGCGAACCTGTTCGCTGCAGGTCGGGATCTTCGGTGCCGAGCCGTGGACCGACGACATGCGCCGCGAGATCGAGGAGCGCCTCGACATGCATGCCGTCGACATCTACGGGCTCTCCGAGGTGATGGGGCCGGGGGTCGCGCAGGAGTGCGTGGACACGAAGGACGGTCTGCACATCTGGGAGGACCACTTCCTGCCGGAGGTCGTCGATCCGATCACGGGTGCCGTGCTGCCCGACGGTGAGATGGGCGAGCTCGTGTTCACGTCCCTGTCCAAGCAGGCGATGCCGGTGGTGCGCTATCGCACTCGCGACCTGACCCGGCTGCTGCCCGGGTCCGTGCGCCCGATGCGGCGGATGGAGAAGGTCCCCGGCCGGTCCGACGACATGATCATCCTGCGTGGTGTCAACCTCTTCCCGACCCAGATCGAGGAGCTAGTCCTGCGGATCCCCGCGCTGTCGCCGCACTTCCAGTGCGTGCTGCGCCACGCCGGCCGGCTCGACTCGTTGACGGTCCGCGTCGAGCGGCGTCCGTCCGCGTCGCCGGAGGAGGCCGGTGCCGCCGGCCGCGAGCTCACCGAGCGGGTCAAGGCGACGATCGGGGTCAGCATCGCGGTCGACGTCGTGGACCCCGACGGCATCGAACGGTCGGTCGGGAAGATGCGCCGCATCGTCGACGAGCGATCCGCGTGACCGTGGCCGCGCGCGAGCACAACGGCGAACGGTTCGTCGCCGTCGACTGGTACGCCGAGGACCTCGCCGCGTCGGTCTTCGTCGGCTGCGAGTTCGTCGATGCCGACCTGACCGAGACCACGAGTCGGGGTGCCCGGTTCGAGGACTGCACGTTCCTGGGCGGGCAGCTCAACGCGTCGACCCACGAGGGCACGTCGTTCACGGGCTGTCGGTTCCGGCGTACCTCGTTCTTCACCACGACTCTGCGCGGCTGCAAGCTGGTGGGCTCGTCCTTCGCCGAGGCCCGACTGCGCCCGATGACCGTGGAGGGCGGCACCTGGTCCTACGTCGACCTGCGCGGCGCGGATCTCTCCGACGTCGACCTCACCGGCGTGAAGCTCGTCGAGGCCGATCTGACGGAGGCCACCCTGCGCCGCACCGTGCTGCGCGACGCGGACCTCACCCGGGCCACGCTGCGCAACGTGCGCCTCGACGAGACCGACCTGGTCGGTGCCGACCTCAGCGGTGTGCACCTCGTCGGCATCGAGTGGAAGGGGTCGAAGGTCGACACGACCCTGGCCCTGCTCATCGCCGAGGCGTCCGGAGCCGTCGTCGCGGGTTGACCACCCTCGCAGCGCGTCACCGGTGATGAGCGCGCGGTGAGCCGACTGCCCTGTCTGGGTGTCGCCGATCGGCGCGATCTTGGCCGGAGGCCTGTCACGCCGTAACGTGTCGCGGGTTGCGTCACCCATCGAGGAGCCCACTCATGCGTCGTCCTACCTCCGCCGTCCTCGCCCTCGTTGCGCTCGGCGCCGCCACCCTGACTCTCGCCGGGCCGGCGTCGGCGATCACCGACGGCGCACCGGACGGGTCGGCGCACCCGTACGTGGGCGGCCTGGTCGCCGACACGGCGTACTCGGATGGGACCTGGATCTACTGCTCGGGCACGCTGATCGCGCCGAAGGTGTTCCTCACGGCCGCGCACTGCGGGGAGGGTGGCGACGGACGGGTCCGCGTGACGTTCTCCTCGGCCTACCACGACGGCGACACCGTCTACGCCGGCAGCTTCCACGCCGACCCGGCCTATCCCGGGCCGACGAGCGACCCGCACGACGCCGCGGTCGTCGTGTTCGACAAGGCGGTGAAGATCACGCCGGCCACGCTGCCGAAGGCCGGCTCGCTGTCGAACCTGTCGGGCAGCCAACAGTTCACGTCCGTGGGCTACGGCGCCTACCAGGTGACCAAGACCCAGGGCGCGGGCGGACACACCTTCGTCTACGACGACGTGCGGGGTGTCGCGACCGGAACCCTGAACTCCATCAACGCGAACTGGCTGCGGATCTCGATGAACCCGTCGACCGGCAACGGTGGCACCTGCTACGGCGACTCGGGCGGGCCGAACTTCCTCGGCACGACGAACATCGTGGCCGCGACGACCATCACCGGCGACTCGATCTGCCGCTCCACCAACGTCGACTACCGGATGGACACACCGGCCGCTCGCGGTTTCCTCGGGAACTGGGTCTCGCTGCCCTGACGACTCACCCCCATGCCGTGATCATGAAGGTTGGTGCACGCAAGAGCGTGTGCAGCTCTTCATGATCACGGCGTTGGGCGGGAATCGCGGGGCCGACCAAGATCGTTGTAACGCGAGTGACCGACGACACGGCTGACGCTGCCCTTGCCCCGCTCGACGAGCTGTTGGCTGCCGTGCACCGGTCC
>DASYEF010000102.1:0-15739 GCA_036499185.1 Actinomycetes bacterium | reverse complement strand
CGGAGAGCTGGATCGGCGAGGAGTGGGCCGACCTGCTGGGCCAGGGCGTCGACCAGGTGGTCCTGCTCGAGGGCGACCGCATCGTCTACGGCCCCATGAGCCTGCACGCCCCCGACTGACCCAAACGTTGTCAGCCGCTGGACGACCTATAGGTCGGCCAGCGGCTGACAACCCGCGTCCGAGGCGGGGGAGCGGCGTACGTAGGGTCGAGGCATGGACTTCCGGTACCTCGGCAACAGCGGGCTCAAGATCTCCGAGATCACGTACGGCAACTGGCTGACCCACGGCTCCCAGGTCGAGAACGACGTGGCGACGTCGTGCGTGCGGGCCGCGCTGGACGTCGGCATCACGACCTTCGACACCGCCGACGTCTACGCCAACACCAAGGCCGAGACGGTGCTCGGTGAGGCGCTCAAGGGTGAGCGGCGCGAGTCGCTCGAGATCTTCACCAAGGTCTACTGGCCGACCGGCCCCGGCGGGCCCAACGACGCCGGCCTGTCGCGCAAGCACATCATGGAGTCGATCAACGGGTCCCTCCGTCGGCTGCAGACCGACTACGTCGACCTCTACCAGGCGCACCGCTTCGACGTGGAGACCCCGCTCGAGGAGACGATGCAGGCCTTCGCCGACCTCGTCCGGATGGGCAAGGTCCTCTACGTCGGCGTCAGCGAGTGGACGGCCGAGCAGATCCGGGCCGGCCACTCGCTCGCCGAGGAGCTCGGCGTACACCTCGTGTCGTCCCAGCCGCAGTACTCCATGCTCTGGCGGGTCATCGAGGCCGACGTCGTCCCGGCCTGCCGCGAGCTCGGGATCAGCCAGATCGTGTGGTCGCCGATCGCGCAGGGCGTGCTGTCCGGCAAGTACCAGCCGGGGGCCGCACCGCCGGCCGGCTCACGCGCGACCGACGACAAGGGCGGCGCCGACATGGTCGCTCGCTGGATGGACGACGACATCCTCACCCGGGTGCAGGAGCTCGCGCCGGTCGCCGACGAGATGGGCCTGACGATGGCCCAGCTGGCGGTCGCGTGGGTGCTGCAGAACGACAACGTCGCGGCCGCGCTGGTGGGCGCGTCGCGCCCGGAGCAGGTGCACGAGAACGTCAAGGCCGCCGGCGTACGCATCCCGGCCGAGCTGATGACACGCATCGACGAGGCGCTCGGCGACGTCGTGGAGCGGGACCCGGCCAAGACCGCGGCCAACGCGCCGAAGGGCCGCTCGGACTGAAGCCGAGGACTCAGGCGCTGGTACGGCGGCGACCGCCGCGTCCCCCGCGCAGCCGCGGCTTCGGGAGCCGGAACCGGCGGATCTGCATGCTGCGCATCAGCGCGTAGGTGACCGTGCCCTTGGCGGACTGGTCCGGGAAGTTCTTGGCCAGCCCCCGGCGCAGCCGGAAGATCATCACCGACGAGTCGAGGACGATCAGCACGACGAGAGCGAGCCACAACGCGCCGCCGACGGCCGAGAGCCGGGTGTTGCTGCTGAACGAGAGCGCGAGCACGATGATGGCGAACGGGATGAAGAACTCCGCCACCGAGCGGCGGGAGTCCACCAGGTCCCGGGCGTAGCGCTTGACCGGGCCGCGGTCGCGCGCCGGAAGATTCCGCTCGTCGCCGCTGCGCAGCGCTGCCATCGAGTGGACGCGCTCCTCGCGCTGGCGCTCCCGCATGGCCTTGTAGGCCTCCTTGCGGGTGGCGGGCGCCGCCACGGACCGGCGGCGGCCGCGCTCCTGCTCGCGTCGTTTGGGCGTGGGGCGCCCCTTGCCGCTGTCCTTGAGGTCGGTGCCGGAGAGAGAGGTCACCTCCTCGGTCTCGGGGGCCCTGCTCCGTCCGAACACGGGCGCCAGCGTACCTGCGTCGATCCGCCCTCCGGACCGGCATCGGGGCGGCTCGGTCCGGTCGTCCGCCGGGAACTCCGCTGCCCCCGTGCTCGTCACCACGTGGTCGACTCGCGTTCTAGGGTGGACGTGCGGACCCGGATGGGCCTGCCCGACGAAGGGGGTTCCCGAGGCTCATGAGCGTGATGAAGCGACTCAAGCTGATCTTCAGCGCCAAGGCGAACAAAGTGCTCGACCGCGCCGAGGACCCGCGCGAGACCCTCGACTACTCCTACGAGCGCCAGCTGGACATGCTGCAGAAGGTGCGCCGGGGTGTGGCCGACGTGGCCACCTCGCGCAAGCGCCTCGAGCTGCAGATCCAGCAGCTGACCGTGCAGTCGGACAAGCTCGAGGGCCAGGGGCGCCAGGCGCTCGCTGCCGGCCGCGAGGACCTCGCCCGTGAGGCGCTGACCCGCAGGTCCGCCGTCCAGCAGCAGCTCACCGACCTCGGCACCCAGCACGCCCAGCTGCAGGGCGAGGAGGAGAAGCTCGTCCTGGCCTCGCAGCGCCTGCAGGCCAAGGTCGACGCGTTCCGGACCCGCAAGGAGACCATCAAGGCCACGTACACCGCGGCCGAGGCGCAGACCAAGATCGGCGAGGCGTTCTCCGGCATCTCCGAGGAGATGGGCGACGTCGGCCTCGCCGTGCAGCGCGCCGAGGACAAGACCCAGCAGATGCAGGCCCGGGCCGGCGCGATCGACGACCTGCTCGCCAGCGGTGCCCTCGAAGACGCGTCCGGCGGCGCGAAGGACGACATCACCGCCGAGCTCGAGCGGATGTCCAGCCAGAGCGACGTCGAGCTGGAGCTCTCCCGGCTCAAGGGCGAGCTCGGCGCGGGCAAGGCGCCCGACGCGATCGAGGCTGGCCAGCCCGCCGCGGACCCGGCGGCGACCCAGGCCGCGCCGGTCGCAGCTCCCGAAGCCGAGGGCCAGAAGTGATCGTCCGGGTGCTCGGTGAGGGGCAGTACGTCCTCGATGACGCGCACGCCGACCTGCTCAACGGGCTGGACGAGGGGCTCGAGCGGGCCGTCGAGTCCGGTGACGAGGAGGCCTTCCGGGTCGCCCTGGCCGACCTGCTGGCCAAGGTCCGCACCATGGGGGAGCGGTTGCCCGACGAGGCGCTGGACCCTTCGGACGCGGTCCTGCCGGACGAGTCCACGACGCTCGAGGAGGTCCGGCTGATGCTGACCGACTCCACCGAGGGCCTGATCCCCGGCTGATGACCACGTCGCGATATCTCCCCGACCGTGGCCTCTCGGCCCGGATGGGCTTCACCATCTTCCTGCTCGGGGCGTTGTTCGTCGTCCTCGGCTCGGTGCTCGTCTACTACTTCGCCTTCTGGGGCCTCGTCTTCGTCGGCGGCTTCCTTGCGGTGCAGTGGTTCTTCTCCGACCGGATCGCCCTTTACTCGATGGGCGGCCACGAGGTCACTCCCGAGCAGGCGCCGCAGCTGCACGCGATCGTCGACCGGCTGTGCGCGCTGGCCGACATGCCCAAGCCGAAGGTCGCGATCGCTGACACCGACGTGCCCAACGCGTTCGCCACAGGGCGCTCGCCGAAGCGCGCCGTCGTGTGCGCGACCACAGGGATCATGCGCCGCCTCGACGAGCGCGAGCTCGAGGGTGTCCTGTCCCACGAGCTCTCCCACGTCGCACACCGCGATGTGACCGTCATGACGCTCGCGTCGTTCGTCGGCGTACTGGCCGGCTTCCTCACCCGGATGGCGATCTACAGCGGCATGTTCGGCGGCCGGCGCAGCAGCAACAACGACAGCGGCGGCGCCCCCGTCATCCTGATCATCACCCTGGTCAGCGTCATCGTGTACGCGCTGTCCTTCCTGCTGACCCGCACCCTGTCGCGCTACCGCGAGCTGGCGGCCGACCGGGCCGGGGCGTTCCTCACCGGGCAGCCGTCGGCACTGGCCTCGGCACTGACCAAGATCAGCGGCGAGATGGGCCGGATCCCGACCAAGGACCTGCGCCAGGCCGAGCCGTTCAACGCCTTCTTCTTCACCCCTGCAGTGGCGCCCGGCTTCAGCATCTCCTCGCTGTTCTCCACGCACCCGTCGCTGGAGAAGCGGCTCGACCAGCTGGGCCGGATCTCGGCCGAGCTGGGCCGCCCCACCGCGTGACCGCGACCCGATGAAGTGGCTCGACGCGGCGCTGGGCCGCAACAAGCCGACCGGCCCGGACCTGGACCGGCTCTTCGGCGTACCGGATGCGGCCATCACGCTGCAGGTCTCGCTGGGGATGCTGCCGACCGGCCTCGGCTCGGTCTGCTTCCGGGCCGCCGAGGGTGCGGCGTTCTCGACCATGCAGGACGACCTGCAGCAGCTGCTGGACGCCGACGGCGGCCCGAAGGTCGAGGCCAGTACCGACGCCTACGGGTTCACCTGGCTGCTCGCCCGTCACGACCCCGCCGACGTGCCGGGACTCGTGACGGAGCTGCACGCGGTGAACTCCACCCTGCAGGACAACGGTTTCGGCCCGGCGGTGCTGTGTTCACTGGTCGGCTTCACCGCTTCGGACGGGCGGCGCCTCGCGCTGGTCTACCTGTCCAAGCGGGGCACGTTCTACCCGTTCGCGCCCAGCGGGGCCGAGCAGCGCGACACCGCGCTGGAGCTCCAGGTCCGCTCCGCCGTCGCCGAGGACATGCGGATCGAGCCCGACCTCGCCCGCTGGTTCCCCGTCTGGGGCGCCCCCGGCCTCTGACGCCCGCCCCTCTCCGCCCACCCACCCGCGCGCAAATGATCACGGTTCCGTGATCATTTGCCATGAACCGCGGTGAGTTGACCGCGGTTGGCAGCTGGACGCCGCGGGACGGCCTCGATGCCCCGGCCTGCCCCGGCCTGCCCCGGCCTGCCCCGGCCTGTCAGCGGCCTGCCCCGGCGTGCCCCGGCATGCCGCCGGGCTGCCCCGGCTTCGGACGCCTTCGTCCCGGGCGGTCAGCCCGACGTGGCCAGCCGAACCACCGTGCCGTCGGGGTCGGTGAGCCACATCTCGCGCAGTCCCCACGGCATGTCGGTCGGCGGCTGCAGCGACGACAGGCCCTCGCTGCCGAGCCCGAGACGGGACCACTCCACGTGCAGGGCGTCCACGTCGTCGACCGCGACGTAGCAGCGGAACCACCCCGCCGACGGGTCGACGTCCGGGTTGCCCACGAAGTGCAGCTCCGCGCCGTCGCGCACCGCAATCAGGTACGCCGCGTCGCCCGGCGTCGCGTCGAGGACGTGGAACCCCAGCGCGGTCCAGAACGCCGCCGTCACCTCGGCGTCGCGGTACGGCAGGATCGGCACCGGCCGCCACCCGTGTTCGTGCCCGTGTCCGTGCCCGTGGCCATCTGCCATCGCCAGTCGCCCGTCCCGTCGTGATCCTGAGGCTTCGCCGCCCGCTGCTGCGCACCGAAGTCTTCACGATCACCGGAAAGAGGGTGGTCGTGAGGTGGGGACGACGCGGGAGGATGGGCGGGTGAAGGTCCTCGTGGCGCCGGACCGCTACGGCGTCGAGCTCTCCGCGGCCGAGGCCGCGGATGCGGTCGCGCGCGGGTGGCTGCGCAGCGCGCCCTACGACGAGGTTGACCTGCTGCCGCTCTCCGACGGCGGCCCGGGCTTCGTCGACGTACTGTCCGGCGCGCTGGCCGGCGAGCTCGGCGTGGTCACCGTCTCGGGGCCGCTGGGCGACCCGGTTCCCGCTCGGGTGCTGCGCGTGGGCGACACCGCGTACGTCGAGGCCGCCGAGGCCGCCGGGCTGCACCTCGTCGCGGTCGAGCGCCGCGACGCGGAGGCGGCCGGTTCGGCCGGAGTCGGCGAGCTGCTGCTGGCGGCGGCTGCGACCGGGGCACCGCGCATCGTGGTCGGTGTCGGCGGTACGGCGGGCACCGACGGCGGTCGTGGGTTGCTCACCGCGCTGGAGGGCCGCCGCGACGAGCTGGCCGGCCGTGAGCTGGTGGTGGCCACCGCCACCGACGCGCCGCTGATGGGGCACTCGGGGGCCGCCCACGGGTTCGCGGCGGCCAAGGGGGCCGACCGGGCGGCGCGGGACCGGCTCGAGGAGCGGTTGCGCGCCTGGGCCACCGAGACCGACGGCGGTCTCGCGGTGCGGCCGGGCGCCGGCGCCGGGGGAGGCATCGGCTTCGCGCTGATGCTGCTCGGCGCCGAGCGGGTCAACGGCACCGAGCTGGTGGCCGGGCTGACCGGTCTCGATGCGCGGGTCCGCACCGCCGACCTGGCGGTGACCGCGCTCGGAGCGCTGGACTGGGAGGCGCTGCGCGGCCGGGTGATCGTCGGAGTGACGCAGGCCGCGCAGCGGGCCGGCCGGCCGACCGTCGTCCTGGCCGGTCGGGTCGACGTGGGTCGCCGCGAGCTGGCCTCGGTGGGGGTCGACGGGGCGTACGCCGCGGACGAGGTGCCGCTCGGGGAGGACGCGCTGGACGCCGGGGACCTGCTCGCCGTACTGGCCGCCCGGGTCGCCCGGACCTGGTCCCGCTGATCACGGCCTAGGGCCGCGGGCGACGTGACGCGGACCACAGGAAGGGGCGCTCGCGGGGAATCCGGGGGTTGCTGTGCCACCATGGACGGGAATGAGCAGGACCGGCGCCTGGTTCGCCGGAGAGACCAGCACAAGTTCGTCGTCCCCTGGGAGCACCGCAGATGACCGTTCAGGACCAGACCGTGGAGCAGGCGCAAGGCGTGCTGCTGACCGACACCGCGGCGTCGAAGGTCAAGAGCCTGCTCGAGCAGGAGGGGCGGGACGACCTCGCCCTGCGCGTCGCCGTCCAGCCCGGTGGCTGCAGCGGCCTGCGCTACCAGCTCTACTTCGACGACCGTGACCTCGACGGCGACATCACCAAGGACTTCGGTGGCGTCGGCGTGGTGGTCGACCGGATGAGCGCGCCCTATCTCAGCGGCGCCACCATCGACTTCGTCGACACGATCGAGAAGCAGGGCTTCACGATCGACAACCCCAACGCCGGCGGCTCGTGCGCCTGCGGGGACTCGTTCCACTGAGCCCAGTCGCCTGATCGATCCCTCCGGCCCGGCCCGCGACCACGCAGGCCGGGCCGAGGCATGTTCTCAGGGGCGTAGCAGCACGGCCCCGGTCTCGGCGTCGCGGACGGTACGCCGACCGAGCGGGGCGCCCAGCGCCACGCGCTGCTGGTGCTCCATCGCCAGATCGGGGCACACCTGCGCGCCGTCGACCCGGTTCTCGACGAGGCGCAGCCGGAGCACGGACGAGGTCTCACTGACCCGCACGTCGTAGGAGAAGCAGGAGTCGACGCCGCCCCAGAACCGCACGTCGAGCGCCGACCCCGCGGCGTGCACCGACGTGAAGCGCGACTGCTGGTCCGGCGCGCCGGTGCCGGCCGACGGCGGGACCGGCGGGACCGGCGTCGCGGTGAGGTCCGGCACCGGAACCCCGCCGGACCCGGTGCTCGACCCGCTGCCGCCGGAGCCGCTGCCAGCCGTCGGGGCCGACGGCTGGACCAGCGCGGGATCGACCGCCACCTGCACCAAGGGGTTGTCGGTGCCGTCGACCCGGAAGAACCATGCAGGGACCAGCAGGTAGCGGTCGGCCGAGGACTGCTGCAAGGACAGGCCGAACTCGGCGCCGGTCACCGTCACCGGCCCGCCGCACGTCACCGGGTCGGTGCCCCCGGGCATCGGCTCGGGGCAGGCGATCAGCGGCATCGGCAGCGGCGTCTGACGCAGCTGCTGATAGGCCTCGGCCGCCGTGACCACCGGGTACGCCGAGTCGCCGGCCGCCTGCGTCCGGACCAGCCAGCCCGTGCCGCTCGTGACGTGGGAACCCGTCACGGTGATCGCGGTGCGCAGACCGGACGTGGGCAGGTCGCCGACGACCGGGTCGGCCGTCACCGTCCCGGTCCCGTCGGACGACCCGGAGACGCCCACCGCCGCGTCGCTGAGGCCGATCGCGTCGAGCAGCGGTTGTGCGACGTCGAGCGGATCGGGTCCGGCTGACCCGCCGGCTCCCGGCGCCGGCTTGCAGCGCGCCACGGTGGACGTCGTTCCGTCCGAGCCCGCCGAGCCCGCCGACGCCACCGGCGCGCCGGACGGGATCGCGGTGATGCAGGCTCCACCGGTCACGCCCGCGGACCACTGCCCGCCGGGGTCGATCCGCAGAGAGGCGGCGAGCCCGCCGAGCGCCGCCCGCAGGTCGGCCGAGGCCGGCGATGCCTCGACGGTGTGGACCGTGGCACGTCCTGGGCCCTCGGGGAGGTCGGCGTCGTGCGCCAGGTGGAAGCGCGGGTCAGGGGCGCCGTTCCCGGCGGGTGCCCAGCCGACGAGCCGCAGCGGCGCACGCGAGACCCCGTCGTCCCTGCCGCCGGAGCCCGGGCCGTCGCCACGGACTGCCAGCCAGGTGCCACCGATCGCCACCAGGACGAGCACGGCGACGACGAGGGGCGCGAAGCGGCGTCCGGTCTGCTCTCCCATGCCCCTCCGACGCGGTGCGTCGGTGGCGGGTTCCGTCAGTCGCCGTAGCTGTCGAGGCCGGTCACCATGCTGCGGGCCTGCTCGGGGATGACCAGGACGTCGCGGCGTCCGTGGGGGACCTCGAGCAGGTGCCGGGTGACCTCGGCCGCGTCGGCGACCAGCTCGTCGAGCGAGCCCGGCTCGGCCGCGGACGGCACGTTCGCAGGCGTCACGATGGCGGTCACGGGACGAGCGTGGCACGCCGCCGGCGCATCCGGAACGCCTACCGGTCGGTAGTCTTCCCAGGTCGCCGTACCCCCGTCCGACAACCGGAGAGCTCCCGTGCGCATCGCCGTCACCGGCTCGATCGCCACCGACCACCTGATGACCTTCGAGGGTCGCTTCACCGACTCCTTGGTGGTGGACCAGCTCGACAAGATCTCGCTGTCGTTCCTGGTGGAGGACCTCGACGTACGCCGCGGTGGCATCGCGGCGAACATCGCCTTCGGGATGGGGTGCCTGGGGCTGGACCCGGTGCTCGTCGGCGCGGTCGGGCAGGACTTCGCCGACTACCGCTCGTGGCTCGAGCGGCACCGGGTCGACACGGCCTCGGTGCACGTGTCGGAGCTGCGGCACACCGCGCGCTTCGTGTGCACGACCGACTCCGACCACGCGCAGATCGCCAGCTTCTACGCCGGCGCGATGCGCGAGGCACGCGACATCGAGCTGGCACCGATCGCCGAGCGCATCGGCGGTCTCGACCTGGTCGTCGTCAGCGCCAACGACCCGGAGGCGATGCTGCGGCACACCGAGGAGTGCCGCACCCGCGGCTACCCCTTCCTCGCCGACCCGGGGCAGCAGATCGCCTGGATGGACGGCGCCGGCATCCGCCAGCTCGTCGACGGGGCGACCTACCTGTTCAGCAACGAGTACGAGGCGGCGCTGACCGAGCAGAAGACCGGCTGGACCGCCGACGAGATCCTCGACCGGGTCGGGACGCGCGTCACGACGCTCGGGCCCAAGGGTGTGCGCTTCGACGCCAAGGACGAGCCCAGCATCCACGTCGAGTGCGCGCCCGAGGACCGCAAGGTCGACCCGACGGGTCTGGGCGACGGGTTCCGGGCCGGGTTCCTGGCGGCGCTCGGGTGGGGGCTGGCTCTGGAGCGGTGCGCCCAGGTCGGCAGCCTGCTGGCGGCCTACGTCATCGAGACCAAGGGCACCCAGGAGTACGAGCTGGGCCAGCGCCGGTTCCTCGAGCGCTTCGCCGGCGCCTACGGCCCTGACGCGGCGGCCGAGGTGGCCCCGCACGTGCGCTGCCCTCGTCCCTGAGAGCGACCGCCGCGTGCCACCGGGGGTCGCGACGGAACCGCCTCCGTCGCGTTACGCGTTCGGGGACGCTGCCGGTTCGCCTGCGGGCGAGGAGCTGCTCGCGATCGGCGTCGACCTCGAGCCGGGCACCGTGCTCGCGGCCTACAGGGCCGGTCTGTTCCCCATGCCGGTGTCCCGGCGTGGCCCGGTCGGGTGGTGGTCGCCGGACCCGCGCGGAGTGGTTCCGCTCGACGGCTTGCGGGTCAGCCGGTCGCTGCGGCAGGCCTGCCGTCGCTTCGAGATCCGGGTCGACACGGCGTACGACGACGTGGTCCGCGGCTGCGCCTCGCCGGGCCGGGCGGGCGGCTGGATCCGCAAGGACATCGTGTCGGCGTACCGCCGGCTGCACGACCTCGGCTGGGTGCACAGCGTCGAGGCGTGGACCGTCGACGACGCCGGCCGCGAGCGGCTGGCCGGCGGGCTCTACGGCCTGGCGGTCGGCGGCCTGTTCGCGGGGGAGTCGATGTTCCACCGGGAACGGGATGCCTCGAAGGTCGCCCTCGTCGGCCTCGTCGAGCTGCTGCAGGTCGACGGTGCTCCGCGCCTCCTCGACGTCCAGTGGGCCACGCCGCACCTGGTCTCGCTGGGGGCCGTCGAGCTCCCGCGACCGGCGTACCTGCGCAGCCTCGCCGAGGCCCTCCCGCTGCCCCCTCCCGTACTGCCTCTGGAGTAGGGTTCTGCCCGCGTCAGCGACCACCGTCTGAGCACTGCCGGGACCCCTCCCGGCGCGACCACGCGAAGGGGCAACGTTGGTTCCGTCCGGCACGCGGAAGCCTCGCCGACTGGGGCGTGCGGTTCGAGCCACCGTGCTCGGCAGCGTCCTGCTCACCGTCCTCACGGCCTGCTCGTCGGACGACATGCCGACCTTCGCGATGCCGGTGCGCCACGCCACGAACCAGTCCAACCGGATCCTCTCGCTGTGGCAGGGCTCGTGGATCGCAGCCCTCGCGGTCGGGGCCATCACGTGGGGCCTGATCCTGTGGCCGGTCATCGCGCACCGGCGCCGCCGCGACCAGACGGAGCTGCCGCCGCAGACCCGTTACAACCTCCCGATCGAGGTCTTCTACACGGCGGTCCCGCTCATCATGGTGGCCGTCTTCTTCTACTTCACCGCGCGCGACGAGGACCGGATCATGCGCACCTCGGCGCACCCTGAGCACCGGATCTCGGTCAGCGCGCAGCAGTGGTCGTGGCAGTTCACCTACACCAGTGACGCCGACTCCTCGACGACGGTCACCGGCACTCCCGGTCACCCTCCGACGCTCTACCTGCCCGAGGGCGAGAGCGTGCTGTTCAGCCTGCGGTCCAATGACGTCATCCACTCGTTCTGGGTGCCTGCGTTCTTGTTCAAGATGGACGTCATCCCGGGCCGCACCAACCACTTCCAGATCACCCCGACGCAGCTGGGCCGGTTCAAGGGCAGGTGTGCCGAGCTCTGCGGGCAGGACCACTCCCGGATGCTGTTCAACGTCAAGGTGGTCAGCCCCGCCGACTACCAGACCTACCTGACCGACCTGAAGCAGAGACTCGCCGAGGGGGCTGCCCAGTGACCATCGCCACGCCGCGACCGGGCGCCACCGGGACGCTGCGCACCCGGAACAAGGGTCACGCCGTCGTCAGGTGGGTCACCAGCACCGACCACAAGATCATCGGTCAGCTCTACCTGATCACGTCGTTCGTGTTCTTCCTCATCGGCGGCCTGATGGCCATGATGATGCGCGCCGAGCTCGCCCGGCCGGGCAACCAGTTCTTCACCAACGAGCAGTACAACCAGCTGTTCACGATGCACGGCACGATCATGTTGCTGCTGTTCGCGACGCCGCTGTTCGTCGGGTTCGCGAACGTCATCATGCCGCTGCAGATCGGCGCACCCGACGTCGCGTTCCCGCGGCTGAACATGTTCAGCTACTGGCTGTTCCTCTTCGGCGGTCTGATCGTGACGGCCGGCTTCCTCACCCCCGGTGGGGCGGCCGCGTTCGGCTGGTTCGCCTACGCACCGCTCAACAGCCAGGCGTTCTCGCCGGGCGTCGGCAGCGACATGTGGATCATGGGCCTCGCGCTGGCCGGCTTCGGCACCATCCTCGGTGGCGTCAACTTCATCACCACGATCTTCTGCATGCGGGCGCCCGGCATGACGATGTTCCGGATGCCGATCTTCACCTGGAACATCCTGCTCACCAGCGTCCTGGTGCTGATGGCCTTCCCGGTGCTCGCGGCCGCTCTGCTCGTGCTGGAAGCCGACCGCAAGTTCGGCGCGCATGTCTTCGACCCGCAGAACAACGGTGCACTGCTCTGGCAGCACCTGTTCTGGTTCTTCGGCCATCCCGAGGTCTACATCATCGCCTTGCCCTTCTTCGGGATCGTCTCGGAGATCCTGCCGGTGTTCAGCCGCAAGCCGATCTTCGGCTACAAGGGTCTGGTCTTCGCCACCATCGCGATCGCCGGTCTGTCGGTGACCGTGTGGGCGCATCACATGTTCCCGACCGGAGCGGTGTTACTACCGTTCTTCTCGTTCATGACGTTCCTCATCGCAGTCCCGACCGGTGTGAAGTTCTTCAACTGGATCGGCACGATGTGGGGTGGCTCGCTGACCTTCGAGACACCCATGCTGTGGTCGATCGGCTTCCTCATCACGTTCCTGTTCGGAGGCCTCACCGGCATGATCCTGGCGTCGCCGCCACTGGACTGGCCGGTGTCCGACAGCTACTTCGTAGTGGCTCACTTCCACTACGTCGTCTTCGGGACCGTCGTCTTCGCGATGTTCGCCGGCTTCTACTTCTGGTGGCCGAAGATGACCGGCCGGATGCTCGACGAGCGGCTCGGCAAGATCCACTTCTGGACGCTGTTCGTCGGCTTCCACACGACGTTCCTCATCCAGCACTGGCTCGGCGTCATCGGCATGCCGCGCCGCTACGCCGACTACCTGGCGAGCGACGGGTTCACGACGTACAACACGATCTCCACGATCGGTGCGTTCCTGCTCGGCGCCTCGACGTTGCCGTTCGTCTACAACGTCATCAAGAGCATGAAGGGCCCGATGGTCAACACGGACGACCCGTGGGGCTACGGCCGCTCCCTCGAGTGGGCGACGTCCTGCCCGGCGCCTCGACACAACTTCGTCTCGCTGCCGCGGATCCGGTCCGAGTCGCCGGCCTTCGACCTGCACTACCCGCACGTCGCGGTGATGGACCGGCCGACCGAGAACAAGAACCTGCTCGACCAGGTCTACGGCGAGCCCGACCTCGAGGGCGGCCCGGGGGGTCCGGCGTGAAGGTCGAGGGCTGGCTCTTCACCGCGGGCTGTCTGTTCTTCGGCCTCGCCTCGATCGTCTACTGGGAGCTCTCCGGTGAGTGGGTCGGCACGGTCGCGCTGGCCTTCACCGCGGGCCTGGCCTTCCTGGTCGGGTTCTACCTGCTGGCGACCACGCGACGGGTCGACAGCCGCCCGGAGGACCGGGTCGACGCCGAGATCGCGGAGGGCGCCGGGGAACTCGGGTTCTACAGCCCGTACTCCTGGTGGCCGCTCGCGGTGGCCTTCTTCGGGGCGCTCGCCTTCCTCGGCATCATCTTCGGCTGGTGGCTGTTCATCATCGGCGCCATCGGTGGCCTGCTCTCGGTCGTCGGCCTCGTCTTCGAGTACTACCGAGGCGAAACCGTCCACTGACGCTGTGTCCCGGGGGCTGCGGCCGCTGGCTGGTGACGGTCAGAGCGCCTGGAGCACGGCGGGAGGTAGCGGGCGGCCGATCGCCGTTGGCCCCGTCCCCGCCGTTTCATGATCCACAGGGGATCCGTTGGATTTTCTGCAACAGATCCCCTGTGGATCATGCGTGGATCCGCTGTGGATCACCCCTGGGCGTCCGGCCGTGAGGCGCGACCCAGGTCTGCCGGCCCGGACGTGGTGGGTCTTGCCAGAGGGGCCTCTGCGACGGGAGTGCCGGCAGGCGCGACCGCTTCAGGCGGGAGGGTCGGCATGCCGATTCGTTATCTGCCGTCTCCCGCGTGGATTGGACGGTTCGACAGGCAACGAGTCAGACTGGTCGTGCGTCGTCTCAGGTGAGCGTCGACGCGCCGGATGGAGGACGACAGTGGGGGATCGGGACGGCTTACGGGCCGGGCAGGGCCGGAGCGCGTCCCGGGTGGGACTCCTCGCGGGCCTCGCTGCCCTGTTGCTCGCACTTGTCGCCGCCCTCGCCGGCTGCAGCCCCGGCGGCACCGGCACGACCGGCGCCCAGGCCGCCGTGGGCGACGCGGCCCGCGGCGCGGCCGTCTCCAAGGCCGCCATCACGTTCGCCCCGGCCAGCGCCTCGACCGACGTCCCGGTCGACCAGCCGGTGACGGTCACGGCCGCCGACGGCCGGCTCACGACGGTCACCCTGGTCGACGGCAAGGGCCACCCCGTCGAGGGGTCCCTGTCCAGCGACAAGGCGAGCTGGAGCTCCTCCGGGTCGCTCAAGCTCGCCCAGCACTACCGGCTCGAGGCCGCCGCCGTCGACAAGAGCGGCGTCGCGGTCCAGCAGACGGCGTTCTTCGCGACGGTCGCCCCCCGCAAGGTCCTGGTCACCTCGATCTCGCCGCTCGGCGGGCAGACCGTCGGCGTCGGCATGCCGATCATCGTCCGGTTCAACGCCGCGGTCACCGACCGCGCTGCCGTCGAGCAGGCCCTCACGGTCGACAGCTCCAAGCCGATCACCGGCGCGTGGAGCTGGGTCAGCGACTCCGAGGTCCACTTCCGCCCGCAGACCTTCTGGCCGGCGTACGACGACATCACCCTGCACGTCGCCCTCAAGGGCGTCAACGCGGGCCGCGGCGTCTGGGGCATGAAGAACAGGGACGTCTCCTACCAGACCGGCTCGTCGATGGTCAGCATCGTCAACGTGGACCGGCACACCCTGACCGTCTACCGCAACGGGACGAAGGCGCGGGTCATCCCGGTCACCACCGGCAAGGCCGACTTCCTCACCCGCAACGGCACCAAGGTCGTCCTCGACAAGCAGGTCATGAAGGTGATGGACGCCTCCACGATCGGCATCTCCAAGAGCTCGCCCGAGTACTACAAGCTCGATGTGCCCTACGCGATGCGGATCACCTGGAGCGGCGAGTTCGTCCACGCGGCGCCGTGGTCGACGGGGGAGCAGGGCCGGGCGAACGTCAGCCACGGCTGTGTCGGCATGAGCATGAGCAACGCGATCTGGCTCTACAACCTGACCTCGGTCGGCGACGTGGTCAAGGTCGTCGGGTCGCCCCGGTCGCTCGAGCCCGGCAACGGCTACACGGACTGGAACGTCTCGTGGGCCCACTGGGTCTCGCAGAGCGCGCTGCAGGGCTCCGCCGCTCCGGCTCCCGAGTAGGAGAGCCGCCGAGGACCGATTCCTCGGGCTGCAGGGACTGATCGCCTGGCGGTCACTCCTTGTTGCGCAGCTGGTCGGCCCACGGCTGGGGCGCGACCCGCGCCAGGTCCGCCGCCAGGCGCGACGTCAGCGTCCGCGCCGTACGACCGGGCGCGAACACCTTGCGGCAACCGGTTGCCACCACGTCGACCCGCTGCGGCGAGCCGTCCGGGCCGGTGAACCAGAGCTCGACGTCGCTGCCCTCGTCGAGGGGGCAGTTGCGTGCGCCCTTCGGGTAGCGCGGCGCGTGCAGGACGTCGGCTGCCAGCCGGTGCGCGACGGCCTGGCCGTGGGTCGTGTGCACCGACAGGCAGGCCTCGTCGTGGTAGCCCGGCCACCAGTAGGCCGTCACGGCGGTCGGGTCGGACCGGACACCGACGAGCCCATGGCGGTGCTGACCGGCGGTCGGGCGGTCGCCGAGACAGGAGCCCTCGCTCGGCGTCACGCTGGGGTCGGCAGTCGGCAGGGCGCCCTCGACGGGCTGGCCGGTGGGCGGCCCGTGCGGCGCGTTGCAGCCGGCCAGCGCGAGGGTGAGGGTGCCGGCAACGGCGGCACCCGCGATCGCGCGAACGAGCTTGCTGGCCATCACGTCAGGGTCCGATGGCAGGCGCGTCAGGCGAGGTACGCGGGTTCGGCCATGGCGTGAGCGTCGCACAGCATGATTTCCCGGTGTCAGCGGCCGG
>DASYEF010000101.1:0-3570 GCA_036499185.1 Actinomycetes bacterium | reverse complement strand
TCAGCTGATCGCGACGCTGATCTCGTAGATCTCACACGTCGGGTGACCCGAGCGCTCGTGCACGCGGGCGATGCTGTCCCGCGAGGGGCCGCTCGACAGGCAGAAGACCTTGCCGGAGGTGGGATCGAGCCAGGTCCGCTCGAAGTGCACGCCTTCGTCCGCCTCGTTGACGAGGTCCCGCTCGTGCGCCTCGCGCAGCTGGGGCTCGGTCACCCCCACGAACCCGCTGTGCACGTCCATGAACAGGGCCATCTCCACGCCTCTCGCCCGGTCGGTGACTGACCTGATCACGGTCCCGAGCCGCCCGGCCTGAGGGCATCGGTCGTCCGACCTAACTTCGCCGGGCAGCGAACCGGAGCGGCGCCTGCGCGGCTAGCGTGTCCGGCGGGGGTCGGTACGAGGGGTGGGCGGTGACGGACGTGGACGCGGGCCAGGAGGTCAGCCCGACCCTGCTCGCGTCACCCGTGCTGGTGGGCCGCGACGACCTGCTCGACCTCTCCGGCCGGCGCGTCGACGAGGCGGCCGGCGCCGAGGGTCGCCTGCTGCTCGTCGCCGGCGAAGCCGGCATCGGCAAGTCACGGCTGCTCGGGTCCATCGGCCGCCGCGCCGAGCGGGCCGGCTTCCTCACCGCGCGCGCCTCGGCGTTCCCCGGCGACGACGAGACCTCGGGTGGCTTGTTGCTCGACCTGGCCGGCGACCTGCGCCGCAGCGACGTCGCCGCGGCCCAACTCGCTGGTACGTCGATCACCGACCGCCTGCGCGAGGCCACCGTCGATGGCGGCGACCCGCACCGGCGCCGCCGCCTGCTCGTGCAGGACCTCGCCGACACGGTGGCGGACGTCGATGTCGGCCAACCGCTGCTCGTCGTGCTCGAGGACCTGCACTGGGCCGACGAACTGAGCCTCGAGGTGCTCGGTCACCTCGCCCCGAAGCTGGGCCACCTGCCGGTCCTCGTCGTCGCGGCCTACCGCAGCGACGAGCTGTACGCCGACACCCCGCTGCGCGCGCTACGTGGGCGGCTGGTCGCCCAGCGGACCGCCGAGGAAGTCGTCCTCCCGCGCCTCACCGTCGAGCAGACCGCGGTGCTGATCGGCGCCGTCCAGGGCACGCCCGCACCGGCCGCCGTCGTCGCGGCTATCCACGCGCGCAGCGACGGCATCCCGCTGTACGTCGAGGAGCTCCTCGCCGCCGCGCGGGGCACCGGCACCCTCGGCCACGTCGGCGAGCTGCGCGTCCCCGACTCGCTCACCGACGTACTGCTCCTGCGCGCCGCCGGCCTCGACCCGGCAGACCGCGACGTCGCCGACGCCGCAGCCGTCATCGGCCGCACGTTCGACTTCGACCTCCTCGCTGCCGTCACCGGCGCGGACCCCGCCGCCCTCGACGGCGCGCTCCGCGCGGCCCAGGACGCCTTCCTCGTGCAGGCCGGGGCCGCCCGCGACACCTTCGACTTCCGCCACGCACTGATCCGCGACGCCCTGTACGACCAGATCCCGGTGCCGCGACGGCGCGATCTGCACGAGCGGGTCGCCACCGTCGCCGAGGGCCGCGGCTACCCCTCGGGCTTCGTCTCCGACCACTTCGAGCAGGCCCAGCTCGCCGGCCCGGCTCACCGCCACGCGCTCACCGCCGCTGCCGCCGCGGCCGGGCTGTCCGCGCACCGCGAGGCGCTGGCGCTCTACCGCCGCGCCCTGCGCAACCTGGCGCCGGACGCCACTCCGCACGAGCACGCGATGCTGCTCGCCGCCCTGGCCAACGAGGCGTCGGCCGTCGACGACAACGCGGCGGCCGCCGAGGCCTACGCCCGGGCGCACGAGCTGTGGACCGGCGCCGGCGCCGCCATTGCGGCGGCCGCCCTCGTGCCGTCGATGGTCGCCACCGCCCATCTGCTCGGGGAGAGCCTCGACAGCCGGACCCGTCGCGTGCACTCCGCGATGGCGAGCATCGACGGGTTGGCCGGATCCGAGCCGGTCCTCGCCCGGCTGCTCTCCGCGCTCTCCGCGGCGTACATGCTCGACCGCCGCCTCGACGAGTCGATCGAGTACGGGCTGCGCAGCGCCGACCTGTCCGAGCACCAGCACGACATCCAGACCCGCCTCGACACCGACGCCACGCTCGGCTCGGTGCTGCTCTTCGCGGGTCGCGACAGCGAGGGCTGGACGATGCTCGAAGGTGCCGTCGCGCGCGCCGTCGAGGCCCAGCGAGAGGCCGTCGCAGCCCGCGCGTACCGGATGATCGGGTCCTGCGCCTCGGTGCTCGTGGAGTACGACCGGGCCGACCGCTGGTTTCCCGAGGGCATCGGGTACGCCGACAGCGTCCAGCTCTGGAACCACCACAGCTACCTCACCGCGCACCTCGCCCACGTCCGGTGGGCCACCGGCGACTGGGACGTCGCCGAGACCCTGGCCAGGCACGCGTTGGCCGACGGGCGCGGCGGCGTCACCACGCGCATCACCGCGGAGTACGTGCTCGGCTACCTCGCGCTCGGCCGCGGCGACCTGGCCGGTGCCCAGGAGCTCCTCGAGGTCGCCCGCGCCGCGGGTGAGGCGATGGACGAGCTGCAGCGGTTCTCGCCGCCGTTGTGGGGCCTTGCCGAGGTGGCCCTGTTACGCGGCGACCACGACACAGCAGTCGCCCTCACCGACCGCGGCTACTTGTCGTCGGCGCGGGTCAGCGACGCGGCGTACCTCTTCCCGTTCCTCGTCACCGGCACCCGGGCCAGGCTGACGGCCGGTCGCGCCGGCGACGCCGCGGACTGGGTCGACCGGGTGACCACGGCCCTCGTCGCGCGTGACATCCCCGGCACCCGGGCCGCAGCCGACCACGCGCGTGGCCTGCTGGCACTGCATGACGGCGACCACGCCGCCGCGACCGAGCTGCTGACCCGCGCCCGCGACGCGTGGGCTGTGCGCCGCCGGTTCTGGGAAGGCACCTGGTCCGGCCTCGACCTGGCCCGGGCCGCCTGGGCCGCCGGCCGGCGCGGTGACGCCGCAGCGCTGCTACGCGCGGCGCGGGAGGCGGCGGAGGCGGCCGGTTCCGCGCCGCTGGTCACGGCCGCGGAGGACCTGCGCCGGGTGGTGCGGGCCGGCGACGAGAACCCGTGGCACCCGCTCACCGAGCGGGAGTACACCGTCGCGACCCTGGTCGCCTCCGGGATGACCAACCGCGAGATCGCCGACCGGCTCGTGGTGTCGCCCAAGACGGTGTCGGCCCACGTCGAGCACATCCTGGCCAAGCTCGGTGCCGGTCGCCGGGCCGAGATCGCCGCGTGGGCGACGAAGGTCGACGGATAGCGCCTCCCTGGGATCGCCGGTCTCGCTGGAGCGGCCCGGGGCGGGCCACCGGTCAGGCACCGAGCGCTTGGAATGCCTGGAACACCATGTAGGCCGGCCAGAAGAGCCCCTCGAAGATCGCGTAGGCGTGCTCCCAGAGGCCGTCCGCCTGCTGCCAGAAGTAGACCCAAGCACCGAAGATGCCCAAGCCGTAGATCGCACCGCTGCCAGCGGCAGTACCTGTCCCACTCGAGGCCATCGCACATCCCTTCCACCGAACCGCACTGCTCCCGATCCT
>DASYEF010000100.1:0-17840 GCA_036499185.1 Actinomycetes bacterium | reverse complement strand
TCGTCGGGTCGGTCGTCATCCCGCTCGTGCTGGTCGGGCCGAGCCTGTTGGGAAAGCTCCTGCCTGACCAGGTGGGCTTCCTCAACTCTCTCTACTGGCCGGTCGCGTCCTTGCTCTCCGTGCTGTCCCTCACGACGCTGTACAACATCAGCGTGCCTGTGCGCACCCCGTGGCGACGTGACCTGCCCGGCGCGCTGCTCACCCTGGTGATCTGGTTCTTCGGCAGCTACGTCGTGCGCTCGATCATCTCCATCTCGGTCGGCGGTACGTCGATCTACGGACCGCTCACGGCGCCGATCGTGCTGCTCATCTGGCTCTACGTGCTGGCCATTGCGGTGCTCATCGGCGCGGCTCTCAACGCGGCCGTCGAGACGATCTGGCCCCGCCGCGAGATCCTCGCTGCCCGCAACGAACGCATCGTCGCGACGCCGGCCTTCAAGCCGTCGCCCGGCATGGAGACCGGGGAGGTGGAGCTGCCCCCGAACCGGACTCCGCCGGTCCGGCCCCCGGCCGGTCGACGCCGGCCTAAAAAACCGCTCGCCCGCTCCGACGAGCCTCGCTAGCCTTTCCGCGACCAGTTCAGCCACGACGCTGCGCGTCCTGAGCCCGAGGAGGAGCACATGCCTGTCGTCCACCGCGCCCGCGTCCTCCTCGGCGCCCGCTGAGCCGCCCGCTTTCGCGCGGCAGCTCCCCGCCGGTGCCTTCACCCTCCTGAAGGGCCTCACCGCGATGCCAACTCACAGCTCTGCCCCGCTGGACCTGTCCGACCTCGGCTGGGACGACGCCCACGCCGAGGCGTTTACCCCCTACGCCGGCGAGCACCTGCCCGCCCGGATCAGCAGGGTCGACCGCGGCGCGGGCGACGCCCTGGCGGCGGGCGGGCCGCTGCGCGTCACCTTCTCCGGCGCGCTGCTCGCCGCAGCTGCGGCCGACCCCGTCGCGAACCCCTGCGTCGGCGACTGGGTGGCCGTTCGCACCTGGTCCGACGGGCGGGTGACTGCCGAGGCGGTGCTGCCCCGGCGTACCGCGTTCGTGCGGGCCGGGGTGACGCCCGGCAGCTCGCACGGCCAGGTCCTCGCCGCCAACGTCGACCTCGCGGTCGTGGTCGAGGGGCTGCACCCCGAGCCCGACCTCGGCCGGATCGAGCGCTTCCTGGCCCTGGGCTGGGAGAGCGGGGCGACACCGCTGATCGTCCTCACCAAGGCCGACCTGGTCCCGGACGCGGAGCAGCTGCGCATCGACGTGGCCGCGGCAGCACCCGGGGTCGAGGTCCTCGTCGTCAGCTCCACCACGGGCGACGGGCTGGCCGGCCTGCAGGCACACGTCGCCACGGGGCGGACGCTCGCGCTGCTCGGGCCGTCCGGTGCCGGCAAGTCCACGCTGACCAACGCCCTGGCCGGCGAGGTGGTGATGGTCACCCGCGAGCTGCGTGCCGACGGGAAGGGCCGGCACACCACGGCGCACCGCGAGCTGGTGCTGCTCCCCGGCGGCGGGCTCGTCGTCGACACGCCGGGGCTGCGCAGTGTCGGGCTCACCGACATCGAGGAGTCCCTGGACCTCGTCTTCGCCGACGTCGAGGAACTGGCCCGGGAGTGCCGGTTCTCCGACTGCGTCCACGACACCGAGCCGGGCTGCGTCGTGCGCGCCGCGCTGGAGAGCGGCGAGCTCCCCGAACGCCGCTGGCAGAGCTATCTCAAGCTGGCCCGCGAGGCCCGCTGGATGGCGATGCGGCACGACGCGCGGCTGCGCGCCGAGGAGCGCTCGAAGTGGAAGCAGCGCACCAAGGAGTACCGCAACCGGCCCGGCTCGATCCGCCCCTGACCGACGGCCCGGGTACGCCGGTCAGCTCAGCGTTCCGGTGTGGTTCCAGTGCCGGACTGCCGGGACGTCGCGTTCCCAGCCGAGCACCGAGACCGAGGCCGTGGACAGGGCGAGGTGCGCGCCGTCGCGTACCTCGAGCTCGAGCCACCGCGCGCCGAGCACCCGCGAGAAGTGCCCGTGGCTGAAGGCCAGCACCGGCCCCGGTGCCGCCCGGACCATGGCGACCACCCGGTCCGCGCGAGCCGACACCTGCGCCGCGGTCTCGCCGCCGAGCGGTCCGTCGCCCCACACCGTCCACCCGGGCCGCTGCTCGCGGATCTCGGCGGTCGTGCGCCCCTCGTCCTCGCCGTAGTCCCACTCGCGCAGGTCCTCGACGAGCTCGGGGTCGGGGAACCCGGCCAGCTCCGCGGTGCGTCGCGAGCGCCGCAGCGGGCTGGACAGCACCCGCACGAAGGAACAGCCCGCCAGCTTCGGTGCCACCGCCCGCGCGGCAGCGACACCCTGCTCGGTGAGGTCGACGTCGGTCCGGCTGGTGTGCCGCCCCGACGCGCTCCATGCGGTCTCCCCGTGGCGGACCAGCCACAGCTGCGAGGGCGGTTCCTGCTGTTCACTGGCGTCGGCCACCCGCGCACGCTACCCACCCGATAGGAAGGCAGCATGAGCAACCAACCGAACCAGCCTGACGAACCCGGCGGCACCTCCGAGGTCGATGTCGTGGTCATCGGCATGGGGCCGGGGGGCGAGGACGTGGCCGGACGGCTGGCCGAGTCCGGGCTGGCCGTGGTCGGTGTGGAACGCGAGCTCGTCGGCGGCGAGTGCCCCTACTGGGCCTGCGTGCCGAGCAAGATGATGATCCGCGGTGCCACCCTGCTGGCCGAGGCCCGCCGCGCCGACCCCTACGCGGGGCGGACCAGCGTGCACCCCGACCTGGGGCCGGTGGCGCGCCGGATCCGGGCCGAAGCCACCGACGACTGGGACGACACCGTCGCGGCCGACCGGTTCGAGGGCAAGGGCGGCCGGCTCATCCGCGGCTCGGCCCGGCTCGACGGACCGGGCCGGGTCGTTGTCGGCGACGAGACGCTCGTGGCGCGGCGAGGGGTCGTCGTCGCGACCGGGTCGGCTCCCGTCGTACCGGACGTCGAGGGTCTTTCGGGTGCGCGGTACTGGACCAACCGGGAGGCCATCTCGGCACGCACCGCCCCGAGCTCGCTGGTCGTGCTCGGCGGCGGCGCGGTCGGGCTCGAGCTGAGCCAGATGTTCGCCCGCTACGGCTCCGCGGTCACCGTCGTCGAGGCCGGGGACACCCTGCTGCCCGCCGAGGAGCCCGAGACCGGCGAGGTGATCGCGGCCGCGCTGCGGGAGGCCGGGGTCACCGTGCGGACCGGTGCGTCGGCGGTGTCCGCGGCGCGCCCGGACGGCCCCCAGGGTGACGCCGAGCTGCACCTGGCGGACGGGACCGTGGTGCGGGCGGCCGAGCTGCTCGTCTCCGTGGGGCGCCACGCGCGGACCGGCGACATCGGGCTCGAGACCGTCGGACTCGAGGCGGGCGCTCGCGCCCTCGCGGTCGACGACCGGATGCGGGCGGGGGATCGGCTCTGGGCTGTCGGCGACGTCACCGGGGTCGCGGCGTTCACCCACATCGCGATGTACCAGTCGGACATCGCGGTTCGCGACATCCTCGACCAGGGCGGACCGTCGGCCGACTACCGCGGCCTCGCACGGGTCACGTTCACCGACCCCGAGGTGGGCTCGGTCGGGCTGACCGAGCGGGCGGCGCGCGACCAGGGAATCACCGTGCGCACCGGCACCTCGCAGGTCGCCAGCTCGGCCAGGGGATGGATCCACGGGCCCGGCAACGCGGGTTTCATCAAGCTGGTGGTCGACGCCGATCGGGACCTGATTGTCGGCGCCAGCTCGGTCGGGCCGTGGGGCGGGGAGGTGCTCGCGATGCTCACCCTCGCCGTGCACGCCCGGGTGCCGGTCGCCACCCTGCGCACGATGATCTACGCCTACCCGACGTTCCATCGCGGCGTGCTCGACGCACTCACCGACCTGGGCGCCTGACCGGAGCCGGCGGGATGCCGGTGTCAGACGCAGCGGCGATCATGTCGGCATGCTGCTCGCCGACCTCGCTACCGCCTCGGCCGTGGTCGCGGCGACTGCGCGGCGCTCCGAGAAGGTCGCGGCCGTCGCCGACGCGCTGCGCGCCGCCGACGACGACGAGGTCGAGGTGGTCGTCGCCTACCTCTCGGGTGAGCTGCGCCAGCGGCGCACCGGTGTCGGCTGGGCCTCGCTGCGCGACGTCCCGGCGCCGGCGGCGGAGCCGTCGCTCGGGGTGAGCGAGGTCGACGCGGCGCTCGAGGAGGTCGCCGCACTGTCCGGGGCCGGGTCGCAGGCCGAGCGGGTCCGCCGGATCACGGGCCTGTTCGGCCGCGCCACTGACGCCGAGCAGCGGCTGCTGCGCGGGCTGCTCACGGGGGAGCTGCGCCAGGGCGCCTTGGAGGGTGTGATGCTCGAGGCCGTCGCCAAGGCTGCCGCGGTCCCAGCGGCGGACGTCCGGCGGGCCGCGATGCTGCGGGGCGCCGTCGGCCCGGTCGGCGAGGCCGCACTGCGCGGAGGTGTCACGGCCCTGGCCGAGTTCCGGCTGCAGGTGGGCCGGCCGGTCCGGCCCATGCTCGCCGCCACGGCGACCGACGTGGATGACGGGCTCCACCGGCTGGGCGAGGCCGCCGTGGAGTGGAAGCTGGACGGGGTGCGCGTGCAGGTGCACCGCTCGGGTCCGGACGTGAGCGTCTGGACCCGCAGCCTGGACGAGGTCACCGACCGGGTCCCGGAAGTGGTGGAGGCGGCGCTGGCGCTGCCGGTCACCGATGTCGTCCTCGACGGGGAGGCGATCGCCCTGCGTCCCGACGGTCGACCGCGTCCCTTCCAGCAGACCGGCTCGCGGATGGCCTCACGGGTGGACGTGGCGGCGGGGCGCGCGAGTGCACCGTTGTCGACGTACCTCTTCGACGTCCTGCACGCGGACGGCGAGGACGTCCTGGACCTGCCGGGGCGCGAGCGGGCCGGCGTGCTCGCCACCGCGGTGCCGGCCGAGCTGCGGGTGCCGCGGGTGGTCACGGCGGACCCGGCGAGGGCGGCCGAGGTCCTCGCGGATGCCGTGGCCCGCGGTCACGAGGGTGTGGTGATGAAGTCGCTGGACGCACCCTACGAGGCCGGCCGGCGGGGCTCAGGCTGGCTCAAGGTCAAGCCGCGGCACACCCTGGATCTCGTGGTGCTGGCCGCGGAGTGGGGGCACGGCCGGCGACGGGGCTGGCTGTCGAACCTGCACCTCGGAGCCCGCGACCCTGCCGGTGGCTACGTCATGCTCGGCAAGACGTTCAAGGGGCTGACCGACCCGATGCTCGCCTGGCAGACCGAGCGGTTGCTCGAGCTGGCCGTCGAGCGCTCGGACCGGGTCGTGACCGTGCGCCCGGAGCTGGTGGTCGAGGTCGCCTTCGACGGCGTCCAGACCTCTCCGCGGTACCCCGGCGGGATGGCGCTTCGGTTCGCTCGGGTGCTGCGCCACCGGCCGGACAAGACCGCGGCGGAGGCCGACACGGTCGACGCCGTGCGAGCCGTCCACCAGCCGGGGGACTAATCCGGACAAGAGTGGGGAATCGGCACCTGGTGAGTAGCCGAGCCGTTGCCGTCGCCACTCTGGTGGTGCTCTCTGTCACGATCTTCTACGCCGTGCGCCTCCTGCCGACCTGAACCGCCGGACCGCTCTACTCGCAGGTGCTCGCGGGGCCGCTGGCGCCGCCCTTGACCGCCCGGCAGGTGCCGTCGTAGAGCCCGAGGACGGGGGGACCCAGCGCGACCACGGCCATCACGATGGTCGCGGCGATGGCGAACACGATCAGTGCGTACTCGACCGTCGACGCGCCGTCGTCGATCCGCGCACCCCGTGTGTGCCGGTAGAACGTGTTTGTCCGGAATCTGCGCATCTGCGTCCCCTGAGCCGGGAGCAGCCCCCGAGTCGGCTACCCACTGCATCTCGATGGTGACGCATCGTCAGATCGGGGCGGAATCCTCCGTTCGGACGACCTCCCTGGTGCCAGGGGTCAGCGCGCCTCGATCTGGAGCAGGGTGAGGTCGGACTCGTGGGTCTCGACCTCGTAGATGCCGGGATCCGTGACCTTGAACGTGATCGTGACCGAGCCGCCCGCCGATACCGGCTTCTCGATGTTGACGCCGTGCACGTGCACGATGTCGTCCCGGTCGCTGCTGACGGTGAGCTTCACGGTGTCGCCGACCGAGACGTCCTCGCGGTGATCGGCGGGGTGCACCTTGCCGTTGCTCACCGAGACCTTGATCGCGTCGGTGCCGCCCGCGGAGCCGCCCGAGCTGCTCCCGCCCGCGCAGGCGGTCAGGGCACACAGCGAGAGCACCAGTCCCGCAACGATCCGCATTGCAGTTCCTCCACAGACGCCGTGATCATGAGGATCCTCCTACGCGCCGTACGTGCGCAGACTTTTCATGATCACAGCAGGGGTTCGCGTGGTGGTGGTGGGCGATACAGGACTTGAACCTGTGACCTCTTCCGTGTCAGGGAAGCGCGCTAGCCAGACTGCGCCAATCGCCCGTGCAGGGTGTTCTGTGTTCGAGGTGGAGACGGGATTTGAACCCGTGTACACGGCTTTGCAGGCCGTTGCCTCGCCTCTCGGCCACTCCACCGAGTGAGGCCGGAAAGCCTCGAGGGTGCCTCCGAGCGGACGACGGGATTCGAACCCGCGACCCTCACCTTGGCAAGGTGATGCTCTACCAACTGAGCCACGTCCGCGCGACATCGGGCGGGCCACTGGTGCTCAGGACGGACCGCCTTCGTGCGTGACGACCATAGCCGATCGGTACGTCGGCGACCAAAGCGGATGCGCGCCGGGGACCACGCTCCGCCCGGCCACCGCGACCCGGCCCGGCGGCACTAGGTTGCCCGCCATGCGGACGGTAACGGTGACCGGAGACGCCCTGGCCCTCGACGACCTGGTGGCGGTGGCACGCGGACAGGCCGACGCCGAGATGGGGCCGGACGTCGGGGAGCGGATGGCCGCCAGCCGGGCCGTGGTCGCCGAGGCAGTCGACCAGGACCGGGTGATGTACGGCATCACGACCGGGTTCGGAGCGCTCGCCGACACCCACGTGGGCCGACAGGACCTCGAGCGGATGCAGCTCGCGCTGATCCGCTCGCACTCAGCCGGCGTGGGGGAGCCGCTCCCCGACGACGTGGTTCGCGGTCTGCTGCTGCTGCGGGCGCGGACCCTCACGGCCGGCTACTCCGGGGTCCGCCTCGAACTGCCGGCCAAGCTGCTCGAGCTGCTCGCCCACGACCTGCTCCCCGTGATCCCGGGCAAGGGCTCGGTGGGCGCCTCCGGCGACCTGGCGCAGCTCGCCCACCTGGCGCAGCCGCTGGTGGGCGAGGGCCGGCTGCGGCGGCGGGGCGACGCGGACCTGCGCGGGCGGCCGAGCGCCGAGCTGCTGGCCGAACAGGGCGTGGAGCCGCTGGTCCTCGCGCCGAAGGAGGGGCTCTCGCTCATCAACGGCACCGAGCCGATGCAGGTGCTCCTGGCGCTGGCCGTCGACGACATCGGGCTGCTCGTCAAGGTCGCCGACATCGCCGCGGCGATGAGCATCGAGGCGCTGCTGGGCACCGACCGGCCCTACGACGAGCGGGTCCAGGTGATCCGTCCGCACCCAGGTCAGCTGGCCAGCGCCAGCAACCTCCGTCGCCTGCTCGCCGGCAGCCCGCTCGTCGCGAGCCACCGAGAGAGCGACCACGCGGTCCAGGACTCGTACTGCCTGCGCTGCGCCCCTCAGGTGCACGGCGCGGTGCGTGACGTGCTCGCACACGCTCGACGGGTCATCGACATCGAGCTCGGCTCGGTCGTTGACAACCCGGTCATCGTCCCGGACGGCGAGGTCATGTCGACCGGCAACTTCCACGGCGAGCCCCTGGCCTTCGCCGGCGACATGCTCGCGATCGCCGTCTCCGAGCTGGCCAGCATCGCCGAGCGGCGCACCGACCGGATGCTCGACCCGGCGTTCTCGCGCGACCTGCCCGCCTTCCTGGCCCGCGACCCCGGCACCAACTCCGGCTTCATGATCGCGCAGTACACCGCCGCGTCCCTGGTCAGCGAGAACAAGGTGCTCGCGCACCCGGCCAGCGTCGACACGATCCCGACGTCGGGCAACCAGGAGGACCACGTCTCGATGGGCTGGACCGCCATGCGCAAGCTGCGCGAGGTCGTGGCCAACGTCCGCGCCGTGCTCGCCGTCGAGGTGCTCGCGGCCTCCCAGGCGCTGGACTTCCGGGCCACGCTGGCTGCGCCCAGCGCGGCGGGGGCAGCGGTGCTCGCGCGGGTCCGCCAAGACGTCCCGACGATGGACGAGGACCGCAACGTCTCCGACCAGATCGTCGCCGTCGACGGACTGCTGCGCGAGCTGGTCGCGGCCGCCGAGGCGGCGGTCGGTGTCCTCGACTGACGCTCCGGCCGGGTCCGAGGCGCTTGCCTGGTTCGGCGGCCGGCTGGGCACCGGGCTGACCGACATCACGGACGACCCCGCAGCCTTGGACAGCGCCGGCTGGTGGGCGGTGCTGGTCACCTTCGAGGGCCGCGTCGTGTGCGCGCGGTTCGACGACGTGCGGGTCGCGCCGCTGCCTGCGGCCGGCTGGCCCGGCGTACCGGAAGAGGCGTGGTCGTCGTCGCTGGATCGTCCGGGGTACGTCGAGCGGGTGGCCCGACTGCGGGACGGCATCGCTGCCGGCGACTACTACCAGGTGAACCTGTGCCGCGTGCTGTCCGCGCCCCTCGGGGGCGGCGCCGACCTCCTCGGGCTGGCCGGCCGGCTCGCCCAGGGCAACCCCGCACCGTACGCCGGGGTCGTCCGCCTCCCGGACCACGACATCGACGTCGTCACCGCGTCGCCGGAGCTGTTCCTCCGCCGCCAGGGTGACCGGGTCGCGTCCGGGCCGATCAAGGGCACCGCCACGGACGCTGCCGGGCTGACCGCGAAGGACCACGCGGAGAACGTGATGATCGTCGACCTGGTCCGCAACGACCTCGGGGCGGTCGCGGTGACCGGCAGCGTCGACGTGCCCTCGCTGACCGCCGTCGAGCCGCATCCGGGACTCGTGCACCTCGTGTCGACCGTGACCGCGACGCTGCGTCCGGAGGCCGGCTGGACCGAGCTGCTGGCGGCGACCTTCCCGCCGGGATCGGTCACCGGGGCGCCCAAGGCCGCCTCGCTGAGTGCCATCGGTGAGCTCGAGCCCGTGCCGCGCGGCCCGTACTGCGGCGCCGTGGGGTGGGTCGACGCGGGCCGACGCCGTGCGACCCTGGCGGTCGGCATCCGGACGTTCTGGGCCACCGGGTCCGGTGACGCCCGACAGCTGCACCTGGGCACCGGAGCGGGCATCACCTGGGGCTCCGACCCGGAGGCCGAGTGGGCCGAGACGGAGCTGAAGGCCCGTCGGCTTCGCCGAGTCGCGGCATCGGGTGACCTGTCGGCCCACGGATGAGGAGCGGTGGATGAAGGTCTGGCTGGACGCAGGGCTGCTCGACGCTGACGACGCGCGGGTGTCGGTCTTCGACCACGGCCTCACGGTGGGCGACGGCGTGTTCGAGACCGCCAAGGTGGTCGACGGGCTGCCGTTCGCCCTCACCCGTCACCTGGACCGGCTGGCCAGGTCCGCGGCCGGGCTCGGACTTGCCGCGCCGGCCGAAGCCGACCTGCGGGCAGCGGTGGCGGCGACCCTCGAGGCAAACGCCGCCGAGCTCGGCGCGCCGCACCGGCTGCGCATCACCCTCACCGGCGGAACAGGGCCGCTCGGCTCCGACCGCGGCGACGCCGGACCGACCCTGCTCGTCGCTCTCGCGCCGCTGCGGATCTGGCCGGCCACGGCGAAGGTCGTGGTCGTGCCGTGGACCCGCAACGAGCGCGGCGCGACCGCCGGGCTGAAGACGACGTCGTACGCCGAGAACGTGGTCGCCCTAGCCTTCGCCCACGCCGCGGGCGGCAGCGAGGCGGTGCTGGCCAACACCGTCGGGCAGCTGTGCGAGGGCACCGGGTCCAACGTCTTCCTGGTGCTCGACGGCGAGATGGTGACGCCGCCCCTGTCGTCGGGCTGCCTCGCCGGGGTCTCGCGTGCCCTGGTTCTGGAGTGGACCGATGCCATCGAGCGTGACCTGTCGATGGCGGACCTGGCCCGGGCCGAGGAGGTCTTCCTCACCTCCTCGACCCGCGACGTCCAGGCAGTGCACGCCGTCGACGACCACGAGCTGCCAGGCGCGCCGGGACCGATGACTGCGCAGGTCGCCGCCGCCTTCGCCGAGCGCGCCGCCGCCGACGTCGACCCGTGACGGACACGAACAGGTAATCCCTTCCGCGACGCCGCGCGATGGTGTGTCGTGGAGCACAGAGAGGCGGCTGCAAGCCGCCGTGGGCGGGGGGTCGCCATGGGCGCGGAGGAGCCGGCCCGCGACCGGCCGCTGGTCGTCGCCGTCGGCGAGACGTTCGAGACGTTCTACGCGCGGGAGTTCCGCCCGCTGGTGGGCCTGACCTACGTCCTCTCCGGCAGCAGGGCCAGCGCCGAGGACCTCGCGCAGGAGGCGATGACCGCGACGTACCGCCGGTGGTCGCGAGTGTCGGCCATGGAGAGTCCCACCGGCTACCTGCGGCGGACGGCGGCGAACCTGGCGGCGTCCGCGGTGCGCCGGCGCGTGGCCGAGGGCAAGGCGGTGCTGCGCCTCACCGGCCAGCGGGTGGCCCCGACGACCGAGCTACCGGTCCTGCCGCCCGACGACGACGCCTTCTGGGCGGAGGTACGCCGGCTCCCGCGTCGGCAGGCCCAGGCGGTGGCGCTGCGCTACCTCTACGACTGCCCTGTCCTCGAGGTCGCCGAGGTGATGGGGATCAGCGAAGGTGCGGCGAAGTCCCACCTGCACCGAGCCCGCACGACGTTGACCCGCGTGCTGGGACTGCCAGAGCCGGGCGCTACCGAGGAGGCGGCGTCATGAGCACGACCGATCCGTTCGAGACGCGCGCGCAGAGCGCCGCGACCGCGGTGCACGCCGCGGTGAGAGGAGTCGACATGACCGGAGCCGTGCTCACCATGCACGACCGACCCACGCGACGCCGGGGCACCGTGGTGCTCGCTGCGGCTGCCGCGGTGCTGGTGGTCGTCCTCGCGGCCGTGGTCGTGCGAGCCACGCGGGACCAGGACAACGGGCTGCCCGCGTTCGATCCCCGGCCCCTGACCGGCGCGACCGCGCTGCACACCCAGCTCGGGCCGGGCGTGCGGCTCGACCTCCCGAGGACGCGGTCCGTGATGCAGGACACCGCCGGGATCCTGAGCGTCAAGTTCAGTGACAAGGCCGAGGCGGGCCTGCTCGCGATGCGGGTCGCCTCCTATGCGCAACACGAAGGCGCCAGCAACCTGGCCCAGGATCTGGGCCAGGACAGCCGGGTGCACGTCGTGAGCGCGTCGCACGCCACCGTTGGTGGCGAGCCGGCTACCCGGTTCGTCGTCACCCCGGCGCCCGGGATCACGACGGGCCCGTGGTTCTGCCCGGTCGGTGGTCGGCCGTGCCTGGACTTCAACGCGACCGGCGGCAGCACGGTGTACGTGTTCCGGCACCGGGGGGAGCCGTACGTGCTCGTCGGGGGCGCCCTCAACTCCGACGTGACGGCGGCGATGCGGCCCCTCGTCGACGGGGCCGCCGCGACCTGGCAGTGGTGACGCGGTGCCTGGTCAGGAGGCCTTCGGGCCCGGGGTCCGCTGGTCGACAAGCACCGACGGGCGGTCCAGCACCAGGTCGGCGGAGGTCCACATCTCGACCAGCAGGTCGTCGGCGAAGCGAAGCACGAGCGCCACGGTGAGTCGGTGCGGCGTCGGGACGGCGGACTGCTCCCGGTGGGCAGCCGTCAGCTCGGCCCGAGCCAGGACGGTGTCGCCGACGGCGCTCAGCACGTCAACGGAGATCTCACTCTCGGGCATCGCCGCGCACAGGGTCATCGCGCGTTCCCGTACTCCCGGCCATCCCGCCGGCTGCCCCGGCTGAGCCGAGTGGTCGACGACGTCGGTGCTTACGAGCCGCTGCAGGGTGAGGATGTCGCCTGCCACGAGGGCCCGGACCAACGAGTCCGCCAGTGAGGTCCGCACCCGTTCGCGGGTCATCGGCGTGGTCCCCCTGTCCGGGTCGTCGGTACTGGACACGGGTCGTGTCACTAGTGGCCGGGGCCCGCACGACGGGCGCACCGATGAGAACTCCATCGAAGCGGAGCCGGCAGCCGTTGCCCATGGGCCGCTCGCTCGGTCTCGCTCGCCGTTGCACCGGGCCGGTACCCGTACGAACGGCCTACTCCCGCTAGGGGTGCTCCCGCCTCGCACCGATCTGGGCGAGCAGCGCCAGGCCGTCGAACTCGGTCCATTCCTCGGCTACCAGGTCGCCCTCGAACCGGAAGATGGTGATCCCGGCGACCTGCACCGGGCGACCGGTGGCGGGCACCCCTACGAGGTCACCACCGTGGACCGCCCGCCCGGTCCACCGGCACACGACGAAGTCCCCGTCCTCCAGAACCAGCTCGATCGCCAGCCGGGCCCCGTGCAGCGTCGTGGCCAGCAACATCGCCCGGTCGCGGAGGGCCGCTCGGCCGGCCGGCTTGCCAGCCAGCTGGCTGCGGAAGACGTAGCCAGGCGTCACATAGGACTCGAGCTCGGTGATCTCTCCGGCCGCCAGAGCCTGCAAGGCCCGCCGGGCCACGACCTGGTGGGGGCTGTCCGGGTACCGGGTGTCCGGGTGTCCTACCTCGTGGCCCTGGCTCACGGGTGCCTCCTGTTCCCACTCAACGCCTCGTGGCCGACGCCGTCAACGCACGGATGATCACGGTCGGACACGGCCTAGGGTGAGCGCATGCACGGTGCCCGACCGGTCCGCGCCCCCCGCGGGCCCGAGATGACCTGCCGCTCGTGGGGCGCCGAGGCGGCGCTGCGGATGCTGCACAACAACCTCGACCCCGAGGTCGCCGAGCGTCCGGACGACTTGGTGGTCTACGGCGGCAACGGCCGGGCCGCCCGGTCCTGGGAGGCCTTCGACGCGATCGTCGACTCCCTGCGGACGATGGCGCCCGACGACACGCTGCTGGTGCAGTCGGGCAAGCCGGTCGGCGTCGTGCGCACCCACGAGGGGGCGCCGCGGGTGCTCATCGCCAACTCGCTGCTCGTGCCGCGCTGGGCCACCCCCGAGCACTTCCGCGAGCTCGAGGACCGCGGCCTGATGATGTACGGCCAGATGACCGCCGGGTCGTGGATCTACATCGGCACCCAGGGGATCCTGCAAGGCACCTATGCGACCTTCACCGAGGTCGCCAACCAGCACTTCGGCGGCACGCTCGCCGGCACGGTCACGGTCACCGGCGGACTCGGTGGCATGGGCGGAGCCCAGCCGCTCGCGGTCACCGGCAACGGGGGAGCGGCCCTCTGCATCGAGGTGGATCCCTGGCGGGCCCAGCGCCGGCTCGAGCACGGCTACCTCGACGAGATCGCCGACTCGCTCGACGACGGCATCGCGCGGGTCGAGGCGGCGAAGCGGGACCGGCGAGCGTTGTCCGTGGCCGTGGTGGCCAACTGCGCAGACGTGCTGCCCGAGCTGCTGCGCCGCGGCTGGACGCCGGACGTCGTGACCGACCAGACCTCCGCGCACGACGCACTCAACGGGTACGTGCCCAACGGCATGTCGCTGGCCGAGGCTCTCGAGCTGCGCGCCGCCAAGCCCTCGGAGTACGTCGACCGGGCGCGCGAGTCGATGGCGGTGCATTGTCGCGCGATGGTCGACCTGCAGCGCGCCGGCGCGGTCGTCTTCGACTACGGGAACGGGTTGCGCGGCCAGGCGCAGGACATGGGCTTCGCCGACGCGTTCGCCTACCCGGGCTTCGTGCTCGCCTACATCCGGCCGCTGTTCGCCCGTGGTGCCGGGCCGTTCCGGTGGGCCTGCCTGTCCGGGTCGGCTTCCGACCTGGCGGCCACGGACCGCGCCGTGCTCGACGCTTTCCCGGACGACGACGCACTGCAGCGCTGGGTGCGGTTCGCGGCGGACAAGGTCAAGGGGCAGGGCCTGCCCTCGAGGATCTGCTGGCTGGGCTACGGCGAGCGGCACGTCGCCGGTCAGGCGTTCAACGAGCTGGTCACCTCGGGAGCGGTCGAGGCGCCGATCGTCATCGGGCGCGACCATCTCGACTCCGGGTCGGTCGCCTCGCCGGAACGGGAGACCGAGGGGATGCTCGACGGCACCGACGCGGTCGCCGACTGGCCGGTCCTCAACGCCTTGCTCAACACGGCCTCGGGAGCGACCTGGGTGTCGGTGCACCACGGCGGCGGGGTCGGCATCGGCAAGTCGATCCACGCCGGCGTCGTCGTCGTCGCGGACGGCACCGAAGCGGCGTACGACAAGGTCACCAGGGTCCTCACCAACGACCCGGGCACCGGCGTCCTGCGCCATGCCGATGCCGGCTACGAGATCGCCACCCGCACGGCGCGCGAGGTCGGCATCCGGATCCCGATGCTGGACGGCACCCACCCGCCGACCTGGCAGGACTGACAGGGGTTAGCCGGGACCACTCGCGCGCTGCTCTCCCACTGTGGGCGGCGCAGGTCAGGGCGTGCGGTGCTTCCCGCCGTGAGTGGCGCGGGTCAGGACGTGCGGCGCTGTGCCGCCGTCGTCGGTGCTGTCAGAGCTGGCTTTGGATGGGAGGTCGGCCGACCGCCGTCCGGGACTGGCCGCGGTCGTCTCATCTCGTGGACTGCTGCCGCTTCCCATGCGTCGACTGGCGCGAAGCGGCTCTTCTGTATCGGTACAGAACAGTCGGAACGCGCCAGTCGGTGGCTAACCACGGCTGGCTCGGGATGCGAGACGGCGGGAGGGCTGCGAGCACATGCTGCCCCAGCACCCTCCTCCCGAACCTGCTCCGACAGCACCCTCGACCGCGGGAGAGCCGCGATCGGCGCGCCCAGCACCCTCTTCCCGAGCCTGCTCTGCCCGCACCGTCGACGGCGGGAGCGCCGCTCTGCTCAGCCGGTCTTCTGCCGAGCGCGATAAGCCGCGACGTGCAACCGGTTGCCGCAGGTCCGGCTGTCGCAGTAACGCTTCGACCGGTTGCGAGAGAGGTCGACGAGGACGCGGGAGCAGTCGGGGGCGGCACAGACGGCCAGGCGGGACCGTTCGCCGGAAGCGATCACGAACGCCAGGGCCATGCCGCAGTCAGCGGCCAGGTGCTCGGCCAGCCGGGCGCCGGGTGCGTAGTAGTGGATGTGCAGCGGCCAGCCGTCGTGGTCGGTCAGTCGCGGGGTGGTGCGGGCGTCGGCGACCAGGTCGTTGACCAGGACGACCGCCGAGGGGTCGTCGTCGGCCGCGAACACGGCGGCCAGCCGGGCCCGCAGCCGGCGTACTGCAGCAAGGTCGTCGGCACCGAGCCGCCCGGCGTCCGAGATCTCCCGGCGCTCGACGAGGTCCTGCAACGCGGCCACGTCGGAGAGACCCTCGGTGCCAGTCACGTCGGGCGCGCTGTTCACCAGGTCGACGACGGTCGCCAGCGCGCACGCCGTGTCGTGACCGAACTCCATCGTTGCTCGCCTCCGCTGCTACTGTGCCGGGACGTCAGGAGCGTAACCGCGCAACGCTCCTGACGCGTCAACGACAGGCAGGTCCAAAGGTTCCTGGAGCGGGAGGTGCGCAGCGATGGCACCTACCGTGCGCCTGCTGACCGAGCGGCCGACCGTGGCAGCCGCGGCCGGCGCCGCGTGCATCGCCAGCTCGGCCACGCTGGTCCGCCTCGCCGACGTCGCACCGGCTACGGCCGCCACCTTCCGCTGCCTTTATGCGCTGCCGGTCCTCGGGTTCCTGCTCGTGCGCGAGGACCGGCGGCTCGGCGGGCGGCCGGCCCGCGACCGGCAGCTGGCCGCGGCAGCCGGCGTGTTCTTCGCCATCGACCTCGTGCTCTGGCACCACGCCATCGCCGCGGTCGGCGCGGGCATCGCGACGGTCCTGGGCAACCTGCAGGTCGTTGTGGTCGGTTTCGCCGCCTGGTGGCTGCTCGGCGAGCGGCCCGGCCGACGGCTGGTCGCAGCCGTCCCCGTGGTGCTGGTCGGCGTCGTCCTCATCTCCGGTGTCCTTGGGTCGGGTGCGTATGGGAAGCACCCAGGGCTCGGAGTCGTCTTCGGGCTCGGCACGTCGGTGGCGTACGGCGTGTTCCTGCTCCTGCTCCGCGCGGGCTCGTCGGACCTGCGTCGCGTCGCCGGCCCGCTCTTCGACGCGACCGCCGTCGCGGTGCCCGTCTGCGTCGTCCTCGGCCTGCTCACCGGGGGAGTCGACCTGGTCCCCAGCTGGCCGGCCCACGGGTGGCTCGTGGTGCTCGCGTTGACCTCGCAGGTGGTGGGCTGGTTGCTGATCGCCGTGTCCCTGCCGCGAGTGCCCGCGGCCCTCACCTCAGTGGTCCTGCTGCTGCAGCCGGTCGCCTCGGTCGCCCTGGCGGCCGTGGTGCTCGACGAGCGCCCGTCGCGGGTGCAGCTGCTCGGCTGCGCCATCGTCCTCGCCGGGGTGGTGGCCGCGACGGCCGGTCGCCGGCCCCGGCGCCACCCCGAGCCGGTCACGCCGGCCGAAGAGGTGGCGTCGTGGACCTGACCGTCCGGCACGTCGGCCGGCTGCTCACCATGGCCGCCCCGCCGCAGCGCGACGCGGCGGTGGTGGTCCGCGCCGGCCGAGTGGCCTGGACGGGAGCCGACGCCGACCTCCCGGCTGACGCCCCCGGTGACGTTCTCGACGTCGCCGGGGCCTGTGTCGTGCCGGGCTTCGTCGACGCTCACACCCACCTCATGTACGCCGGGGTGCGTCGCGCGGAGTTCGTGGCCCGGCTGGCCGGGACGGCCTACGACGGCGGCGGGATCCGGACGACCGTCGACGCCACCGCCGCGGCCGGCGACGACGAGCTGCTGGCCCTCGCGCTCGGTCGCGCCACGGAGGCGCTGGCCCTAGGCACGACCACGATGGAGGTCAAGACCGGGTACGGGCTCTCGCCCGACGCCGAGCTCCGGCTGCTCCGGCTGATCGCCGCTCTCGCTGCGCGGACGCCCGTGCGGATCGAGCCGACGTACCTCGGAGCGCACGTCGTCCCGACCGGCCGGGACCGGGCGGACTACCTCGCCGAGGTGGTCGCGACCCTGCCGTCGGCGGCGGCCGCGGGCGCCCGGTGGGCAGACGTGTTCTGCGACCAGGGCGTCTTCACGGTCGACGAGGCCCGGCACATCCTCACCGCCGCGAAGGCCGCCGGCCTCGGGCTCCGGCTGCACGCCGAGGAGATCGCCCGCACCGGCGCCGCGGGCCTGGCCGCCGAGCTGGGCTGCGCGAGCGCGGACCACCTCGAGCACGTGAGCCCGCAGGACGCCGCGGCCATGTCAGCCGCCGGCGTCGTCGGTGTACTGCTCCCCACCGTGACGCTGTCGCTGCGGTCCCAGGCCTGGGGGCACGCCGAGGTGCTGCGTGCCGCCGGGGTCGAGCTCGCGCTGGCCACCGACTGCAACCCGGGCACGTCGTGGTGCGAGTCGATGCCCTATGCCATCCAGCTCGGCTGCCTGGCGATGGGCCTTTCCGTGGAGGAGGCGTTCCGGGCCGCGACGCTCGGCGGAGCGCACGCGCTGCGCCGCGCCGACGTCGGCCACTTGGGAACCGGCGCTCACGGGGACCTCGCGGTGCTCGACGCGGAGCACGAGGCCGACGTGGTGGCCCACCTCGGCGGGCGACCGGTGACCACCACGGTCGTCGGCGGGCTGGTCCAGCCGGTCGATCCCGAGCAGCCGTAGGGCTCAGCTGGCGAGCAGGGCTTCGATCGCTGCGTCGACGTCGAGGTGCTGGCGTTCCTGGCCCTGGGCACACAGCGCGTAGGTCCGGCCCAGGAAGTCGACCAGCTCGCGGGTCGGGGCTTGGAGCAGCGCC
>DASYEF010000099.1:0-4371 GCA_036499185.1 Actinomycetes bacterium | reverse complement strand
CGGCTCGCCGACCAGGGCCCGCGCGATGGCGACCCGCTGCTGCTCGCCACCGGAGAGCTGGGACGGCCGGTGACCGAGCCGGTGTCCGAGACCGACCGCCTCGAGGGCCGCGGCAGCGCGGTCCCGCCGCTCCCCACTTCGGACGCCGCGGTAGACCAGCGGCAGCGAGACGTTGTCGAGGGCGCTGGTCCGGCCGAGCAGCTGGAAGGACTGGAAGACGAACCCGATGGTGCGGTTGCGCAGTGTCGCGAGCTCGGCGTCCCCCAGGGTCGCGACGTCGCGGCCGCCGACCCGCAGAGTGCCCGACGTGGGCCGGTCGAGACAGCCCATCAGGTGCATCAACGTCGACTTGCCCGACCCCGACGGGCCGACCACAGCGACGTACTCACCCGGGTCGACCCGCAGGCTGACCCCGCGCAGCGCCTCGACCGTGACACCGTCGAGCCGATAGCTGCGGCGGACGTCGACCGCCTCGACCGCGGGGCCTGCGCCGACCTCGACCGTCACGCGGGGAGGGGACCGTTCACGAGACCGAGTCGCCGTCGTGCACCTGGTCGGCTCCGTGCGCCACGATGCTGTCACCCAGCCGCACACCCTCGAGCACCTGCACGTGCGTCTTGCCCTGGGCGCCGAGCCGGACCACTCGTTCGCGCGCGACGCCGTGGTCCACGACCCAGACGGCGTCCCGTCGCCCATCACGGAAGACGGCGGCCGCAGGCACCGCAAGCACGTGTCGGGCAGTCCGCACTCGCAGGTCGACGACGGCACTCATTCCGGGGCGCGGGGTCGGGGCCGACGTCCCGTCCGCCTGCCGGCCGAGGCCGAGCCTGAGTCGCACCAGGTAGGTCACGCCGCCGCGGCTGCTCTGGGTCGGCGTCGGATCGACGCTCTCCACAGCCGAGTCGTAAGTGGCATCGGGTACGGCGTCGAGCTCGGCCGTCGCCGGCACTCCGGCCCGGACGAGAAGCACGTCGGTCTCGTCGACCTGCGCGGTCAACGAAAGCGTTGACGCGTCGGTCACGGTCAACAGCGCCTCTCCGGAGGAGACCGGCTGCCCCTCGGCGAGCGCACCAGCGACGGATGACGACGAGCCGCTGCCGGAACCGCCCAGCACGCTGCCCGCCTGGCTCTGCAGACCCTCCGGCAGCTGCGAGATGAGGGCCTGTGCGCCGCCGCCCGACGTACTGCTCGACGGCGGGGACAACGAGACAGTGCCCGCGACCGGGGCCCTGATAACGAGCGCCGAGACGGTACGCCGAGCCAGCTGCACCGCCGCGCGGGTCTGCACCCGCTGCGCGGAGGACAGCGCGGCCACCGCCTGCGACAGGCTGCCGATGCCGGCCGCGAGCTGGCGGGCCGCGTCGTCGGCCTGCGCCCGCGCCGATCGGTACTGCGCCTGCGAGACCCGCAGGGCGCTCAGTGCCTGCCGGCGGGCAGCCGGCACCGTGATCCGTTCGGCGGCACGTCGGGCCCGGGCGAACGACCGTCGGGCCACCGCGTCGGCCTGCCGAGCAGCCGAGAGGTCGACCGTGGGGCCCGACGTCGCGCCCGCCGCAACCGCCCGCGCGTCGGCCTCCTGGGCCTGCCGGAGGTCACGCCGCGCAGACGGCGACTCGACGCGCAGGAGCACCTGCCCCGTCCGTACTTGTTGGCCCTCGTGCACCCGCAGCTCGGCGACCGTCCCGTCGGCCGGCGACGACAACGTCGCGGTGGCCCGGGCGGCAACCGTCGCCGGCGCTTCGACCACCTCCACGACGGTCGCCCGCCCGACCGGAGCCACCACCACGTCGGCGTCGCCGCCACCGGTGCAGCCCGCCAGCGCCAAGGTCGCCACGGCGAGGAGCACGGCCGCGGCGCGACGACCCGGAGCGCTCACCGACCCATCGTAGGTTTGCCCCTGCTCGGGTCGGCCCGGTTCAGCCTTCGAGGTCGGCGGCGACGGCACGCAGCACGGCCGCCGTCCTGCCGGCCGCCGCCTTGTCCGGGTAGCGGCCACGGCGCAGTGTGTTGCCGACGCCGTCGAGCAGCTTGATGAGGTCCTCGACGATGACCGCCAGGTCGTCGGCCGGCTTGCGGCTCGCGGCCGCCATCGACGGCAGCGGTTCGAGCATGGTCAGCGTGAGGGCCTGCTCACCGCGCCGTCCGTCGACGATGCCGAACTCGACGCGCGCCCCCGGCTTGAGGGTGGCGACGCCGGCGGGCAGCGCCGAGGAGTGCACGAAGACCTCGCCGCCGTCGTCGCGGGACAAGAAGCCGAAGCCCTTGTCGTTGTCGTACCACTTGACCTTGCCGGTAGGCACGGGAGACCTCTGCGTGTGTCGGAGTTGCTGCGGGAGTCGCCGCGCTCGGCGCGGCGGACCAGGATAGCCCGGGATGGCCACGCCACCCACTGAGTTCGCCCCCAGGAGAAGGCAGGACCCAGGTCTCAGCGGAAGCGTTCGGGCTCGGCCAGCAGCTCGTTCATCGCGCCGCTGCGGAACCCCCGCGGGTCGACCTCCACCTCGGCGAAGCCGGCCGAGCGGACCGCTTCGAGCAGCGCAGGGTCCCCGGCGACCCGGGCCGCGACCGCCGCGTCGACCTCGATGCGGGCCCGGTCGCCCAGGTCGCGGACCCGCAGGTCGGCGACCGGGACTCCGGCCGCGGCCAGTGCGTCCCGCAGGGCTACCTCGGCCCGCTCCACCCGCGCCAGGCGAGCGGGGGTGATCTCCAGCCCGAACGAGACCCGGCTGGACAGGCACGCGGCCGCGGGCTTGTCCCACGTGACCAGGCCACGTCGCAACGACGCGGCGCGCACCTGGGACTTGGTGAGACCCGCGTCGAGCAGCGGTGTCACGGCGCCGCGCTCGGCGGCCGCCCGGATGCCGGGCCGGAACCCTGCCAACGCGTCGTCGGCGTTGGTCCCGGTCGCGACGTCGGCGATGCCGAGGTCCGCGGCCAGCGGCAGCAGGACGTCGAGCAGCTCCGCCTTGCAGAAGTAGCAGCGGTCGCCCGCGTTGGCGCGGTAGCCCTCGCGGCTCATCTCGTCGGTCGCCGGGGTGAGGTGGCGGACGCCGAGCCCGGCGGCGAACTCCTGCGCGGCGGCCAGCTCCGCGCCGGGCAGGCTCGAGCTCACCGCCGTGGCCGCGACGACCGCTTCGGGTCCCAGCTCGTCGACCGCGGCCGCGAGGAGGAACGCCGAGTCGGCTCCCCCGCTGAAGGCCACGACGACCCGGCCGAGCTCGCGCAACCGGGTCGACAGCGCCGCCAGCCGGACCTCCAGCAGATGTGTGTCCAGCCAGTCGGGGAAGTCCAGCAGCGACTCCAGTACGACGTCGGCGCCGGCCGCGCGCAGCTCCTCGGCGCTGACCGGTCCGGTCGGTACGCCGACGCTGAGAGCCCCGGCTGCCCGGGCACCGAGGACGTCGCCGAGGTGGTCCCCGACGTACACGCCGGCGCCGTGCTCGAGAAGGGCCTCGCCCTTCTCCGCTCCCCAGGCCCAGCCGACCAGGTCGTCGGCCGCGAGCCCGAGGTGGTCGAGGTGCAGACGCGCGTTCGGCGCGTACTTGCCGGTGACGACCACCACCCGGCCGCCTGCGCGGTGCACCGCGTCGATCGCGGCGTGCGCTCCAGGCATGGCCGGTGTCGGCTCGACGGCCAGTCCGGGGTAGAGCGCGCGGAACCGGTCAGCGGCCGCGACCATCTGGTCCGCCGCGAACCACCGCGCCAGCTCGTCGTCCAGCGGCGGCCCGAGCCGCCCGACCGCGGCCGCGCTGTCGATCTCGACGCCGGTCTCGGCGGCGAGCGCGTCCAGGACCGCCGCGATGCCTGGTCGGGTGTCGACCAGGGTCATGTCGAGGTCGAAGCCCACGACGAGCAGCGGGAGCACGGTGGGCACGGGTTCAGCGTATGCGGCGGCCCGCGAGCCAGAGTCGGACGCCTGCGGGGCTCGCCGCGCCTGCCCCCACCGTTCTCATGATCCACAGGGGATCTGTTGCAGAAAACCACACGGATCCCCTGTGGATCATGCAAGGAAGCGCTGTGGATCACCTGGAAGGCGCGGACGGCGAGAAAGCCACCTCCCTTCTTCCCAAGCCGCCCTGACCCGCACCACAGCGGCGGGAAAGGGCCGCACGACTATCGCGCTACGCAACAGCCCGGCCGGCACCGAGGTGCGACCGGGCCGGGGAGCGGAGAAGTGTCAGGCGGGCGGGGCCTGGCGGGTGCGCTCGCCCTCGGTGAGGTCGAGGGACTGCTGGCCGTCGAGCTCGCCATCCCGGCCCGTCGTCGTGGCATCGGGAGACCGGGTGGCGGCGGCCTCGGTGCGGCCATCCGTCGCGGCCATGTCGGGGCCGTCGGTCGCGGCCATGTCGCGGTCGTCCATCGCGGCCGCGT
>DASYEF010000098.1:0-11929 GCA_036499185.1 Actinomycetes bacterium | reverse complement strand
CGGGCCGAGATCGAGGAGGTACGCCGACGGAGCACCCGTCCGTTCGGCGTGAACGTCTTCCTGGCCGGGTCACCCACGGCCGACCCCGGTGCGGTGGACGTTTATCGCGACACGCTGGCCACCGATGGCGCGGTGCTGGGCGTCGAGGCCGGCCAGCCGCGGTGGGAGGACGACGAGGTCGCGGCCAAGCTCGCGGTGGTCGCCGGCGTACCGCTGGTGAGCCTGACGTTCGGCTGCCCGCCGCGCGATCTCGTCGGCGTGCTGCAGGCCGCCGGCTCACGGGTGCTGCTCACCGTCACTTCCCTCGACGAGGCGAGGCTCGCGGCCGAGGTCGGCCCGGACGCGCTGTGGGTGCAGGGCGAGGAAGCCGGTGCGCACCGCGGCACCTTCGCCGACGTACCGGCCGACGAGGGTGGCGTCGCGCCCGGCGTACCGCTGCTCGACCTGCTCGACATCGTCCGCGCGATCACCGACCTGCCGCTGATCGCGGCCGGCGGCCTGATGGACGGCGCCGACGTGCGCGCCGCGCTCGAGCACGGCGCGACGTGGGCCGCGATGGGCACGGCGTTCCTCGGCTGCCCCGAGGCCGCGACCACGGCGACGCACCTCGCTGCGCTGCAGGACCCGCGGTTCGGTGCGACGACGATGACGCGCGCCTTCACCGGCCGGCCGGCCCGCGCGCTGGTCAACGACTTCGTGCGCGCGCACGACGCGGGCGCGCCGTCGGCGTACCCCGAGGTGCACCACGTGACCCGCCCGCTGCGCACCGCGGCGGCCGCGGCCGGTGACCCGCACCGGCTGCACCTGTGGGCCGGCACCGGCTGGCAGCGCCTGCGCCCGATGCCCGCCGCCGACCTGGTCCGCACCATCGCCGCCGAGCTCTGACCCGCAACTTGTCAGCCGCTCAACGACCCCGCGGTCGTCCTGCGGCTGACAACGGCGTGGGGCTAGGCGACGAAGATGCAGAACAAGTGGCCGGCCGGGTCGGCGTACACCCGCAGCGGCTCGTCCGGGTCGTCGGTGCGGTCGAAGCGCAGCCGGGCACCCAGGGCGAGGGCGCGCTCGTGCTGCCGCTCCAGCTCCTCGATGGACGGCACCGAGGTGTCCAGGTGCATCTGCTGCGGTACGCCGGGATCCGGCCAGGTCGTCTCGGCCAGGTCATCGGCCTTGCCGAACGCCAGCGACCGCCGGCCATCCGGCATCAGCAGCACCAGCCAGTCCCCGCCGCGCTCGTCGGGCTCACCCTCGGGCGGCGGCTCGTCGCCCGGCCGGTAGCGCAGGCCGAACATCTGCCGGTAGAACTCCGCCACCGCGCGCGGGTCCGCGCAGTCCAGCACCGTCTGCAGGATCGTCGGGTAGGTCTCCTCCGTCATGTGCCCGGTCTACCAGCCCGCACCCCAGACTTGTCAGCCGCTGGACGACCGATAGGTCGTTCAGCGGCTGACAAGTGCGCGAGCGGTCACCAGGTGACGGCGATGTACTTGGACTCGGTGTAGTCCAGCAGGCCCTCGTGGCCGCCCTCGCGCCCGATGCCCGACTGCTTGACGCCGCCGAACGGCGCGGCCGGGTCGGAGACGAGCCCGCGGTTGAGGCCGACCATGCCCGACTCGAGCGCCTCGCTGACCCGCAGCCCGCGCGCGAGGTCGCCGGTGTAGAGGTAGGCGACCAGACCGAACTCCGTGTCGTTGGCCATCCGCACCGCCTCCTCCTCGGTGGTGAAGGTGACGATCGGCGCGACCGGCCCGAAGATCTCCTCCTTGAGGATCTCGGCGTCGGCGGGTACGTCGACGAGCACCGTCGGGTCGTAGTACCAGCCGGTGCGCTCGGGCACCTTCCCGCCGATCAGCGCGCGGGCACCGGCGGCGAGCGCGCCGGTGACGAGCTCGTCGCACTTCTGGACCGCGGCCTCGTTGACCAGCGGGCCGACCTGGGTGCCGTCCGCGGTGCCGGGGCCGACCTTCATCGCGCCCATCTTGGCGGCGAGCTTGCGGGCGAACTCCTCCGCGACCGGCTCCTCGACGTAGAACCGGTTCGCCGCGGTGCACGCCTCGCCGCCGTTGCGCATCTTGGCGATCATCGCGCCTTCGATCGCGGCGTCGATGTCGGCGTCGGCGAAGACGAGGAACGGGGCGTTGCCGCCGAGTTCCATCGACGTGTTCACGATCGAGTCGGCGGCCAGCTTGAGCAGCGTCTTCCCGACCTCGGTGGAGCCGGTGAACGACAGCTTGCGGACCCGGTCGTCGTTGACCATCGCAGCCACGACCTCGCCGGACCGGCGGGCCGGCACGACGTTGATGACTCCGGCAGGTACGCCGGCGTCGTCGAGGATCTGCGCCATGAGCAGCGCCGTCAGCGGCGTGTCCGACGCGGGCTTGAGCACCAGCGTGCAGCCGGCCCCGAGCGCCGGGCCCATCTTGCGGGTCGCCATCGCGGCCGGGAAGTTCCACGGCGTGACGAGCACGCAGACACCAACCGGCTGGTGCACGACGAGGATCCGGTTGGCGCCGGACGGCGCGGTGGTGACCATGCCGTCCATCCGGACGGTCTCCTCGGCGTACCAGCGGAAGAACTCCGCGGCGTAGGTCGCCTCGCCCTTGGCGTCGACGAGCGCCTTGCCGTTCTCGAGCGAGATGAGGGTGGCGATCTCGTCGGCCCGGTCGGTCATCAGCTGCCAGGCCTTGCGGAGGATCTCGGCGCGCTGCCGCGGCGGCGTTGAAGCCCATGCCGGGCCGGCCTCGGCGGCGGCCGCGACGGCGGCCAGGCCGTCCTCGGCGGACCCGTCGGCGACCTGGGCGATGACCTCGCCGGTCGCCGGGTCGGTCACGTCGAAGCGCCCGCCCTCGCTGGCTCCGCGCCACGTGCCGCCGATGAAGAGGTCGGTCGGCACCTTGCTGAGTACGTCGGCAGTCATGGTTCGCATCCTCGCTGACCGCGGCCGGCATCGCCAGCGGTCGGAACTGGTGGGAGAGAGGTCAGAACGGGTTGGTCACGACGAGGGCCTGGGCCGGGTAGAGGGTGAGGATGCGGGGGCCGTCCTCGGTGACGACGACCTCCTCCTCGATGCGGGCGGCGGAGAAGCCGTCGCTGGCCGGGCAGTAGGTCTCCAGCGCGAAGACCATGCCGGCCCGGATCTCCACCGGCTCCTTCATCGAGTTCAGCCGGGAGATGATCGGTCGCTCGTGCAGGCCGAGCCCGAGGCCGTGGGCGAACTGCAGCCCGAAGGCCTCCATCTCACTGCCGAAGCCGAACTCCTCGGCAGCCGGGAGCAGCGCGGCGATCTCGTCGGAGCCGACACCTGCCTTGATGCCGTCGAGGCCGCGGTCCATCCACTCACGCGCCTTCGTGTACGCGTCGCGCTGGGACGGCGTCGCGCTGCCGACCGCGAAGGTGCGGTAGTAGCAGGTTCGGTAGCCGTTGAACGAGTGGATGATGTCGAAGAAGGCCTGGTCCCCCGGGCGGATCAGCCGGTCGGTGAAGTTGTGCGGGTGCGGGTTGCATCGCTCGCCGGAGATCGCGTTGACGGCCTCCACCTGGTCGGAGCCCATCTCGTAGAGCCGCTTGTTGACGTGCGCGACGATCTCGTTCTCGCGGATCCCGGGCTTGAGCATCTCGACGATGTCCTGGTAGACGCCGTCGACCATCGCGGCGGCCTGGTTGAGCAGCACGATCTCGTCGGGCGACTTGATGCAGCGCGCATCGAGCATCAGCTGCTGCGCGTCGACGACAGCCAGGCCTTGGCGCTGCATCTCGAAGAGGAACGGCGGCTCGACGATGTCGACGCCGACGGGCAGGTCCGCGACGCCGGCCTCGACGAGCATCGACTTGATCTCGGCGACCGCGTCGGCCATCAGCCCGACCGACGGCGCGACCGCGCCGCGGAAGCCGAGGAACCCGGCCCGGTAGTTCTCCTCGGGCACCCACGGGGAGTACTTCTTGTGGTGCTTCACCGCGGATCCGAAGTCCCACAGCACCGGGTCCTTGCCGCGGGCCAGCAGCGCGTAGCGGATCATCTTGTCGCCGAGCGCGCCGCCGATCCAGGTGTGCGTGGTGTAGCGGATGTTGTAGAAGTCGAAGAGCAGGAAGGCCCCGCACTCGCTGGTCTCCAGCGCCGACTTCGCCCGGCCGATCCGGTACTGCCGCAGCCGCTCGAAGTCGACCCGCTGCTCGTAGTCGACGCCCATCTGCCCGGGGGCGGGCAGCGGGGTCGTCGGTTCGCGCGGGGTGCTCACGGAAAGTGCCTACTCCTGCGGCGCGAGGCCGTCGTCGACGGGGGTGTCCTCCGGCTTGAGCTCGAGCCCGGACGCGGCGGCCTGCTGGTCCAGGAGCAGCGCGAAGTCCTCGTCGACCCGGCCGCTGCTCACCAGCTGCTGCACGACCTGCTGGGTCGCGGCAGCCACCGGCATGGGTACGTCGAGTGCGCGGGCCGCCGCGAGCCCGAGGTCGAAGTCCTTGCGCAGCAAGACGGGGGTGAACGTCGGGGTGTAGTCGAGGTGCACGAAGGCCGGTGACTTGTAGCGGCTGAACACCGAGCCCATCACCGAGTTGTTGAGGAACTCGAGGAACGCCGCGCGGCTCATGCCGCCCTTCTCGGCGAGCACCGTGATCTCCGCCATCGACTGGGTGACGACCCCGAGCAGGAGGTTGTGGCAGATCTTCGCCAGCCGCGCGCTCTCGCCCTCACCGACGTACGTCACGTGGCTTGCGATCGCCTCGAGCAGCGGGCGCACCTTGTTGTAGGTGTCCTCGTCGCCGGACACCACGAGGGTGAGCTTGCCGGCGGCGACGACCTTTCCGTTGCCGCTGACCGGGCTGGCGAGGAACGCCACGCCGGCGGTCGCGCACGCGGCGCGCATCTGCTCGGAGGTCTCCGAGGACACGGTGGAGGCGTCGACGATCACGCCGGGCAGCCGGTGGGGGTCGCGCAGCAGGCCGCCGTCACCGGTGAGCACCTCGACGAGGTCCTTGTCCGAGCTCACCATCGTGAAGACGACGTCGCGCCCGGCCAGGTCGCCGATCGAGGCGACGACGGTGGCCCCGTGGGCGGCGAGCGGCTCGGCCTTGGACCGGGTGCGGTTCCAGACCGCGAGGTCCGCGCCGGCCTTGGCCAGGCGGGTCGCCATCGCCGCACCCATCCGGCCGGTGCCGATCCAGCCGACCGTCCCCGCGGTGCTCACGTCGCTCATGCGGCTCCCACCCGTGTCCGTCCAGAGGGTTCTGCAGCGTCGCTGCAATCGATTGCAGGCACACCGTACGAGCGTGCTCACAGGCTGTCAAGACGGCGCCCACCCCGCGCGACATCGCGGCGTCGCGCCCTCGTCGACTGGCGCGTTGCGGATGGCCGGCGGGCACCGGCGCCAGCCGCAACGCGCCAGTGGATGCGGCGGGTCGGGGTGGGAGACGGGCGCGCAGCGTGGCGCCGTCCGCGAGTACTCTCGGCCTCCCCAGCCCCGGAGACCGGCATGACCGTTCAAGGCACCGCCCGCGCCACCATCCAGGCACCGCCCGAGGTGGTCTGGCCGTGGATCGCGCACCTCGACAAGCACCCGGACTACTCACCCAAGCCCTACCGGGTCGAGCTGGTCTCGGGCGCGCCCGGCGCGGTCGGCAGCATCTATAAGTCGGTCGGCGCGATCCCGGGCGACAAGAACCACGAGAACTCCGTCGAGGTCACCGAGTCCGTGCCCCACTCTCGCTTCGCGCTGCGTGCCGAGGACAAGCTGGGAGTCTTCACCAACAGCTACGACCTGCGCCCGGTCGACGGCGGCACCGAGGTGACGCACACGCTGGTCTTCCCGAAGATGTCCGGGCTGCCGGGCGTGATGGCGCCGCTGCTCTTCCCGATCATCGGCCAGCGCGACATCGACAAGCGGATGGCGCTGCTCAAGACCAAGGTCGAGTCCGCCTCCTAGCTCGGCAGGGGGCACACCGACCCCTCGCTCGCTTGGCGGGCCTTAGCCGTGCTTGGCGGGTCAGGCGTGCAGGCGGGCGGCCAGCCAGTCGGCCGTGTACGGCCGGTGCTTGGGCCAGACGTTCATGCAGCCGTGGTTGCCGTCCTCGAGGAGCAGCAGCTGGGCCTGTGGCGCCTCGTCGGCCAGCCGCTCGGCGTGCTGGTAGGGGATCAGCCGGTCCAGCTTGCCGGTCACCACCAGCAGCGGTACGCCGATCTCGCTGGCGCTCTTGGTGAGGTCCAGCGTCGAGGCGTTGGCCCGCGCCTCGTCGTCCGTACCGGCCTGTGAGCGCACCCGGAACGTGTCGCGGGTCAGCTGCGGCAGCTGGTCCCAGCAGTCGCCGAAGTTGTAGGGGCCGGCCAGCGCAACGGCGGCCCTGATCCGGTCACCGGCGGCGGACGCGACCCGCGGCGAGTAGTAGCCGCCGAGGCTCACGCCCCACACGGCGAGCCGGTCGCCGTCGACCTCCGGCTGCGCGGCCAGCGCGTCGAGCAGCGCCAACCCCGGCGCGGACCAGTCGCCGCGGATCGGCAGGTCGTACTCCGCCTCGCCCTGCCCCGGCCCGTCGACACTGAACGTCGCCAGCCCCCGGTCGAGGAATCCCTTCTCGGTCGAGCGGAACTCCTCCTTGGTGGAGTCGAGCCCCGGGATCAGCAGCACCGCCGGGTGCGGGCCGTCACCGGGCGGCGTACGCAGGATGCCCACCAGCGACGCCCCCTCGAACGGCAGCTCGACGCGGCGGCCGGGCGGGTCGAGGTGCGGCAGCGCGTCGTTGAGGCAGCGGACCGCGTTGGTGTGCGCGGTGCGCATCTGCTCGTAGTCCTCGACGAAGACGAACTTCGCGAAGTGGAAGTACGTCGATGCCATCGACAGGTGCTCGCCGGCGCTTCGGGTGCGCCCGTCGGCCAGCGCGGTCCGCCCGAGGTCCTCGTGCACCGCGGCGGCCTGCGACCAGGCCTGGCACCACTGCGACCAGGTGTCGATGCTCGAGGTGACCTTCTCGAAGTCGGCGACCGTGATGCCGTTGGTCGTGAACCGCGGCCCCCAGTGGGAGATCGCCGAGGCGAGCTTCTCGTCCATGCCTGGTCCTTCCTGACCCGCTCCCGGCGGTTCCGCGGAGGCATTGCAATCGTGTGCAGCATCCGGCACTGTTTCGTGCGTGTCAACGGACGCCACAGGCTTGCGACCGACTGCAGCCCCGGTCACCCTCCCCGCTCGGCCGGCGCCGTTCACGGCCGAGGAGTACGCCGGTCGCCGGGTCCGCGTCGGCGACCTGGCCGCCGGCCGGGGCCTCGATGCGGTGGTCGTCTACGGCGCCCACCGCTCGGGCAGCGCGGTCCCCTGGCTGACCGGCTGGCCGGTGACCCGCGAGGCGGTCGCGGTCCTGCGGCCGGCGTGCGACCCGGTGCTGCTGGTCGGCTTCGCCAACCACGTGCCCAACGCGCGGCGGGTGGCGGTCGACTGTGAGGTACGCCCGACCGGCGAGAGCACCGCGGCGACGCTGGGCGACCTGCTCGCCGGCACGAAGCGGCTCGGCGTGATCGGCACGCCACCCGGCCCGGTGCTGCGCACACTGTCCGACGGTCGCGGGCTCGTCGCGCTGGACGGCGACTACCTCAAACTGCGCCGGGTCAAGAGCGAACCCGAGATGGCGCACCTTCGTTGGGCCGCGTACCTGACCGACCGCTCGGCGGCGGCGCTGGTCGAGGCGGCGGTGCCCGGCGCGACCGAGATCGACCTGGTCGACGCTGTCGAGGCGTCCTACGCCGGCACCGGCGCGGCCAACCACATCCACTACGTCGCGGTGACGTCGATGGCCGCGCCGGACCGCTGCGTACCCGGGCAGTGGCCGACCGACCGCGTGGTCACCCAAGGGTCGGTGGTGGTGTTCGAGCTGAGCACGACGTCGGGACAGGACATGCCCGGCCAGCTGCTGAGGACGCTCACCGTCGAGGCGGAGCCGACGCCGGCGTACCGACACATGCACGACCTGGCGACCGAGGTGCACGACGCGATCGTCGACAAGCTGCGCCCGGGTGCGCTCCCGGCCGACCTGCTGGCGTGCGCAGATCCGGTGCTGCGCAACGGGTTCGTGACGGTCGACGACGTGGTGCACGGCTTCGGCGGCGGCTACCTGCCGCCGGTGCTCTCGCACCGCGCGCCGCCGGCCGGGCCGCACGCCGCGCCGCTGGTCGAGGGCATGACGGTGGTCGTCCAGCCCAACGTCGCGACGGCGGACCTGCAGGCGGGCGTGCAGACCGGCGAGCTCTACGAGGTGACCGCCGACGGCGCTCGCTCCCTGCACGCGTTCCCGACCGGGCTGCTGCGCGGAGGTGCGGTGCTGTGACAACTGCTGTCGGTACGCCGAGGCTGCACGACCCGACGCACCCGCTCTATACCCCGCTCGCGGCCGAGCCGCCCGACGAGGTCGACGTCGTCGTCATCGGCGCCGGGCACAACGGCCTGATCTGCGCGGCGTACCTCGCGCAGGCCGGCCTCGAGGTGTGCGTCGTGGAGGCGCAGGACGTCGTCGGCGGAAACACGGTGACCGAGGAGCTGTCGCTGCCGGGCTTCCTGCACGACTCGTGCTCGAGCGCGCACGTGCTCATCCAGTCGAACCCGGTGATCCGCGACGACGAGCTCGGCCTGCTCTCGACGTACGGGCTGCGCTACGTCCACACCGACCCGGCCGTCGTGCTGCCGCTGCCCGGCGGCGACGCCGTCACCGTGCATCGCGACCTCGACGCGACCGTCGCGGAGGTGGCGCGTTTCTCGCGGTCGGACGCCGAGGAGCTGCGGGCGATGATGCGCGAGTGGGACGGCGGCCTGGCCGCCGCGCACGCCCGGCTCGGCTCGGGCGAGGCGCCACGCGAGGACGAGGCGACCAAGCAGTACGACGACCTGCGCGCGCGCTCGGCGTGGGACGTGGTGCACGCGCGGTTCGAGCACCCGGTGGTGCGCGACCTGCTGATCTGGCTGGGGTTCGCGACCATCCAGGACCCGCGCCGGCCCGGCACCGGCGCCCTGCCGTCGGCGATCACGTCGGGACGGATCAAGTTCGGCTGGGCGACTCCTGTCGGCGGCTCCGGCGCGTTGCCGGCCGCGCTGGTACGTCATCTCGTCGGCAACGGTTCGTCGGTGGTTGCGTCGTCGCCGGTGGCGCGGATCGACACGTCGTCCGGCCGGGCGTCCGCGGTGGAGCTCGCGAACGGTCGGCGCATCGGCGCCCGTCGCGCGGTCGTCTCGTCGGCACACCTGGCGACGGTGCCGGGGATGCTCACCTCCGAGCCGCCGGCCGACCTCGTGGAGGCCCGCGACACCTGGCAGCCGGGGCTCTCGCTGTTCGCGGTGCACGTCGCGCTGCGGTCGGACATCTCCTTCCCGACCGCGAACGGCCCGGTGCTCTCGACCGCGGGCGGTCTCGGCACTGCCGACGGTCTGCGCGCCCAGCTCGAGGCCTTCGAACGCGGCGAGCCCGACGCCGTGGATCCCTGGCTGCTCCTCGTGGCGTCCACGGTGGTCGACCCCGACCGCGCACCCGACAGTGGCGGCACGTTCAAGATCCTCACCGTCGCCCCGCACACCCGCGCCGACGGTCGTCCCTGGGACGGCCCCGACGGCGCCGGTCTGGAGCACGGCCGAGCCCTGATGGACCTCGTCCACGACCGCACCGGCCTGCCCCGCGACGCGGTCCTGCAGATGATCGTCGAGACGCCGACCTCGCTCGCCGCCCGCAATCCCTCGAACATCGGCGGCTCCTGCCACGGCGGCCAGTTCGTCACCCGGGAGGGCCGGGTCATCGCCGGTTGGCCCCACCTGGCCGCCTCGATCCCCGGCCTCTACCTCACCGGGTCGACCGCCCACCCCGGCGGCAGCGTCAGCGGCCGCCCCGGCCGCAACGCCGGGCAGCTCGTCCTCGCCGACCTCCGGTAACCAAGCCGTCAGCAGCTGGTCCTGGCTCGAGCGGGCCACGTCAGCGCCCGTTTCGATGAGTTTGCGGTGCCCGAGTCGTCGTACTGGGTAAGCACTCACGAAACGAAGGTGGATCTCATGGGCAAGGTCGTCGCGAACGCGTCGGTGTCGCTGGACGGGTACATCGCGAAGGACGACAACACGATCGGGCGGCTGTTCGACTGGCTGCAGAACGGCGAGGTCGAGATCCCGACGCCGGCGGGAGACTTCGCGGTCCATCTCAGCCCGGCCAGCGCCGAGTGGTGGAACGGCTGGGTGTCCAGCCTCGGTGCCCTGGTGTGCGGGCGGACGCTGTTCGACTTCACCGACGGCTGGCGCGGTCGCCACACCGTGGACGTGCCGGTCGTGGTGGTCACGCACGAGGTCCCTACCGCGTGGGTGGAGGCGCACCCGCACGCACCGTTCCACTTCGTCACCAGTGGCGTCGAGGCGGCGGTGGCGAAGGCACAGGAGATCGCCGGCGACCGCACGGTCACCGTGACCGCCGGCACCATCGCGGGGCAGTGCCTGCAGCTCGGCCTGCTCGACGCGGCGGCGATGGACGTGGTGCCGGTGGTGATGGGCGGCGGCCGCCCGTACTTCGCGAACATGCCCTTGGGGGACATCACGCTCGGCGACCCGACGTCGTGCGTCCAGGGCGACCGGGTCACCCACCTGCTGTTTCCGGCGGTGGCGCAGGACGAGGAAACCGCATGAGCACCCTGACGGTCGACGTCTTCGTCTCGGTCGACGGCTGGGCCGGCTCCGACGGGTTGCCCGGCTACTTCGGCTATCTCGGCCCGGAGCTCGAGCAGTGGATCCGGGACCAGTGGGAGACCCCGCAGACCCTGGTACTCGGCCGGAAGACCTACGAGATGCTGGCCGGGCTGCCCGAGGAGGCGCGCGACGACGGCTGGCAGCGGATGGCCGAAGCGGACAAGGTCGTCTTCTCGACCACGCTGACCGAGGCGTCCTGGACGAACACCCGGCTCTGCGCCGACGACGTCGTCGTGGAGGTCCGGGCGATGAAGGCCGGCGGCGACGGCTGGATCCGCACAGCGGGCAGCCTGTCCCTGGCGCGACAGCTGATGACCGCGGGTCTGGTGGACCGGCTCCGGCTGGTGACCTTCCCGCTGGTCGCCGGCGAGGCGGGACGCGAGGCGTTCTTCGCGGACGTGGGCTCGGCCGACCTCGAGCTCGTCGGACACCAGGTGCTCGACGGTCGCATCCTGCTCGTGGAGTACCGCCCGACCGGCCGCGACATCCCGCGTACCTGAGCCGGGGCCGGCCAGCGCGACGTCGACAATCGGATGGCGCGCCTGGCCCTCCTGATCGGTTAGCGTGCGAGGCGTGACGCCGACGCAGCTGCGGGCCTTCGCGGCGGTGGCGCGGCGCGGGTCGGTCAAGGAGGCCAGCGTCGACCTCGGCGTCTCGGACGCGGCCATCTCGCTGCACGTCGCACAGCTGCGCAAGGAGCTGGGCGACCAGCTGTTCGTCCGTACGTCATCGGGGCTGGCGTTCACCCCGGGCGGGCTGCGGCTGGCGAGCCGGGCCTCGGAGATGCTGGGCCTGCAGGACCGCACCATCCAGGAGGTCAGCCAGGCCGGTGGTGGCCGTCGGCTGCTGCGGGTCGCGGCGTCCAGCCTGTTCGCCGAGCACGCCGCACCGGGGCTGATCGAGCTGTTCACCAGCCGCGCGGACGACCTCGACGTCGAGCTCAGCGTGGCCAGCCCGGCGCGGTTCGACAGCCTGCTGCTCACCCGCTCGGTCGACGTCGCCATCGGGCCGGTGGGGCCGGACGTCGACGGGTCGCTGGTACGGACGTCGTTCCTCAAGTACCAGGTGGTGACCCTCGTCGGCGCCGCCCACCCGCTCGCGACCGGGCGCCTGTCGCTCGACCAGCTCCGCCACCAGACCTGGCTGCTCGGCCCCGCCGCTGCGGCCGACGTCGGGGTCGTGCCGCAGCTGTTGCACCGGCTGCGCGTGCCCGAGGACCGGATGCGGATCTTCCAGAGCGGTGCCGCGGCGCT
>DASYEF010000097.1:0-16615 GCA_036499185.1 Actinomycetes bacterium | reverse complement strand
CAGGGTGCCGGGCCGGGTGGCGCACCGCAGCAGCAGGAGGAACGGGCGCACCGCAGCCTACTGCACCAGCGGCACCTCGTCACCCGCGACAGCAACCGGTACGCCGGCGGCGACCATCGCCCGCCGCAGCACCGGCAGGGTGTGCACCGTCGAGCGGACCAGGACCGCCATCCGAGACCAGGGAACCTCGTCCACGAGGTGCGCGTGGCGCAACCGGGCCGCGACCTGGGCGGCCTCCTGCGACTCCGAGCGCAACACGTCGACCGACACCTCGCCGGGCGGGAGCTCCTCGACGGCCACGAGGGCCCGGTGCCGACGGAACCCGGGGAGCAGCGCGGCGACCCGGCGGGACCCGGCCAGCAAGGTCGGGCCGGCCCGACGCGAGACCCCGAGGGACACCACGGGTGCGGGCTGGCCGGCCGCGGTCGGGAAGGTGTCGCGGAAGGTGCGGATCCCCGACACGTCGGCCCCGCGGAAGCCGTAGATCGACTGGTCGGGATCACCGACCGCGACGAGGTCGCGCCCGTCGCCGGCCAGCAGCCGGAGCAGCTCGACCTGCGCCGGGTCGGTGTCCTGCAGCTCGTCGACGTAGACGAAAGGTCGCGCGGCGCGCTCGGCGGCCAGCAGCTCGGGCTCGCGCAGCCACAGTCCGACGACGCCACGGATGAGCTCGGCGGGGTCGTAGGTCGCCGCTTCGCGCAGGGCGGTCACGCCGGCGTACTGACCCATGAACGTCGCGGCCGCCCGCCAGTCGTCACGGCCCAGACGTACGCCGAGGCGGCCGAGCTCCTCTGCGCCGACACCTCGCTCGTAGGCCCGCATCAGCAGGTCACGCAGCTCCTGGGCGAACCCGCGGGTCGGCAGCGCGGGCCGCAGGCGCTCAGGCCAGCCGGCCGCGCCGTCGGCCAGGTCGCCGGCGAGCAGGTCGCGGACGACGAGGTCCTGCTCCGGACCGGACAGCAGCCGCGGCGCCGGCTCGCCGTGCCCCGCGGCCTCCCGTCGCAACACGCCGAACGCGTAGGAGTGGAAGGTGCGGGCCAGCGGCTCCTTGGTGGTGCGCCCGAGCCGGGCGGTGATCCGCGATCGCAGCTCGGCCGCGGCGCGCCTGCCGAAGGTCAGGACCAGCACCTGCTCGGGGTCGACGCCTGCCGCGACCCGCGCCACGACGGCCTCGACGAGAGTCGTGGTCTTGCCGGTCCCCGGCCCGGCGAGCACGAGCAGCGGCCCGCCGGGGTGCTCGACGACCTCCCGCTGAGCCGGGTCGAGAACCGGTGCGGGCGCTGGCCCTCCGGCGCGCCGGACCAGGCGATAGGCCGGCTCCCGCGTCCCCGTGGTGGTCATGCCGTCATCCCACCACGCACCCGGGACACCGCTCGGCGGACGTCTGGGCGGCGCCGCGTGCTTGGCGGGGCTAACCGGTGCTTGGCGGGCCCTGCATGGCCCGCCGAACACCGGCGGTTTGGGTGCCGCTTGGGGTGCTGGGGCGGCGGGGTCAGCCGCGGGTGACCTCGGTGAGCGCCCGCAGGGGCGCCTCGACGTGGTCCGCGTCGCCGACGACGCTTGTGACGAGACCGCTCGGGGCGAGCAGCCCCTGGGCCACCTCCTGCACCGACTCCGGCGTCACCGCGGCCAGCGACTTCGGGTGGTCGCGCAGCCAGCTGACGTCGAGCCCGTCGGCGAGCAGGGCGGTCAGGGTGCCCGCCAGCCCCGCCTGCGTCGCGGTGGCCAGCGCCAACGTCCCGGTGAGGTACTGGGCGGTGGAGGCGACCTCCTCGGCGGTCGGCGGCAGGCTGACGAGCCGGCCGAGCTCGTAGCCGATCTCGAGCAGCGCCGGGGCGGTCACCTCGGTGGCGACGTCGGCGGCGATGAGAAACGTCGAGCCACCGGTGGCGTGCTGCAGGCTGCTTCGCGGGCTGTACGTGTAGCCCTTGTCCTCGCGGATGTTCGCCGTCAGCCGCGACGCGAAGTAACCGCCGTACACGGCGTTGCACACCTCGGCGGACGCGTACGACGGGTCGGTGCGCGCCGGGGCGACACCGCCCATCCGCAGGTTGGACTGGACGGCTCCGGCGCGGTGCACGAGGACCAGCGGCCCCGGCTCGATCGCCGGGACGGCCGGCACGCGGGACGGTGCGCCCTCGGGGTCCCAGTCGCCGAGGGCGCGCGCGACCTGGTCCAGCGCGCGGTTCGGCGTGAGGTCGCCGACGAGGACGAGCAGGCTGCCCTCGGGAACAACGCGGCGTCGGTGCGCGGACCGCAGCGATGCCGCGGAGATGTCGAGGACCTCCTCGGCCCGCGGGTACTCGCGGCCGTAGGGGTGGTCGCCGTACCTGCGGTGCAGCCAGGCCTCGTCGGCCTGCACACCGGGCTGTGAGAACGCACGGCGCAGCTGGTCGGCCAGCCGTTGCGACTCGCCCTCGACCTGCGCCTTGGGGTAGGACGCCGTGCCGAGCACCTCGGCGAGCAAGCCGAGCAGGTCGCCCAGCCCGGTGCGCAGCGACTCACCGGCGATCACCAAGCGGTCGGCGTCACCGCTGACCCGCAGGGAACCGCCGATCCGCTGCAACGCCTCGGCCAGCTCGCTCTGCGAGTGCTCGGCGGTCCCGAGCAGCATGGTGCGTTCGAGCATCGCCGCCTTCGCCAGGTCGGCGTCGCGGCGTACGGCGGTCGGGATGCGCAGCCGCAGGTGCACGACCGGGACGCTCGGGCGGCGTACCGCGACGACGCGCAGCCCCGACGGCAGGACCCGCTCCGCCACCGTCGGCAGCTTGGGCGTGCGCGCGCGGGCCAGCCCAGGCACCTCGCGCGGCGCGAACACCTTCCCCTTCGGGCTCACTTCGCACCCCCCGGTACGACGTCGAGCCGGGCCCGCGCGTCGGGTCGCAGGGCGGCCGCTGCGGTCGCGACCTGGTCGGCGGTGACGGCCGCCAGCAGCGCGGGCATCTCCCCCACCAGCTCGGCGCGGCCGCGTTGTTGTTCGTAGGAAGCCATCGCGAGGGTGCGCGACATCACGTGGTCCGCGCCCTGCAGCAGGGCCGACGAGAGGCGGGCCTGGACCCGCTCGAGCTCGTCGGCCGGCACGCCGTCGGTCGCGACCCGGTCGAGCTCTTCGTCGATGGCCTTGACGACCCGGTTGCCCTTGACGTCCGGCGCGTGGTGCGCCTCGATCAGCAGGGCCGTGGGGTTGCGCACGTCGAAGGCGTTCTCCATCAGGGACACGTGCGCGCCGATGTCGGTGGCGATCCGGTCCTCGTTGACGAGGCGGCGACGCAGCCGGGACGCGTCGCCCGTGGACAGCACCGCGGTGAGCACGACGTGCGGGAGGTAGGCGTCGAGGTCGGCGGGGTCGGGGATCCGCCAGCCGAGCGCGATCGCCGGAGCGGGTGCCAGCCGGTCCACCTGCTCGGCCCGTCGCTCGGTGGTCGGTGCGGGCTCGTCGAAGTCGGGGCGCTCCGGGACGGTACGCCGAGGCACGTCGTCGAAGTGCCGGTGCACCAGGGCCATGGCTGCGTCCGGGTCGAAGTCACCGCCGACGGCGAGCACCGCGTTGCCGGGCGCGTAGTAGCGGGCGAAGAAGTCCTGGGCGTTCTCGACGGTCGCCGCCTCGAGGTCCTCGAAGCCGCCGTACCCGTTGTGGGCGTTGGGGAACGTCTCGAACAGCACCGGCGGCAGGGTCAGCCAGGGGAAGCCGCCGTAGGGCTGGTTGAGCACGTTGACCCGGATCTCCTCCTTCACCACCGCGATCTGGTTGGCGAGGTTCTCCTCGTTCACCGCGGGCGAGCGCATCCGGTCGGCCTCGAGGAACAACGCGCGCTCGAGCGCGTTGGAGGGCAGCGCCTCGAAGTAGTTCGTGTAGTCGAGCCGAGTCGAGCCGTTCAGGACGCCGCCGGAGGCGGAGACGTACTTGACGTGCTCCATCTTCCCCAGCGACGCAGAGCCCTGGAACATCAGGTGTTCGAAGAGGTGCGCGAACCCGGTGCGGCCCTCGGGCTCGGACCGGATGCCGACGTCGTAGTAGACCGCGACGGTCACGACGGGTGCGGAGCGGTCCGGCGCGAGCACGACGCGCAGGCCGTTGCGCAGCTTGGCGCGGTGCACGGCGTACGACGCCGTCGGGGTCGTGGGAGTCGTCGGCGTGGCCGCCGAACGGGTGGTCGAGACCATGCGGGCGACCGTACCTTGCGCGTCGCGGGCTATCCGAACAGGCCGCTCGCGGACACCGCGAGGCCGGCGGATACTCGTCGCCATGGCGTACGACGAGAAGCTCGCCGCCCGGATCCGCGAGGCCGTCCGGGGTGAGCCCGGCGTCACCGAGAAGGCGATGTTCGGCGGCCTCGCCTTCATGGTCGGCGGCAACATGGCGGTCAGCGCCAGCGGCCAGGGCGGGATGCTGCTGCGCTGCGACCCGGCGCAGACCGAGACCCTTGTCTCGGAGCCCGGCGTCGGGCGGTTCGAGATGCGCGGCCGTGAGATGAACGGCTGGCTCCATGTCCACGACGAGGCGGTGCGCACCGATGCCGACCTGGACCGGTGGGTGGGGCTTGGCGTCGCCTACGCGCGGTCGCTGCCGCCGAAGTGACCGACGGTGCTCAGCGCCCGTCCCACCGGGCCCGGCGCATGTCGGCGCGGCTGCCGTCCGGTCGTAGGGGTGCGCCTTCGGCCCGCAGCTCGGTGAGTGCCCGGGCCTCGTGGCCCGGAGCCGGTGTGCCGTCGGCGTGCAGCACGCGCCACCACGGCACCTCTCCTCCGCTGCGTGACATCACCGCGCCCACCTGACGCGGGCCACCGATGCCGAGGTACTCCGCGATGTCGCCGTACGACATCACCTTGCCCGGTGGGATGCGTGCCACGACGTCGAGCACCAGCTCGTCGAAGTCCTCGGGCAACACGGAGGCCATCTTCGTGGGTGCGACCGACGTGCAGGCGCGTGGGTGGTTGCGGCTCGACCAAAGGCGGCTCGGGAGGAGGGAGGGTTCCGTCCGTGCGGCCCTTCCCGTTGTCTCCCGGCGCCTCTCGGGAAAGCGAAGCGGCCCCGCTCGGCAGTTGCTTGCCAAGGGCGTAGCGGGGCCACTTCGCTGCTCGCGCCCTCACCGATCTCTTCCGTCACACCCCGTACCGGGGCCGGACCTACCAACACACAGTTGGGCCTCATCGGGCCCTTTGGACGGCCCGAGAACCGGGGACTGTGTGTTCTTGTGTCCGCGTACTCCGAACGGCGGGTCAGATCGGCACTCACGAGAGCCACCACTCCCGTCCAAAGCCGCCCTTGACCTGATGGTCACGCACAACGGCGGGACAGCGACTGCGGGTTTCCGCTCAGCCCAGCCCGAACTCGGCCTTGCGCTCGTCGGGGACGAGGTCGGCGTACTCGCGGTGCTTGCCGAGGAACTCCCGGACGTAGGGGCAGTATGGCAGGAGCGCCCAGCCGCGGTCCCGGGCCGCGTCGAGAGCCTCGGTGACGAGACGGGCGGCGAGGCCGTGGCCCTCGTAGCGCGGTTCCACCTCGGTGTGGTCGAAGGCGTGCGACGGGCCGTCGGCGCGGTACTTCAGGAAGCCGGCGAGGTCGTCGCCGACCCAGATCTCGAAACGGTGCGCGGCCTCGTGGTCGAGCACCACGACGTCGCCGAGCGGGGCAGCGTCTCCCGACGACATCAGTACGTCGGGAGGCTGGTGTCGATCTGGCTGGCCCAGGCCACGACCCCACCACCCACGTGCACCGCATCGGAGAAGCCGGCGCCCTTGAGCACTGCCAGTGTCTCCGCGGACCGCTGCCCGGTCTTGCAGTAGAGGACGACCGGCTTGTCCTGCGGCAGACCGGAGAGTGCCTCGCCGGAGAGGATGCGGTCCTTCGGGATGAGGGTCGCACCGGGGATCGACACGATCTCGAACTCGTTGGGCTCGCGGACGTCGACCAGGTACATGTCCTTGCCCGCGTCGACCATCGCCTTGAGGTCGCGCACCGAGATCGTGGAGCCCTTCGCGGCCTCGGCCGCCTCGGTGCTGATCGTCCCGCAGAACTCCTCGTAGTCGATGAGGCCCGTCTCGAGGGTGATCTCCGCGTTCTTGCCGCAGACGACGCACTCGGGGTCCTTGCGGACGTTGACGCCGCGGTAGGTCATCTCCAGGGCGTCGTAGATCACCAGCCGGCCGACCAGTGGCTCGCCGATGCCGGCGATGAGCTTGATCGCCTCGTTCACCTGGATCGAGCCGATGCTCGCGCAGAGGACACCGAGCACGCCACCCTCGGCGCACGACGGGACCATGCCGGGAGGCGGGGGCTCGGGGTAGAGGCAGCGGTAGCAGGGCGCCTGGCCGCCGGGAGCGTCGGCCCAGAAGACCGAGGCCTGCCCGTCGAAGCGGTAGATCGAGCCCCAGACGTAGGGCTTTCCGAGCAGCACGGCCGCGTCGTTGACGAGATAGCGCGTCGCGAAGTTGTCGGTGCCGTCGATGATCAGGTCGTAGGGCTCGAAGATCCCGAACACGTTCGTCGAGTCGAGGCGCTCCTCGTGCAGCACCACCTCGACGAACGGGTTGGCCTCCTGGATCGACTCCTTGGCGCTGAGCGCCTTCGGCTTCCCGATGTCGGACTGGCCGTGGATGATCTGGCGCTGGAGGTTGGACTCGTCGACGACGTCGAAGTCGACGATGCCCAGGGTGCCGACGCCGGCGGCGGCCAGGTAGAGCAGTGCCGGAGACCCGAGACCGCCCGCCCCCACGACGAGGACTTTGGCGTTCTTGAGGCGCTTCTGCCCGGTCATGCCGACGTCGGGAATGATCAGGTGGCGCGAGTAGCGCCGAACCTCGTCGATGGTCAGCTCGCTGGCTGGCTCGACCAGAGGGGGGAACGACACGGTTTGACCTTCCGCGGGGAATACGTCCGGACACCACATCCAACCGTGTCCGCCCAGTCGGCCATTCCCGCCTGTCAGCATGTGAGCATGCGCCCGGTCGTCGGCATCACCGCGTACGTCGAGCAAGCGCGCTGGGGCGTCTGGGACGTGCCGGCCGCGGTGCTCCCATACCGATACGTCGAGCGGGTGGAGGCCGCCGGGGGTACGGCGGTGGTACTCCCGCCGGGTGCGTCGACCGACGCCGAGGTGCTCGACCGGCTGGACGCGGTGGTCTTCGCCGGCGGCGCGGACCTCGACCCGGCCCTGTACGGCGAGGCCGCGCACCCGCAGACCGCCGGGCTGCGCCCCGACCGGGACGCCGCCGAGGTGCCGCTGATGCGGGCCGCTCTGGACCGTGACGTCCCCGTCCTCGGCATCTGCCGGGGCATGCAGCTGATGTCGGTGGTCCGCGGCGGCTCGCTCGTGCAGCACCTCCCCGACAAGGTCGGCCACGAACGCCACCGACCCTCCCCCGGCGTCTACGGCACCCATGAGGTCCGCATCGATGGTGGCTCGCTCGCGCACCGGCTGCTGGGCGGCGAGGTCGACGTGCCGTCGTACCACCACCAGGGGCTCGCCTCGGCCGGTTCGCTCACGGTGACCGGCTGGGCCGACGACGAGACCCCCGAGGTCGTGGAGGACCCCGCGAAGCGCTTCGCCCTCGGCGTCCTCTGGCATCCAGAGGCCAGCGAGGACCTCCGGCTGTTCGAAGGTCTCGTCGCCGCCGCGAGGGGCTGACCTGCAGGTCATCTCCGCCGCCGACGAGCCGGCGACCAACGTGCGCGCCGCCTTGGTCTCGCTCGCGGGCACCAACCACATCGCGTCGCTGCCGGTCGCGATGTCACCGGCGCAGCAGATTGTGCTCGGTCGGCTCAATGTGGCTGCGCTCGACGTGCCGGACAGGGCGGAGCTCGTACTTGCCGTCATCGACCGGCGCACCAACCAGGTCACCAGGACGATGTACTCGACCGACTCGCGTCTTGGGTCTGGCTGGGATGGCACGATGAACAAGGTCGCCGACCGGTACCCGTGGTTGTCGTCGTTCCGGGACGGACCCGGCGGCATCGTCAACCAGACAGCGGTGGAGTGGCGCGCCGGTAAGCCGCGCGACGTGACGTTCTACGCGGTGCTCGACGGCGACGAACCGCCCGTGAGTTCGCTGTCGGACGTACGGGTCGTCCTCGTGCTGACGGGGCCGGACGGCCAGGTCTGGGGCGCCGAGCGCCTCAGCTAGCGAGCAGGTCGGGCAGCACCAGCTCGGCGTCGGCGGCGAGCACGGGTACGCCGCTGACCGGCACCGTCTCGGGGTAGATCAGGCCGCTGCCGGTGTTGAGCAGCACGACCTCGTCGGTCGGCGCGATCCAACCGGACTCGCGTAGCTGCCGGGCCGCCGTCACGGTGGCGGCGCCCTCCGGGCACAGGAACATCCCCTCGAGCCGGCCGGCCAGCGCGACGTCGGAGAGCAGGTCCTCGTCGGTGACGGCGACCGCCGCACCGCCCGTCGACCGGACCGCGTCGAGAACAAGGAAGTCGCCCAACGCCTTGGGCACGGTGATGCCGAACGCGACCGTGTGCGCACCGACCCACGGTTCGGACTCGGCCGCGCCCGCAGCGAAGGCGCGCACGATCGGCGCGCAGCCCGTGGACTGCACCGCCACCAGCCGCGGCAACGGCCCGCTGACCCAGCCGAGGGTGACCAGCTCCTGTAGCGCCTTGTGAATGCCGATCAGCCCGACGCCGCCCCCGGTCGGGTAGAGGATCACGTCGGGCATCCGCCAGCCGAGCTGCTCGGCGATCTCGAGGCCCATCGTCTTCTTGCCCTCGATGCGGTACGGCTCCTTGAGCGTGCCGACGTCGAACCAGCCCGGCGTCGCGGCGACGGCGGCCGCGACCATCCGCCCCGCGTCGGAGATCAGCCCGTCGACCAGGCGCAGCTCGCCGCCGGCCGCGACCACCTCGGTGCGGGTGATGGCCGGTGCGCTCTCCGGCATGGCGACCACCATCCGCAGACCGGCCCGTGCGGCGTAGCTCGCCCACGCGGCACCGGCATTGCCGTTCGTCGGCATCGCCATCGCCGTCGCACCCAGCTCCTTGGCGCGCGTGACACCCATCGCGGCACCTCGTGCCTTGAAGGAGCCGGTCGGCAGCAGGCCCTCGTCCTTGACCAGCAGCCGGTCGATGCCGAGCGCGGCGCCGAGCCGCGGGGCGGCGAGCAACGGCGTCACGCCCTCCCCGAGGGTGACGACGTGCGCGGGGTCCGACACCGGCAGCAGCTCGTGATAGCGCCACAGGTCCGGCGCCCGGCCGGTCAGATCGCGGGGACCGATCACGACCCGGTCGAGCTCGTAGCGGACGAGCAGCGGCGAACCGTCTCCAGGGCAGACGCCTTGCAGCACCGTCGCGTCGTAGGTGGTGCCGCACCGCGGGCACTGCAGGTGGTCGAGCGCACTGTACGTCGGCATCCAGACATCCTCACCCGTCGACGTCACATGCCCTCGACGGGCCTTGGTGCTCAGACCGCGTCGACCCGCGGATCGACGTCCGGGTGGACCATCCAGACGTTGGGCTCCCAGTAGGTGCACCGGTCGGCCGCAACGTCGACCGTGAGCGGCGCGAGCCCCTCGGGGAACACGTACTCGCCCGACTCGGGCAGGGCCAGCCCGGTCCACGACTCCCACTCCGCGACCGAGCCGGTGATGAGCATCGACTCCGGCAGCGGTGTCGAGACCCGGGCGCCGAGGCGTTCGTGCACGCGCATCCAAGGGTCGAGCAGCTCGCCGTCGGGGCGACGCCAACCGACGTACCGCTCGATGGGCGTCAGCGGGTAGCGCTCCTTCATCGACGGGCGGACGGGAGCGACCAGGTGGCGCAGGCCGTGCCGGACCGCGAGCGTCCGCATGCCGGAGAGGATCTCGACGGCCATGCCCCGCCGTCGCCCGTCGCGCGGCGTCTCGGCGGCCAGGGCGCACAGCGCGGTCACCTCGCGCCCGGCCCGACGGTCGGCGAACACCGTGGCGATGGCGTCGTCGATGCCCCCCGGCAGCGAGGCGTCGTCGCCGTCCCACACGAACGCACCCGTGTGGCCCTCGGCGACGACCGCGTCCTCCGCATCGTCGTACAGGACGAACTGGAACTCCGCGAGCTCCTCGTCCAACAGTCCCCACCACTGGTTGAGGACGTCGCCGTGCAGGTTGTACTCCGGCCAGACCAGCGCCGAGTCGATCCCGCGCTCCCACAGGTCGGGCCGCTCGGCCGCTGTGTGCATCGTCACCACGGGCCCACTCTCCCGGACCGCGCCAGCGCTTTGCTCGCCCCTCCGTAGACTCCGCGGCATGGCGCCGACGACGGATGGGTACGCCGACTTCGACGGGGACCGGACCTGGTACCAGGTGCACGGCGAGCTGCCGGCACCGTCCGGTGGGCCGGCCCCTCTCGTCGTGCTGCACGGCGGCCCCGGTGCCACCCACGACTACCTCACGCCGCTGGCCGACCTCGCTGACCAGACGCCGGGCCGGGCCGTCGTTCTCTACGACCAGCTCGGCAACGGCAAGTCCACCCACCATCCGGACCGTGGCGCAGAGTTCTGGACCGTCGAGCTGTTCGTGCGCGAGCTCGCCAACCTGGTGGTCCACCTCGGCATCGCAGACCGCTACCACGTGCTCGGCCAGTCGTGGGGCGGCTTCCTCGCCCAGGAGCACGCGATCACCGGGCCGCCCGGGCTGCGGTCGCTGGTCCTCTCCAACACCGCGACGTCGTTCCCCGACTTCGTCTCCGAGGCCAACGCACTGCGCGCCGACCTGCCGCCGGGCGTCGACGACACCCTGCGGCGCCACGAGGAAGCGGAGACCACCGACGACCCGGAGTACGCCGCGGCCTGCCAGGTCTTCTACGAGCGCCACCTGTGCCGCCTGGACCCGTGGCCGCAAGGTGTCGTGGACGGTCTGGCCAAGCTTGACGAGGACCCGACCGTCTACCACACGATGAACGGGCCGTCGGAGTTCCACGTGATCGGATCGATCAAGGACTGGTCATCGACCGACCGGCTCAACGAGATCCACGTGCCCGCGTTCGTCATCAGCGGCGAGTTCGACGAGGCGACGCCGGCGCTGCAGGTACCGCTCGTCAACGGACTGCGCACCGCCGGCAACGAGGTGGAGCAGATGGTCATGCCCGGCTGCTCACACCTGCCGATGTGGGAGGAGCCCACGGCGTACCTGTCCTGGGTGTCCGGATGGCTCGCGAAGCACGACTGAGCCGGCGGGCGAGCCGGTGAAGCCGTTCCTGCTGCTGCGGGCCGACGACCTGGACACCCAGCGGCCGCACGGCCAGATCGACGACGTCCACTTCACCGAGGCGCTGGCCGAGTCGGTGCTCGCCGACACCACCGCGCCCGGCGACGTCGTACTCGACCCGTTCGCCGGCTATGGCACATCGCTGGTCGTCGCCGAGCGGATGGAGCGGACGGCGATCGGGGTGGAGCTCCTGCCCGACCACGTCGACCTCGTGCGGTCGCGCACGGCCGGACTCGCGGTGGTGCTGCAGGGCGACTCGCGCGACCTCGCGACGGTCGTGGCCGACGTGCTGGAGGGTCCGGTCGACCTGGTGCTCACCTCACCGCCGTACATGTCCCGCCTGGCGCACCCGGAGAACCCACTCACCGGGTACGCCACCGACGACGGCGACTACCCGACGTACCTGGACGAGCTCGGGCAGGTCTTCGCGCAGGCGGCTGAGCTGCTCCGGCCCGGGGGGCACGCGGTGGTGAACGTGGCCAACGTCGTCACCCACCACGACGGGGAAGACGGCTCCTACGACCTGGTGACGCCACTCGCGTGGGACGTCGGGCGGGTGGTCTCGCAGCACCTGACGTTCGAGGGCGAAACGTTCCTGTGCTGGGACCGGCACCCGCCGGGCCTTGCTGGGGACTACCTCCTCTGGTTCCGCAAGCCCTGACCTGCCGGAGCGTCGCGCGCCTACAGTGCGGGCGTGACGAGCGCCCTGGACGACGTGCTCGGCTCTGCCCCCGACCTCGCCGAGGCATCGAGCCAGCCGGCGCACGTGCGCATCGAGCAGTGGCTCGCCTCGACCATCGACGGCGGCGGCCTCGTGCCCGGCGACAAGCTGCCCCGCGAGCAGGACTTTGCGGCCGACCTCGGCGTCAGCCGGATGACGCTGCGCCAGGCCCTCTCCTCGCTGGAGGCTCGGGGCGCGATCGTCCGCCGCCCCGGCCGGCAGGGCGGCACGTTCGTCGCGTCGCCGCGGATCGTCTGTGACCTCACCGGGCTGGCCGGCTTCACCGAGCAGATGCGCCGGGCGCACGTGCGGGCCGGTGCGCGGATGGTGAGCGCGTCGACCCGTCCTGCCGACCGGGCCGAGGCGCGGGCCCTGGGTCTCGAGCGCGGCGACCCGGTGCACGAGGTGGTGCGGGTGCGCTCGGCCAACCGCGAGCCGCTCGCGCTGGAGAACTCCTGCTTCCCGGCGGGGCTGTTCCCCGACCTGGTGCAGCAGCGACTCACCGGCTCGCTCTACCGGCTGCTCGCGACGCGCTACGACCTGGCGCCGCACACGGCGACGGAGGTGCTGGAGCCTGTGGTGGCCACGCCGGCGCAGGCCTCGCTGTTGCGCGTCCCGGCCGGCTGCCCGCTGATGCTGATCCAGCGCACGGCGTACACGGCCTCCGGCGTACCCGTCGAGCACGCCAGGGACGTGTTCCGAGCCGACCGGACCCGGATCACGGTGCAGACCGGGCTGACCGCCGCCGCCCGCGCCGGACTCGGCGACCCGGCCTGACGCCCGCTCCTGGGCTGCGAGCGTGAAGCGTGTCCTGGTGACGGGGATGTCGGGGGCCGGCAAGTCCAGCGTGGTCGCCGAGCTGGTGGCTCGCGGCTACCAGGCCGTCGACACCGACGACGGGTTCCGCGAGGTTGTGCCGAGATCGGGACAACAGCGCCGCTCGACGACGTCGTGACCGTGCTGCTGATCATCGCCCAGAGCTGAGAGGTCACCCCGACCTGGTGACCGCTGACAGTCACCGTGCGAAGTCGTCGCGTCACCAAGAATGGTTAGGGCTTGGCAACTGGTCTGCGACAGGGCACTGTGACCCCCGTCATTTCGCTCACATGCAGAGGATGTGCACATGTCTGTACTTCGCCGGGCTCCCCGTCGGGTGCGCCTGACGACCCTGGGTGCTGCGCTCGCCGCCAGTGTCCTGGGCGTAACCATGCTCGTCTCGCCCAACCTCGCCGCCGCCGCGTTGTCGGCCGTCGGCGGCCCCGCCGTACCGGCGCCTCCGGCCAGTCCGACCAGCGCTGACCAGATCCAGAACGTCGACCAGGTCAAGACCGCGATCAAGGCCTACTACGGCGACCGGGCCGACACCGTCACCGTCGACCCGGTGACCGGGGTGAAGGACCTGCACACGTTCAACCCGGACGGCGCCTATGCCCACGAGGTCGAGGGCATCACCACCGACGCCGAGAAGTACCTGGCCAAGAACCACACCACGAAGGCGGCCACCGGCACGCCGGCCATCCTCTTCGACATCGACGACACGACGCTGAACACGTACAACTACGAGATCTTCAGCAACTTCGTATTCAAGAGCGCCGACAACGCAGCGTTCGTCAACGCGGGTGTCTTCCCGGCCGTCCCCGGCATGGTGGACCTCGCGAACCAGGCCACGGCCGAGGGCTACACGGTCTTCTTCCTGACCGGTCGGCCGGAAGGCCAGCGGGTGGGCACGAAGGCGAATCTGGCCAGCGTGGGCTACGGGACCGTCCCGGACGGCAACCTGTACCTCAAGGACCTCACCGCACCCTGGCTGAGCTCCTGCGCGACGACCACCCCGACGTGCACGACGATCCAGTACAAGTCACTGACCCGCCAGCACATCGAGTCGATGGGCTATGACATCGTCGCCAACCTCGGCGACCAGTTCAGTGACCTCACCGGCGGATTCGCCGACCGCACGTTCAAGATCCCGAACCCGAACTACTTCCTGCCGTAAGCCGGCCTCAGCCATCCATCCGTCCATGCGTCGGGGCCGGGGTTCCGTCGGGACCCCGGCCCGACGCGTCTCAACCGGAAGACTGCTCGACGAGCCAGCCGAGGGCGGCCGCGGCGTGGGTGAGCACGGAGATGTGACCGTCGTCCGGGAGTAGCCGCAGCTCGGCCGTCGGGCACTGCTCGGCCAACCAGCGGGAGTGCGCGGAGGGCGCGACGCCGTCCTGCTCGCCGTGCAGGAGCAGAACGGGTGCGGCCACGTCGCTCGGCTGGGTCCCCCATGGCGTCACGTAGGAAATGTCGTCGTCGACCAGGCCCGCGGGACCGCTGGCCACGGCGGGGCCGACAACGCTGCCGAGCCAGGACCACACCCCCTTGAGCGCGTCGAGGTCGGCGGCCGTGAACTCGGGGTCGTACTCGACGCCGGACGCCTCGAACGCTTCCTTCGCCTCGCGTCCCTCGCTGGCGGCGGTCAGCGACGCGACGCCGGAGGCGACCATGCCGGCGTACCAGTCCAGGCCCTCAGAGCGGTACGGCGCCAGGCCGGCCATGCTGACCACGGCCACGACCCGGTCGCCGAGCGCCCCACCGCAGGCCAGCGCGTGGGAGCCACCACCCGAGTGCCCGACGACGGCGAACCGCTCGACGGACAGCGCGTCCGCAAGCTCGGCCACGTCCCGGGCCACGCTCCCGGTCGTGCGCCCGGGGTGTCTCGTCGAGCCGCCATAGCCCGGCCGGTCGAAACCGAGCCACCGGACGCCGAGGCGCGCCGACTCCGCGAGCAACGGCGCAGGTGGCGGGCCGATGTTGGGCGTGCCGTGGTGCCAGACCACGACAAGCCGCGCGTCGGCGAGGTCCGGGCCGGTGTCGTAGACGTGCAGCGTCCGGCCGTCGCGCAAAGTCAGGTCGCGCTCGATCACGGGAACGACCGTAGCCACCGAGCAGCGACCCGCAGCCGGCGGCGTGGCGGCAAGGACGGCTAACACGATCAAGCGGTACGCCGTGTCGCGCGGCAGGGTCGGACCATGACGATCCCCTGGATGGAACCCCTGGTCCCCCGCCCGCCCGCACCACGGACCGTGCCCGAGCCGGCGCGTCGCGGCGAGCCCGGGGGCGAGCCGTGCGCGATCTGCACCGACGGCGCAACGCCGGCCGTCTGGTCCGACGAGCACTGGACGTTGCACCCACCCGTCGGAGGGAGCCTGCCCGGCGCGGTCTGGGTGGCGTCCACCGAGCACGTGGACTCCTTCTGCGACCTCTCCCCGTCGGCGGCAGCGAGCTTCGGGCCGATGTGCGCCCGGGTGGAGCGCGCCGTCCTGTCCCTCGGTGACGTCGGTCGCGTGCACCTCAACCGCTGGGGCGACGGTGGCGCGCACTTCCACGTGTGGTTCCTGCCGCGGCCGCTCGGCATGGTCGAGGCGTCGGGTGCGATGCTGCCGCTGTGGGAGGACGTGCTGCCCAACGTCACGGACGAGGAGCTGCGCAAGGCGGCGGAGGCAGTCGGCGCGGCGATGGGGTGAGCCCGCCGCTGGACCACTTCGTGGCCTTCGTGGACCGGCTGGCCGCCGATCTGGACGCGATCCCGCGCCGAGCCGAGGAGCTCGCCGCCGACGCGTACCTCTCGCGACACCACTTCGAGCGGGTCATCACCGCGATCGCCGGCGAGTCGCCGACCCGGTTCCGCACCCGCATCCTGCTCGAGCGGGCGGCGTACCGGATGACCATTTCCGATGCGCCCCTGCTGGACGTCGCGGTCGAGGCCGGCTTCGGCTCGCACGAGGCCTTCACCCGCGCGTTCCGCCGGGAGTTCGACGCGACGCCCTCGGCGTGGCGTCGGCGCCCCGCCAGGTTCCGGATCGCGGCTCCCAACGACGTGCACTTCCACCCGCCGGCTGGCCTTCGCCTGCCCGCGCGGCACACCATGTCCGGCATGGACCTGGTCGTCGAGATGGTCGAGCACCACGTCTGGCTGGTCGACCAGCTGGTCCAACGGGCCGCCACTCTCACCGACGAGCAGCTGGACGACCCGTTCACGGGTCCGGTCGAGGGGATCGACGGCGAGACGCTGCGCTGGTCGATCTCGCGACTCATCGGCCAGATGGGCATGTGGTGCGCGGCGATGGAGGACGGCGAGTACGACTTCGCGGTCGAGCAGCACGAGTCGGTCGCGTCGATGCGCCGCCGGCTCGCCGTCACCGGGCCGGAGTTCGTCAGCCAGGTCCGGGCGGTGGCGCACGAGAACCGGTTCGACGAGACCTTCGTCGACTCGTTCTCCCCCGAGCCGATCGTCATGACGTACGGCGCCATGGTGGCGCACGTGCTCACGTTCGCGGCGCACCACCGGCTGCTGGCCGTCGCCAAGCTGCGCGAGCTCGGCATCACCGACCTCGGGGTGCCGCGGCGGGTCAAGAAGATCGGCAACGCCTTCTACGGGCTGATCGAGGTGCTCGGCGAGGCACTCGACAACAATGACCGCGCCGCCGTCGAAACAGTCCTCACCCGCAACGTCTACTCCGGCGGCAATGCCGGCAGCGCGCCACTCGCCGACTACGTGCTGGCTGAAGCGGCACGCCTCGCCGTCACGCCGACCACGACGCTGATCGAGGCCAAGGGGATCGCGGCGTGAGCCCGACGCAACCAGCTAGGCTTCGCCTGAACGACGCCAGCGTCAGGCTGGACCAGATGCCGGTCACCGGGCGCGACGTCCACGTTGTGCCGGCGGC
>DASYEF010000096.1:0-7809 GCA_036499185.1 Actinomycetes bacterium | reverse complement strand
CGACCTGCACCTGGCCGACGTGGCCACTCTCGAGGTGCTCGCCTACCTGTGCGCCGGGCTGGACCGCCAGCGCATCGCCGTTGTCGGCGCCTACCGGCCCGACGAGGTCGGCGACGTGTTGAGGGAATGGTTGCAAGAGGTACGCCGAGGGCCGCAGGTCCTCGACGTCGAGCTGCGCCCGATGTCGCTGCCCGAGACCCGGGCCCAGCTGACTGACCTGCTCGGCGGCGACCCGGGGTCGGTGCTGGGCGAGTCGCTCACGGCACGGATCCACGCCCGTGCCGGAGGCAACCCCTACGCGGCGGAGGCCTTGATGCGGGCCGCGCTGGCCGGCGACGAAGCCACCCTGCCGGCCAGCCTGCGCGAGATCCTGGTGCGGCGGACCAGGGCCTGCCGCCCGGGCACCGCCGAGCTGCTGCGCACGATGTCCGCTGCCGGTGACCGGATGTCCGCCACGCTCCTCGAGCGCGTGCTGGACCGCTCGGGGCACGAGGTGGCCCTCGACGACGCGGTCGACGAGGCGGTGCGCGCCCAGTTGCTCGTCGTGGAGGCCGACGGCAGCCTGTCCCTGCGGCACGCCCTGCTGGCCGAGGCGCTGTACGCCGACCTTCTGCCGGGGGAGCGTCGCACGACCCACCTGCGTCTGGCCGACGTCCTCGAGGACGTGCCGGACGCGCGGCCCGGTGTCGTCGCCGAGCACGCCGACCGGGCCGGCGATGCCCCCCGGACGTTGGTGTGGTCGCTACGGGCGGCGCAGGCCGCAGAGGACGTCGGCGCGTACGACGAGGCACATCGTCAGTACGTCCGGGTCCGCCGGCTGTGGCCGATCGTCGACGACGCCGAGAAGCTCGCGGGCAGTGACGTCATCGAGGTCTTCACCCGGGCGGCGCTGATCGCGGCCATCAGCGACCACGACGGCGATGCCGTGGAGATCGTGGAGAGCGTGCGGTCGTGGCTGCGGGCCGATCCAGACGTGGACCCGGTGCGGATCGGCGTCGTCGAGGCTCGCTATGCGCGGGTGCTGCTGGACGCCGGGCGCACCGACGCCGCGCTGGTCGCCGCCCGGCGGGCCGTCGAGCTCGTCCCGGCCGATCCGCCCACGCCGGAGCGCGGGATCGCCGTCGCGGGGCTGGTGCACGTCCTCGACTGGGTGGGCGGCAGCGCCGACTGGGAGCCGCTCGCGGACGCGGCGGTGGCGGTCGGCCGCGCCACCGGCGACGCAGGGGCGCTGGCCCGTGCGCTGGTGATCCGCACGACGGTGCGTCCCGCCGGACCGGGCGTCGTCGAGGACGCCCGCGAAGCGGTCGACCTCGCCCTGACCGACGGCGACCCCGAGCTGATCGGGCAGACCTACAGCAACGTCGTCGACTGCCTGCAGTGGGCCGGGCGCGGGCGCGAGGGTGTCGACGCCGCGGCGATGGGCGTCTCGGCGGTGACGGCCCGCGGCCTGGAGATCCGCTACGGCACCTGGCTGGAGTGCCAGGGCGCCGAGCTGGCCCTCACCTTCGGGTGGTGGGACGAGGCCGCCGCGCTGCTGTCCACGGCCCTGACCCGGAGCCGGCACATCGCGGGGGTCAACCGCGACTACGTACGTACCCTGCGCGCGCGGCTGTCGGGTCTGCGCGGCGACTGGTCGGCCATGGAAGAGGAGCTGGCGCTGATCGAGCGGCTGCCGATGGTCCTCGACGTCCTGCGTCGCGAGACGCTGGCCGAGTCGATGCTGTGGCGCGGTGACCCGGACGGCGCCCTCGGGGAGGTGACCTCCCACGTCTCCGGTACGACCGACCGGATGCTCGCCATGGCGGCTCCGATGGCCTGGCTGGGGGCGCGGGCCCTCGCCGACGTCGTGGAGGCCCGCCGGCGTACCGGATCGGGGGAGCCGACCGGCGCGGGATGGGAGGAAACCGAGGCCGTCGTGGACGACCTGGTCGCCCGGGCCTGCGGGCCGCTCGCACTGCCCGGCGCGCGCGCCACCCAGCTGCGAGTGCTCTGCGACGCGGAGCGCGCCCGCCACCTGGTCGGTCCTGCGGTCGAGCCGTGGCGGGCCGCGGTGGAGGCGCTCGCGATGGCCGAGCGGCCCTACCCGCTGGCCTACGCGCAGTGGCGCTTCGCCCAGGAGCTCGTCGCGGTGCGCGACCTCGGGAACGCCGCGGACGCGTTGCGCGCGGCGGCCGTCGAGGCCCGGACGCTGGGGGCTGCCCCGCTCCTCGCCGAGATCGCGGCCACCGCCCGGCGTACCCGCATCGACCTGCGACCGCCCAAGCGGGTGCCGACCGGGCGCGTCGAGGGTGTGGGCGCGACGTTGACGGTGCGCGAGCGCGAGATCCTCGGCCACCTCGCGGCCGGGCGGACCAACGGCGAGATCGCCAAGGCACTGGTCATCAGCACCAAGACGGCGAGCGTCCACGTCTCCAACATCCTGCGCAAGCTCGACGTCTCGACCCGCTACGAGGCCGCCGAGATCGCCGAGCGCTACCTCACCGACTGACCTGCTCCGTTCCGGCCGTGGAACGTCCGGAATGGCATCTACCGTCCCGGCCATGACCGACGCCGACACCACCAACAACACCGACTCCGCTCCCGACGCCCCCTGGGAGCCGCCGTTCGCCGGCACCGAGACCGAGCACCTCCTCGGCGCCCTCGACCGCCTCCGCACGACCTTCCGCTGGAAGGCCGGCCACCTCGACGCCGCCGGCCTGCAGACGACCGTCGGCGCGTCGTCGCTGACGCTCGGCCAGCTGCTCAAGCACCTGGCCTTCGTCGAGGACTACACCTTCACCATCAAGCTGCGCGGCAATGTCTCGCCCGGTGCACCCTGGGAGACGGTCGACTGGGACGCGAACCCGCAGTGGCCGTTCACCTCCGCGGCCGACGACACCCCCGAGGCGCTCTACGCCCTCTGGGACGCCGCGGTCGAGCGGTCGCACCAGCGGGTCGACGAGGAACTGGCGGACGGCGGGCTCGACCAGCTTGTGGATGTGTCCCACCCTGACGGTCGGCACGCCAGCCTGCGCCGCCTCATCTTCGACCTGGTCGAGGAGTACGGCCGGCACACCGGGCACGCCGACCTGCTGCGCGAGGCGGTCGACGGGGTGGTCGGCGAGGACCCGCCGGCCGGCTGGCACGCCTGACCGGCTGGCACGCCTGACCGTCGCGGCTGAGCGGGGCCTCGCTCGACTCCCGACTGCGCGGCGCGGCCACGTCGGCTGTTGGGTCGCTGCGACTCGGGTGACGGCGGATGTCAGTCATCGACTGGCGGGTTGCGGCGCTCTCCGGAAGCTGTAAGCCGGCCGCAACGCGCCAGTGGACGCCATCGGACAGTCGCGGACGGCGACAGCCAACCTCCCGCTTCCCAAGCCGCCCTGACCTCGGCCACCGACAGAGCCATGCGGCCCCGCTCGGCCGGTGCATTCCGACCGCGCAGCGGGGCCGCTTCCGGTTGGGACGGTCCCAGACGGTTCTTCCTGACCGACGCTGCTCAAGTGTCGGGCCCGCCGGCCTCGCCGGCCGCGGTGAGCAGCCGCTGGCCGACCACGCGCGCGGCATGCCGGAGCTCCGGGCCACCCACGATCCGGTACGGCGACGAGATCGCCGCCAGCCGCTCGGCGTACCACCAGGGGTTGCCCGTGCTGGCGACCAGCCGGGTGGTCGTGTCGTCGACCCGCTCGAGCCGGCCGAGTGCCCGGGGGAGGCGCGCCGCGACGGACTCCAGCGATGCCTCGATGACCACGTCGACGTCGTACTCCCAGCCGACGGCGAGATGCTCCTCGAGCAGGCCGACGGGGTCGAGGTCGGTGGGTGCGGTAAAGGTCGCGTCGAGCACCTCGACCTCACGGACCCGGTCGATCCGATAGGCCCGTAAGGCGTCCGCGGAGTGCGAGTGGCACAGCAGGTACCACCGTCCGTGGCGGACGACCAGCGCCCACGGGTCGACGTCGGTCTCCCACTCCGAGCCGGCCTCGGAGCGATACCCGAGGCGCACCCTGCGCCGGTCGGAACAGGCCTGCACCAACGTGCTCGTGGTCCCGGGGTCGGGCCGGGCGGCGCCGCGGTCCGGGGCGGGTGCCGTGCTCCGGCGTACCGCCTCGGCCTGGGCCGCCACCGGCTCCGGCAACGCTCGCACGATCTTGCCCAGCGCGCTGCCCACCGGGTCGGTCGGATTGCCGGCGTCGTGGTGGCCGTCGAGCACCGCCATCACCAGGCCGAGCGCCTCGGTGGCGGTGAACACCAGCGGCGGGAGCCGCAGGCCGCGGCCGACGTGGTAGCCGCCGTACGGTCCCCGCACTGACTCGATCGGGATGCCCGCCTCGCGCAGGATCGCAACGTAGCGCCGGGCGGCCCGCTCGGAGACGCCCAGCTTGTCGGCCAGCCGGTCCGCGGTGATCCCCGGGCTTCCTTGGAGCAGCTCGAGGGTCAGCAGCGCCCGGGCCGTCGGGCTCGCACCAAGGTCCACGCGACTCCCTCGATCCGGAAGCACAACGTCCGGATCGAACCCTAACCTGCTCGGATGGACGGGCTGGAGATGGACTTCGCCGGCGACGTCTGGCACTGGCGGGGGCCGTCGCCCTACTACTTCGTGACGGTGCCGGACGAGGAGAGCGTCCAGCTCCAGGACGCGTCGAGCTTCGTGACGTACGGCTGGGGGATGATCCCGGTCCGGGTGCGCATCGGCGTGACCGAGTGGGAGACCTCGCTCTTCCCGAAGGACGGGGGGTACGTCCTGCCCCTGAAGGATGCGGTACGCCGGGCCGAGGGACTTGACGAGGGCGACACCGTCGAGGTCCGGCTGACCGTGGCCAGCCGGACCTGACGACATCTCAGACGGTGCGGGGGGTCAGTCCCGCGAACTTGCGGCAGCCGGCGCCGGCGCGGTCCCTGGCGCTCGGACGCCAACGGCGACCAGGACCAGTGCGGCGAGCAGGAACACAGCGGCCGCACCGAAGGCGTGCGACGCACCCGCGGTGAACACGTCGTGCGCCTGGGCCTGCGCCGACTCGCCGAGCACCGTGGTGGCCCGCCGGCTGTAGTGCCCGAAGACCGTCACCAGGATCGCGACGCCCAGCGTGCCGCCGAGCTGCTGGGTGACGTTGACCAGGCCGGAGGCGGCGCCGGCGTCCTTCGCCGGGACTCCCTCCAGCGCGGCCTGCGTGAGAGGCACGAAGGACAACCCGTTGCCGACTGCGAAGAGCAGCAGAGCCGCGAGCACGTGCGGGTACGACGAGCCGGGGTCGAGCTGAGTTGCGAGCGCGAACCCGGTGACGCCGAGCGTCACGCCGAGCAGCATGAGTGCCTTGGCGTGCACGCGGTGGATCAGCACGCGACTGGTCAGCTGGGAGACGACGAAGACCGTGACGGGCAACGGCAGGAACGCGAACCCGGTCTTCAGTGAGCTGTAGCCCAGGACGTCCTGGAGGAACTGGGTCAGGAAGAAGAACAGGCCGAACATCCCGGCGAACAGCAGCCCGCGCGACACGTTGGCGAGCGTGCGACTGCGATCGTTGAACAGCCGTAGCGGAGTGATCGGCTGCTCGGCGCGCAGCTCGGTGAGGACGAAAGCTGTCAGCAGGACGGCACCCGCGAGGAAGGACGCGAGCGTGTAGGTGTCGCTCCAGCCTTCGGTCGCTGCCCGGACGAAGCCGTAGACCAGGGAGCCCATGCCCAGCGTCGAGAACACCGCGCCCGGTAGGTCGAAGGTGCCGCGGTTGCGAGGGGTCTCGGGCAGGACTGCGCGGCCGACCAGGATGACGGCGAGGCCGATCGGGACGTTGACGAACATGACCCAGCGCCAGGACGCCCACTCGGTGAGCATGCCGCCCATGATCAGACCGAGCGCGCCACCACCGACCGACACGGCCGTGAACAGGCCCAGGGCGCGGATCCGCTCGCGCGGTTCGGTGAACATCGTGGTCAGCAGGGCCAACGACGACGGCGCGGCGAGCGCACCGCCCACACCCTGCAGGGCCCGGGCTGCGAGCAGCCACCCGCTGGTGGGGGCGAAGCCGCCGAGCAACGAGGCCAGGATGAACACCGCGATGCCGGCGACGAAGGTACGGCGCCGGCCGAGGAGGTCGCCGGCGCGGGCGCCGAGCAGCAGCAGGCCGCCGAAGGTCAGGGTGTAGGCGTTGAGCACCCAAGACAGGCCGGCGCCGGAGAAACCCAGCGCCTGCTGCATCTGGGGCAGCGCGACGTTCACGATCGTGGCGTCGAGGACGACCATGAGCTGGCAGGTGAGGATGACGCCCAGCACGAGGCTGGAGTGGCTGAGGCGACGCGAGGGACGAGTGTTGGGGGCGCTGTCGAGCGCCCGGGGTGCGAGTGCGGTGCCGGAGGACATGTAGCGGCTCATCTCGGGGGTACAGTGAGAGGCAGAAGCGGAAGCAACCTCCGGAAACTATACGGAGGGTTCCTCCGGTTATGCAAGTCCGCTGGTGAAGGGGCACCATGTCTGGCGTGACCACCGAGCCGACCACCGCGGATCCCGCGCTGCGACCGATGCGCGCGGACGCGTCGCGCAACCGGGCCCGCCTGGTCGTGGCCGCCCGCGCCGTCTTCACGGCACGCGGCAGCAGCGCCACGGTGGAGGAGATCGCCAAGGCGGCCGACGTCGGCGTCGGGACGCTCTACCGGCACTTCCCGCGCCGGATCGATCTGGTCGAGGCGGTCTACCGCGAGGACGTGGACGAGCTGGTCGGCCACGCCGGCGAGGAGGGCGACCCGCCGGACGCCTGGCAGGGACTCGTCGACTGGCTGGACGCCTTCGTCCGGTACGCCCAGGCCAAGCGCACCTTCCTCACCGAGCTGCACGAGGCGTTCGAGAAGAATCCCGATCTGGCGGTGGAGTCTCGCGAGAAGATCGCCCGCGCGGCCGGCATGGTCCTTCGTCGTGCCCAGGACGCCGGGGTCGCGCGACCGGATGTCGGCCAGGAGGACCTGATGCAGCTCGTCGGCGGGATGTGCATGGCCCGCAACGCCACCCTCGAGCAGAACCAGCGGCTGCTCACCTTCGTGCTGGACGGCATCCGCGCTCAGGCCTGATGCCGCACCCGGTCCGCGCGAAACGCCAGGAACCAGGGGATCGGACCGCCGCCCTCCTCCCGCAGGTCGGTGATGACGAAGCCGCGCGCGAGCATCGGCCGGAGATAGTCGCGCACGGGGCGATGAACACTGGTGAACGTCATCTCGTGGCCCTCGTCGACGATGTGGTCCTCGTACTGACGATGGGTCAGGTAGGGGGCCGGCAGCTCGAGCCGCCCCTCGTGCCGCACCGAGGTGTCGAACGCGGAGATCATCGGGTGCACGATCGCCGCAACGAGCGAACCGTCAGGCGCGAGGACGCGCACGATCTCGTCGACCGCTCCATCCAGGTCGTCGATGTCGAGCAATGACATCGACGCAAACACCATGGCGACCCCACCGTCGCGGAGGGGTAGCCGGGTCGCGTCGGCGAGCACGACCGATGTCCCGCGCTCGGCTGCGGCGGATGCCAACGTCGGTGCCCGCTCGATGCCGAGGACGCGGTGGCCTAGCCGGCTCAGCTCCCGGGCACCCCGGCCCTCGCCGCACCCGAGATCGAGCGTGACCCCGGTCGCAGGCGGCAGCATCTCGCGCAGGGTCGGCCAGGTGACGGTCCAGAAGCCCTCTTCGTGGGCCGGCTCGGTCCAGGCGAGCCACTGCGTTGCATGGGCCTCCCAGGCCGCCGCGGTGTCCACGGGTCACGACCGTAGCCCGCGGCCTCGCGGGCTACGGGGTCCCGTCACCAACGCCAACTCGGTGGCTCAACTCTCCCATCGGGTCTCGTTGTCCTCGACG
>DASYEF010000095.1:0-9736 GCA_036499185.1 Actinomycetes bacterium | reverse complement strand
TCATAGGCCTCGACGGCCGCGTCCGAGCTGATGTCCAGGACGGTGCCGCCGGCGCGGCGCAGCAGCGGGAGCGCCTCGCGCAGCAGCGCATGCGGCGCGACCACGTCCACGTCGAGGACCCGGGCCAGGTCGACGCTCGGGTAGTCGGCGAGCCGCGGCATCGGGCTGGGCCCGAGATGGCTGGCGTTGTTCACCAGCAGGTCGAGACCGCCGAGGTCCCAGGCGGCTGCGACCAGGTCGACCCGGTGCTGGTGGTCGGTCACATCACCCGCCAGCGCGCGGGTTCGGGCCGCGTCCATCCCGGTGACCGCCTCGGTCAGCCGCTCCGCCCCGCGGGCGTCGAGCACGAGCGACCAGCCGTCGGCGGACAGGTCTCGCGCAAGCGCACGGCCGAGTCCCTGCGAGGCGCCGGTGATCAGTGCTACTGGCATGGTGCTGCTCTCCCTTGGTTTTCTGCATCCGTCTCCGGCATCATGGAAGGTGAAGTTGACTTCAAGTCAAGGACTGCCGGAGGGAAACTCGAGAGATGGCGGGAACGGCGGAGACACTGACGGTGGGCCAGGTGGCCGACCGGAGCGGGTTCGCGCCCTCGGCATTGCGCTACTACGAGCGGCTCGGCCTGGTGTCCGCCAGCCGGACGACCGGTGGCCAGCGCCGCTTCCCGCGCAGCGTGCTGCGGCGGCTCGCCTTCATCCGGGCGGCGCGCAACATCGGCCTGACGCTGGACGAGGTCGCCGCTGCGCTCGCCACGCTGCCGGAGGCCAGGACACCGACCCGGGCCGACTGGACTCGGCTGTCCCGCTCCTGGCGGTCCCGCCTCGACGAGCAGATCGCCGGCCTCGAAGCACTGCGCGACGGGCTCGACTCGTGCATCGGCTGCGGCTGTCTGTCGTTGCGCACCTGCGCGATGTCCAACCCTGCCGACCGGGCCGCCGGCGGCGGGCCGGGCGCCGCGTTCCTCCCCCGCACCCTGCGGCGCCCCACCGCGGACACCTGAGGTTCGAGGACGCCGGTCACGCAGCGTGAGCGGGGCTCACCCGGGCGGGCGAGTCTCCGAGCGACCCGGCTGGGTACCGTCAAGAGGTGCGAGCACCCGACTCCCTCGACCTGCGCCGCCTTGCCCTCGCGGTGTCGGTGCTCGACGACGTGGACCTGGTCCCGTACGACGACGGCGTGCTCCTGACGGGCGACGTTCCCGTGGACGTCACCTGGCTCGAGCTGCGCCGCGCGCTGGCCGGCGCCGACCCGGGCGACGACCTCGGCCGGTGCCGCGTGCGGGCCTGGCTGCGTGGCCGGCGGATCGCTGCAGACGTCCACCCCGAGCACCTCCGCGACCAGGCCCGGCCGGTCGGGCTCCCCGCCCACCACGCGTTGCACCCCGGCCTCGACTGGGTGCGCCATCGGATCATGGGCGGCGCGCTGGACCTCGGCCTCGGCTTCGCCGGAGTCGGCGCCGACCCCGACGAGGTGATCCTGGTCCCGCAGGGAGCTCTCGCCGCGGCCGGCGTGGACGCCTCGCTGTGGTGGCCCGCCGCCGCGGAGTACCTCGAGCGGATGGGTGCGATCGCGGGCCAGCGGCTCGCCTCGTCGACCGTGCTGCGGCCCATCGGTGACTGCGACGTCATCACGCTGCTCGGCTCGGCCACCCTGCGCTCGGTGCTGTCCGCACACGACGGCACCGGGATGCGGGCGGCTGCCGTGCCCATGCGCCGCCGCGGCTGGTTGGACCTGTCGCGGATCGACCCGGCGTACACCGCAGCCGCCGCCGCGGCGACCGCACCCGAGGAGCGCGGCTTCGAACGACCGCTGCTCATCACGGCCGACGAGATCACCCTGGCACCGACGGGCGGCCGGCCGGCCGAGCTCGTCCTGCGGGACCCGGCGGTCGACGCCAACCCGCTGCGCCCCGTGCTCTACCGCTGATGCTCTGCCGTTGATGTCAGGCCCGGACGCCGCCCTCACCCACAGCCCCGCGGGCCAACACCCCACGGCCGACCCGACGCCCGGCATGGAACGCCGCTGCGCCCTCGACACCGGGACCATGTGGTCCGGCACCGTGCGCACCGAACCCGGCGTCACGTCGGCCTGGCACCACCACGGCGGGCACGACTCGACCATCTGCGTCGCGGACGGGATCCTGCGGCTGGAGTTCGGTCCGGGTGGCCGCTCGACATTCGAGGCCCGGCCGGGCGACTTCGTCCACGTGCCGGCCGGGGCCGTCCACCGCGAGACCAACCCCGGCGATCGACCTTCCCTTCTGGTGGTCGTGCGGTGCGGCACTGGTGAACCCACGGTGAACGTCGAGGGCCCTGCCCCCGGCTGACTCCCGCGGCGGGCGGGCGGGTGGAACCGCAGGGCCGGCGGGTGCGTCGGATCGGCAGTCCCCGCACCGGAGGTCGCCATGCCTGCTCCCGCCACCAGCTCCGCCGCCCGCACCGCAGTCACCATCGCCGCGACCCTCGCACTGGTGGTGACGGGGTGGTTGCTCGGTCACGGCGGCGCCTCGGTGCCGCCGGCCTCCGCGGCCACGGGAGACTCGACACCCGCGACGGGCGCTCAGGGCATCACCGTCTCCGGGACCGGCGAGGTGACCGGCCGGCCGGACACCCTGGTCGCCAGCTTCGGCACCGAGGCGACGGGCAGCACTGTCAGCTCGGCACTGTCCCGCGCCGACCACGCGATGAAGCGGGTGACCGACGCGCTGGAGCACAACGGTGTCGACAGCAAGGACCTGCAGACCGCCGGGCTGGACATCTATCCGCAGTACAGCAACGACGGTCGCACCGTCACCGGCTACCAGGCCTCGCAGGACCTCACCGTCACCTTCCGCGACGTCGACAAGGCAGGCTCGCTCATCAGCAAGGCCGTGTCCGCCGGTGGTGACGCGGTGCGGATGTCCGGCCTGAGCTTCCAGATCGACGACGACTCCACGCTGCTGGCCGATGCGCGCGGCAAGGCCTTCGACGACGCAAAGTCCAAGGCCCAGCTGTACGGCGATGCGAGCGGGCGCGGCCTCGGCCAGGTCGTCAACGTCAGCGAAACGGTGTCCGGTCAGGAGACGCCGTACCCGGTCCCCTACGCGGCGGCGGCCGACGCACTGAGAGGCAAGTCGGTCGACGTCCAGGCCGGCCAGCAGCAGCTCTCGGTCACGGTGACGGTGACCTGGTCGCTCGGCTGAGCACTGCCAGGGGCTCGACTACTCCTGCGACTCCTGGACCGACGGGTGGTTCTCGACGTCTCCCTGCAGCCCCGACACGGTCTCGACGATGTCACGCGCGATGTCCTGCGCGGTGAGGCCGATCCGGGTCAGGACCTGCGCCCGCGTCGCGTGGTCCAGGAACTGCGCCGGGACACCGAAGTCCCGCAGCGGCGTGTCCACCCGGGCGTCGCGCAGCGCCTGAGCCACCGCACCGGAGACACCGCCGCGTACCCCGTCCTCCACGACGACCACGGCGCGGACGCCCGCGGCCATGGTCACCAGGACCGGGGGCACCGGCTTGACCCAGCGCGGGTCGACCACGGTGACCCCGATCCCCTGCTGGGCGCAGCGCCGGGCCACCTCGAGGCCGGTCTCGACCATCGAGCCGACCGCGATGAGGAGCACGTCGTCGCCGTCGCGTGCCATCACGTCGACGCCATCGACCCGTTCGAGGGCGGGCAGGTCGGGTCCGACCGCGCCGGTCGGGTAGCGCAGCACCGTCGGCGCGTCGGTCACCGCGATCGCCTCGCGCAGCTCCTCGCGCAGCGTGACCGCGTCACGGGGCGCCGCGAACCGCAGGCCCGGGACGACCTGCAGGACGGCGAGATCCCACATGCCGTGGTGGCTGGCACCGTCGGGGCCGGTCACGCCCGAGCGGTCCAGGCAGAACGTGACGCCGCACCGGTGCAGGGCGACGTCCATCAGCACCTGATCGAAGGCCCGGTTGAGGAAGGTCGCGTAGACCGCGACGACCGGGTGCATCCCGCCGAGCGCCAGCCCCGCTGCGGACGTCGTCGCATGCTGCTCTGCGATGCCGACATCGAAGATCCTGGTGGGGTACGCCGACGCGAACGCGTCCAGGCCGACGGGGATGAGCATCGCCGCGGTGATGGCGACGACGTCGCCTCGTTCGCCGCCGAGCGCCACCATCTCCTCGGAGAAGACCTTCGTCCACGAGGTGCCGGACGCGGCGAGGGGCTGGCCGGTCTCGGGATCGATCACACCGATGCCGTGGAAGTGGTCGTTCGTGTCGTCCTCGGCGTGTTTGTAGCCCAGGCCCTTGCGGGTCAGGCAGTGGACGAGCACCGGACCGCCGAAGCCACGGGCCCGTCGTAGTGCGTGCTCCACTGCCTCGACGTCGTGACCGTCGACCGGGCCGATGTACTTCAGGCCGAGGTCCTCGAACATGCCCTGCGGGGCGACGACGTCCTTGAGGCCCTTCTTCACCCCGTGCAGGGCGTCGTAGAGCGGCGGGCCGACGACCGGTGTCCGACCAAGCACCTGCTTGCCCCACTCGAGGAAACGCTCGTAGCCCCGGGTGGTGCGCAGTGTCGCGAGGTGGTGCGCCAGCCCTCCGACGGTGGGCGAGTAGGACCGCTCGTTGTCGTTGACGACGATGACCAGCCGGCGGGTGTGGTCCGCGGCGATGTTGTTCAGCGCCTCCCAGGCCATGCCCCCCGTCAGCGACCCGTCGCCGACGACGGCGACGACGACCCGGTCACCCTCACCGCGCAGCTGGTACGCCTTGGCCAGCCCGTCGGCGTACGACAGCGCGGTCGAGGCGTGCGAGTTGGCTATGACGTCGTGCTCGGACTCCGCCGCACTGGGGTAGCCGGACAGGCCGTCCTGCTGGCGCAGCGTCTCGAACCGGGCGGCGCGACCGGTGACGATCTTGTGGACGTAGGCCTGGTGCCCGGTGTCCCACAGGATGCGGTCGCGGGGCGAGTCGAAGACCCGGTGCAGCCCCAAGGTGAGCTCCACCGCGCCCAGGTTCGGCCCGAGGTGGCCGCCGGTGCGCGACACCGAGCTGATCAGGAAGGCCCGGATCTCCTCGGCGAGGGTGTCCAGCTCGGGGGCGCTCAGCCGGCGCAGGTCGGCAGGTTCGTGGATCGAGTCCAGCAACGCCACGCGCGTCGCGCTCCTCTCGCACATCCGGGGCCGCAGTGTCCAGCGGTGTCGAGGTGCCGAGTCTACGTGCGGCCGTGAGAGCGGTCAGCGGCGCCGGTGGGGAGATTGTGTGTGGGTTACAGCCGGGCGCGGAACCGTCGACCTCGCAGCGCCTCCTCCACCAGCGCGACCGCCCGCTCGGCCCGGACCAGCCGCGCGCCTTCCCGCTCCCAGGCGGCCACCGCCGCCGCGACCGTCGTCGCGTCGACCACGTCGCGCAGGTCGTCGCGGGCGGTGGAGAGCCCGAGCCGAGCGGCCTCGATCCCGGCGGCGACATGGCGGGCCGCGAACCGGGCCAGGACGACAGGATGCCGGCGCAGCACCTCGTGCGCGCGGTAGTCGGGCGGGCACAGGTCGAACAACCACGCGGTGGCCGACCGCTCCCAGTCCGCGGTGCCAGGGGGACGGACCCCCTCGGGCCACCCGGCGGGGACGACAGCGGCGCTCATCGCGCGCCAGCCTAAGGTCAGCCGAGAGCCGCCAGCAGCACCTGGCTGTCCTGACCCGGCGTGAAGTTGTTGTCGCTGACCATCAGCACGGCACGGCGCCCGTCGGGCAGCAGCGGGCCGAGGGTCAGGCCCTCGACGTTGTCGAGCGGCTGACCGCCGACCGTGGCCGGCAGGCGGAGCAGCAGCGACTTCTGCGCCGGCTGCAGATCGCTGACGTTGTGCAGGTCCGGCACTGCGGAGACGTTCGTGGCGCCGGGCAGCGCGACCCGGTAGATGCGGATGTCGTTGCCGACACCGACCGAGAACGACCGCTCCATCGCGAGCATGAACTGCTGGTTCAGCGGCAGCAGCTCGACCAGCCCGTTGACGGTGAACACCGGCGACGGCGCGACGACCGGGTCGGTGTCGTAGACGTACTCACGGTCCGAGGGGCCGTGGCCGATGTGGTAGCTGAGGATCCGGGCCGGGCTGCCGGTGCTCGTGTCCGCAGCGGGGCCGTCCTGGACCAGCGCGTTCTCGGTGCCGACAACGAGCCGCTGACCGTCCGGCGTCACGGCAGCGGCCTCGAAGCCGAGGTTGTTCCGTACGCCGACGCTCGGGTCGGTCGGGTCGAAGTACCCCGGCACCGGCAGGTCACGCAGCTCCTGGCCGGAGACGGAGAACTCGCGCACGAACGGCGGGATCCCGCGGCTGGAGATGCCCTCGGAGGTGACCACGAGCGTGTGCTGCGGAGTGAGCGTCATCCCCTCGGGGTCCAGGCTCTGCGCCGGGAACGGCTGGCCGTCGAGGCCGAGCAGGGTCGTGGTCGACAGCACGGTGACGTCACCCGCGTCGAGCGAGCCGTCGCTGATGTCGATGTGCAGTGTGTAGAACCGCGACGGGGTGCTCGTCGGGGTGAAGCCGGCACCCTGGTCGTCGGACAGGGCGTAGTAGACGTCGCGGCTCGCGTCGTAGGTGATCGACGACAGCCCTCCCACGACCGTCCCGTCGAACGGCATGCCGGCCGGGATCGTGGTGTCGCCGAGGTACTCCAGCGGCGCCGACGGCCCCCGTGGCGCGCTGGCGGTCGCCGGGCCGGCCACCAGGCTCGAGAGGAGGGCGACGACGGCTCCGGCCACGAGGGCGGTACGGCGAGGGTGTGCGGACATCGGTGTCTCTCCCACGATCCGGCGAACGGGTTCGAGGCACTCTGTCCTGGTTCGTACCGATGAGGCAAGCGAACAGTCAGTGGACTCGGTCTGCCGTCAGATCGCGAACCGCTGCGTAGCGCTCGCGCACAGCGGGGGTCGGGTCGGCCTCGAACGTCGTGGTCTCCGCGGCCGCCCAGTGCGGTGGCTCACCCTTGCCGGAGAGCACCCAGGCGGCCTGGCGAGCCGCGCCGTCGGCGACGTACTCCCCTGGCTCCGGTACGGCGACGGGGCAGCCGAGCACGGCCGGCGCGATCCGGCGTAGCGCCTCCGAGCGGGCACCACCGCCCACGAGGAGCACCCGCCGCACCTCCGCACCCTGCTCGACGAGCGCGTCCAGCCCGTCGGCCAGACCGCAGAGCAGCCCCTCCACCGCGGCCCGGGCGACGTGCTCCGGCGTGGCCGAGCGCAGGGTCAGCCCGTGCAGCGCCCCGGTCGAGTCGGGCCGGTCCGGTGTCCGCTCCCCTTCGAGGTAGGGGACCAGGACCAACCCGTCGGCGCCCGGTGGTCCGGACAGCGCCAGCCGGGACAGTCCTTCGTGGTCGGTGCCCAGCAGCCGCATCGTCACGTCGAGCACCCGTGACGCGTTGAGGGTGCAGACCAGGGGCAGGTGCCGGCCGGTGGCGTCCGCGAACCCCGCGACGATCCCGGACGGGTCGCGGGCGGGCACGTCGGCGACGGCGCTGACCACGCCCGACGTCCCGATCGACACCACCACGTCGCCCGGCCCTGCCCCGACTCCCAGGGCCGCGGCCGCGTTGTCACCGGCTCCCGGACCCAGGACAGACGGGCCGCTGCGGCCGGCGGCCTCCGCGGGACCGAGGACCTTCGGGACCCGCAGGGGGCGCCCGAAGGCACGCTCCAGCAGGTCCGGCCGGTAGCTCTCGGCCGCCGCCGACCAGTAGCCGGTGCCGCTCGCGTCACTGCGGTCGGTGCGCAGCGCGTCCAGCGAGCCCGATCTCCCGGGGCCCCCGAGGCGCCAGGTCAACCAGTCGTGGGGGAGGCACACACCAGCCACCCGGGCCGCCGCCGCCGGCTCGTGATGCGCCAGCCAGCGCAGCTTGGTCACGGTGATGGAGGCGACCGGCACCACACCGACCGCGTCGGCCCAGGCCTGCCCACCACCGAGCTCGGTCAGCAGCTCGTGCGCCGCACCCGCCGAGCGCGTGTCGTTCCACAGCAGGGCGGGGCGCACGACCTGACCGTCGTCGTCGAGCACGACCATCCCGTGCTGCTGACCCCCGACGGCCACCGCGGCCACGTCGTCGAGGCCGCCCGCCTGCGCGACCGCGGTCTGCAGGGCGTCCCACCACGCGTCCGGATGCACCTCGGTGCCGTCGGGGTGCGGTGCGCGACCGGACCGGACGAGCCGGCCGGTCGCCGCCTCACGTACGACGACCTTGCAGGCCTGCGTCGAGGAGTCGACGCCGGCGACGAGCGAACCCTGGCTGCCCGCCAAGGTCAGCGCGCGCCGAGGACGTGCTCGACGGCGAGCTGGTCGAGGCGCCCGAAGCCGTAGCCGCGAGACGCCACCGCATCGGCATCGAAGGACTCGTACGCCGATGCGTCGGCCAGCAGCGCCTCGTAGCTCTCGCCCTCACCCAGTGTCGGCACAGCGAGCTCGCCGACCTTGGACGCGGTCATCGCGGCCTGCACCTCGGGATCGGCCCGGAACGCCGCGGCGCGCTCCTTGAGCAGCAGGTAGGTGCGCATGTTCGCGGCCGCGGAGGCCCAGACACCGTCGAGGTCCTCGGTGCGCATCGGCTTGTAGTCGAAGTGCCGCGGCCCCTCGTAGGCCGGCGCGCCGCCCGGTCCGCCGTTCTCGAGGAGGTCCACCAGGAAGAAGGCGCTGAGCAGGTCGCCGTGACCGAACACGAGGTCCTGGTCGAACTTGGGACCATGCTGCCCGTTGAGGTCGATGTGGAAGAGCTTGCCCTGCCACAGCGCCTGCGAGATGGCGTGCACGAAGTTGAGGTTGGACATCTGCTCGTGCCCGACCTCAGGGTTCACGCCGACCATGTCCGAGTGCTCGAGGGTCGAGATGAACGCCAACGCGTGCCCGACGGTCGGCAGCAGGATGTCCCCGCGCGGCTCGTTTGGCTTCGGCTCGACGGCGAAGCGCAGGCCGTAGCCGCGGTCGATCGAGTACTGCGCCAGCATGTCCAGGCCCTCGCGATAGCGGTCCAGTGCCGCCCTCACGTCCTTGGCGGCGTCGGTCTCCGACCCCTCGCGGCCGCCCCAGAACACGTAGGTCTGCGCGCCCAGCTCCGCGGCGAGGTCCATGTTGCGCATCACCTTGCGCAGCGCATAGCGGCGGACCGTGCGGTCGTTGCTGGTGAAGCCACCGTCCTTGAACACGGGGTGGGTGAACAGGTTGGTCGTCACCATCGGCACGGCCAGGCCGGTCTCGTCCAGGGCCGCGCGGAACCGCTTGATGCGCTCGTCGCGGCTGGTGTCGTCACTGCCGAACGGGATGAGGTCCTCGTCGTGGAAGGTGACGCCGTAAGCGCCCAGGTCGGCGAGCCGGTGCACGGTCTCCACCGGGTCGATGGGCGCGCGGGTGGCGTCGCCGAAGGGGTCCCGGGCCTGCCAGCCCACCGTCCACAGGCCGAAGGTGAACTTGTCCGCCGGGGTGGGTGTCGCCGTCATCGTCGTGGTCCTTCATCGTGGGTGGATCGGGGTGTGTCCGTGGGTGGATCCGGTAGCTGGGCGGTTCGGGTAGGTCAGGAGGCCGTACGTCGGGAGAGCTCGAGCAGCGGGTCGGAGAGCAGGGCGTCGAACGCGAGCTCGGAGGCGCCCAGCAGGGTCGAGTCCGAGCCGAGGGCCGGCCCGACCAGCCGGACCTGACCGATCAGCGCCGGGAGCCCGGTCGTCTCGAACTGGGCCCGCACCACGGACCCGGCCGTGGCCAGGATCTCCTCGAGGGCACCGCCCAGGATGACCACCTCCGGATT
>DASYEF010000094.1:0-7753 GCA_036499185.1 Actinomycetes bacterium | reverse complement strand
ACTGGCCAGGCAAGACGGTCACGGAGTACGACGACCACCTGTTCTGCCTGCTGACGATGAACCACCACCCGCTGCACCTGGACGCCCACTACGCCGAGTCGACGACCGACTTCGGCAAGAACGTCGTCGTGGGCAACTACGTCTACTCGCTGCTGCTCGGCATGTCGGTGCCCGACGTCAGCGGCAAGGCGATCGCCAACCTCGAGGTCGAGTCGCTCAAGCACGTCAAGCCGACCTTCCACGGTGACACGATCTACGGCGAGACCACCGTGCTGGACAAGACCGAGTCGCGGTCCAAGGACGACCGCGGCGTGGTCCATGTCGAGACCCGCGGCTACAACCAGGACGGCGTCGTCGTTTGCGTCTTCCGGCGCAAGGTCATGGTCCCCAAGCGCTCGTACGGCGACGCGCGTGGCGGCGAGCAGCCCGGCCGCCCCGAGCCCCGCACCGACTGACATCACCGCAGAAGGAGGCGGTCAGGCGACCTGCGAGCCCTCGCGGTGGGTGGCCCAGTAGGCGCGCAGGACGCGCACCTTGTCGTGGAACTCGTCGTCGCGGCCCATCGGGCCCGTCGTCGGGGCGGAGAGCTTGGTCCGGCGGGCGACCGCGGTGCCGTGGTGCACCACGACCACCTTGTTGCCGAGCTGGTTCTCGACCTCGATCTCGCGGACCTCGGCCCACGGGATGACCATCGGCGGCAAGGCGTGCACGACGAGGCCGCGGCGGGTGGCCGACGTACCGATCCACCAGGTGGCCACGGCCATCAGGAGGAAGACGGCGCCCGCGATCGCGGTGCGTGCGTTGCCGCCGAAGCGGCCGTGGTCGAGCAGAACGTCGGCCCACACCAGCACCTGGTAGACCAGCACGGTCACCACATAGGCCCGCCGCTGACGCCAGGTCAGGCGCAGCCGGACGCGGTGGGGGGGCATGCCGGAACCGTAGGTCGCCACACCACTGTCTCGGGGCGGAACGGACAACTCTTGACTTGTGCGGACCCGGGACTCCGTCGGCTGGCGCGTTCCGGCTGGCTGGCGCGACCTGAGGCCAGCCGCAACGCGCCATTCGACGCACGGCCCGGCGGCTGGTCAGAGCCGCGGCAGCTGGGCCGACCCTGACCTCATCCCCAGCCGCTCTAACCCGCACCACCATCTGCGCGGCAGATCCGCACCCGGCAGGCGACCTCGGCCGACCCGTGGACCCGACGGCGGGCAGAAACTGTGCGGGGCAGGCAACTTAAGGTGCCGGTACGACGTCTGATCGCCCGACGAGGGGGTGCGCGTGCCGGACGTGCTTCAGGGCGGCGGGGAGGGCCAGCCGCCGGGTCGCGGTGGCCGGGTCGCTGGGGCGCTCGTCGTCGCCCTGCTCGCGGGCGCCGCGGTGTGGCAGGTCGCGGACGGCTCCGGCGGCGGGGCGGCACCGGCCTCGGCGCAACGGCCCGACACCCCGGCACCGACCGTTGCCGAGCCGGTCTCACCGTCGCCGACAATGATCGCGCCTGTCGTCGTGGTCCCGCCGGCGACGTCACGGCCGCGCCGCCCGCTGCCCTGGAGCCGGCTACCCACCGGGGCGCCGTTGTCGGTGGACCTCGCGTCCGGCCCCGTGGTCGTCGTCGACGGCCAGGCCCGTGACCTCGGGACGCCGTCCCGCGTGGTGTCGATGGACTCGTCGCGGGGTGGGCCGGTCCTCCTCGTGCAGGCCACCGGCGCGGTCTCGCTCGAGCAGCTGCGCCCGGACGGAGCCCGGCTCGTGCTCGACGACTTCGCCGGTGACCGTCGGCTGCCCCGGGGTGTCGCGGTCGACCCGACCGGCCGGTTCGTCGCGTACGGCGTCACCGCGGTAGTCCCCGGCAACAACGGCATCGTGGTGCGCGATCTGCGGACCGGTGCGGCCACCGTCCGGCTGCGGACCCGGGAGCCGTTCGCCGTCAGTGACTGGACCCCCGCGGGAGTCGTGCTCGACGTCGCCGCGGACCCGGGTGGTCCGCCGTACCTATGGACGCCGGGACCGACCCGACCACGGCACATCGTCCCGTTCGCGCACAGCTCAGGCGGCCCGGTCCTGCTCGCCTCGTCGCCGTCGTCGCCCCGCTGGCTGATGACCCGCCCCGAGCTGGGCTGCACCGACCTCGTCGTCGGCGTGTCCCGGAGACCCGCGCGCAGTTTCTGCTCGGTCGCGCTGAGCGGTCCGGTCGCCTGGTCCCCGCACGGCGACCTCGTTGCCGGCGTCGGCCGGGACGGCTCGCTGCTCGTGCTCGACGTGGCCGACGGTACGACGAGGCCGCTGGGCACGCCGCGCAGGGCCGTGCCAGGCCAGGTCGCCTGGTCCGGCCCCCGCACCATCCTCGCGGTCGTCACCGACCGGTCAGCGGCCCATGGCGCCGTCCTTCGCTGCCGGGTCGGCGGTTCGTGCGAGCGGGCCGCGCTGCCCGTCGAGCTGGCCGGCCGCGACATCGTGCTGGCCCGCTGAGGCGACGCGGGGTCACTGGGCGAGCGACACTGGCGGGCGTGTCGGACGTCGTCGCGCAGGGGCGAGACCGGCCACCTCGACGCGGTACGGCGACGCTCGGCTGGCTCCTGGTCGCCGCGCTCGCCGCCGTGGCCATCTGGCAGACGACCAGCCACCACGGCTCGCCGGCCGCCGCCCCCGCGCCGACGTTGTCGCCGACGCCCGCCCCAGCGGCGGCTCCGCGACTCGCCGTACCGGTGCCGGCGGGAGCCCCCGGGCCGCGTCCGCCTGCCCGCGTGTCCTGGACATCCCTGCCGGTAGGCGCTCCGCTCGACACCGACTTCGCCGTCGGCCGCTACGTGCGCAGCGACGGAGAGCTGCGCGAGCTCGGGCCCGGCGCGCAGGCCCTGACGATGGACCGCGCTATGGGGGGACCGGTGCTGCTCGTCCAGGACAGCGGGACCGTCACTCTCGAGCAGCTGCGCGCCGGCGGCCGGCTCGCGGTGCTGGAGGCCTTCCCGGACGAGGGCCGCCAACCGCAGGGCATCGCGGTCGACCCGGCCGGTGCGATGGTCGCCTACGGCCTGACGTCCGGTCCCAGCGGTGGCCGCTACGGCCTGGTCGTCCGCAGTCTGGCCACCGGTCGCGTCGTCGTGTCGCTGCGGACCCGACAGCCGTTCGCCGTGCGCGGCTGGTCCGAGGCGGGGGTCCTGCTCGGCGTGACCCGCGAGCCCGGTGCCCCGCCGTACGTGTGGCAGCCCGGATCGGACACGCCCCAACTGGCCGTCGCCGCGGACGCGTCAGGCCGCGACGGGCCGTACCTGCTCGCGGCGGACCACTCCGGTGCCGCTTTCGCGATCACCTACCCCCGCGACGGCTGCACCGCGGCGATGTCCGGCCCCGGCATCCCCGCCGAGCGCAGCTTCTGCCAGGCACCGCTGGCGCAGCCGGCGGCGTTCTCCGAGAGCTCCGGTCGGGTGGTCGCTCGCCGGGGAACTCAGGGCCTGTGGGTGCTGGACGCACGGACGGGAGCCCTGGCAGCGCTCGGAACTCCTCGGCAGGCCTTCGTCGAGCAGGTCGCCTGGCGGGACGCCAGGACCGTCCTGGCCGTCATCACGACTGTCAACGAGAGCGTGTCCAGCGTGTTGCGCTGCCGTGTGGGCGGCGGCTGTGAGCGCGCCCCGCTCCCCGGCGGCGTCTCCGGGTCGGACCTCGTCCTCGCCGGCTGACCATCAGCGGGGCAGCATGCCCCAGCGCTCGAGGGTCTCCCAGAGCTCGTCGACCAGATCGAGCTCGGCGAGCTCGTGCCGGGTCACGAACGCGACCGCGTCCGCGTCGTCACCGGGGACCGGCGTCGTCGGTACGGCGAGGGCGCAGGCGTAGTCGCGGATGTCGTACAGGTCCCCGCCGAGCCCGTCGCGGATCACGGTTCCCACCAGGATGCCGACGGTCACGTGCAGGCCGGTCTCCTCGAGCACCTCGCGTTCGACGGCAACGGCGTCGGTCTCGCCCGGCTCGACCCGGCCGCCGGGCACCGACCAGCGACCCTTCCCCGGATCGTGCGCGCGCTGGACGACGAGGAGGCGGCCGTCGTCGTCGTGGACGAGTGCACCCACACAGGGGACCCGTCGTTTGGTGGCGCGGGAGACCGGGAACACGCTGATAAGCCTAGAAGGAGGCCCTGATGCTCCCCGTACTGATCATCCTCGCGGTCGTGCTCGTCATCGTGATGTGCCTGACCCTCTTCGGTGCCGGGCCGTCACGGGTCGTCCGCCGCCGGACCATCGTGCAGCGTCGCCCGGTCACCCGCCGCGTGGTCGAGGAGCCGGTGACGCGCCGGGTCGTCGACGAGCCGGCCGCCGATCAGGTCGTCGAAGAGAGGTATGTCGACTAGGCCTCCGCGATGTAGACCGGCTGTATGACGGGGGTTGACGCTCGGCACCGTCGGGCGGGACCGTCGCACCATGAAGGCCGGACCGAGTTGTCCGCGCTGCGGCGACCAGGTCCGGGCGCCGGGGCTGTGGTCCAGCTCATGGTTGTGCGAGCGGCATGGCGCGGTGCCGCCGGTCCAGCCGGTCGTCCAGCCGACACCGGAAGTGCTGCGAGCCGCGGCGAGCGCCGCCCGGGTCCCGATGTGGCTCCCCTGGCCGTTGCCGCGCGGCTGGCTGGTGACGGGGGTCGTCACCGCGGGTGACGAGCGGACCGGCGCACGTGCCACCGCGATCGCCTGCTCGGGTCCCGCCCCGATGGGGGGCGTCGCCGAGCTTCTGGTCGTCGCCGAGGAACCGGGCACCGGGCTGGGTGCCCGGTTCGCCGGGCTCGACGGCCCGGACGCCGGAGTCCTCACCGACCGAGCTGTCGACGCGAAGATCCACGCGGCCGGCATCCCGACCGCCATGTGGTCCCTGGAGCCCTCGCCGGATGCCGCCGACCGCGCGGTGTACGTCGGTGAGGCACTGGGCTGCTGGGTGTGGGCCGTGCTCTGGCCGGGCGAGGCAGCCTTCCTGCTCATCGACGACTTCGTGCTCACCGACCTGCGCGACGCCGGCCACGAGCTCGACATCCCCTGCGGCGCCTTGTCCCCGCGACTCACCGCCTGACGGCATTCCGGAGCGGTGCGGACGTCACCCTAGGCTGGCCGGGTGCGCATCGACCTGCACGCCCACAGCACCGCCTCGGACGGCACCGACAGCCCGGCCGGCGTGGTGGCGGCGGCTGTCGCGGCGGGGCTGGAGGTGGTCGCACTCACCGACCACGACACGGTTCGCGGCTGGGGCGAGGCGCAGGCCGCCGTACCTCCCGGGCTGTCGCTCGTCCGTGGTGCCGAGATCTCCTGCGCCCACGACGGGGTGAGCCTGCACCTGCTCGCGTACGCGTTCGACCCGGGTCACCAGGGGCTCGCGGCCGAGATGGAGCTGGCGCTCGACGACCGCCTGCCGCGGGCCAAGGCGATCGTCGCCAAGCTGGCCGCGGCAGGGCACCCGATCACCTGGGAGTCGGTGCTCGACCAGCTGCAGGACGGCGCGACGGTCGGGCGACCGCACATCGCCGACGCCCTCGTCGCGGCCGGTGTCGTCACCGACCGGACGCAGGCATTCGACACCTTGCTGCACGACGGCAGCGAGTTCTTCGTCGGGCACTACTACGTCGACGCCGAGAACGCCGTCCGCCTCGTCCGCCATGCCGGAGGGGTGCCGGTGCTCGCCCACCCGGCCGCTGCCAAGCGTGGCCATACCGTGAGCGAGGCCAGTATCCGGGCGATGGCGGCAGCCGGCCTCGGCGGCCTGGAGGTCGACCACCGCGACAACCCGCCCGAGGCGCGCGAGCGGCTGCGGGCCCTGGCCGCCGAGCTCGGTCTTCTCGTCACCGGCGCGAGCGACTACCACGGCAACGGCAAGCCCAACCGCCTCGGGGAGAACACGACCGCCGAGGGCGTGCTCGATGCGCTGCTCGCGCAGGTCACCAGCGACGTCACGTCGTGAACGCGGCTAGCAGGACGGCGCGATGACCGCCGCGGACGCGAAGTACGCCGTCGAGGTCTTCGTCACGCTGTTCGTGATCATGGACCCGCCCGGCACCGTGCCGCTGTTCCTGAGCCTGACCAGCGGGCGCAGCAACGCCATGCGCAAGCGACTCGCCGGGCAGGCCGTCGTGGTCGCGTTCTTCGTCATCACGGTGTTCGCGCTGTTCGGGCAGCGGATCCTCGACTACCTCGGCATCACCCTGTCCTCGATGCAGGTCTCGGGTGGTCTGCTCCTGCTCCTTGTCGCGCTGGAGCTCCTGACGGGCAAGGCGGACGAGCCAGTCCAGACGGCTAACGTGAACGTGGCGCTGGTCCCGCTCGGGACGCCGCTGCTTGCCGGGCCGGGTGCGATCGTCGCGACCATCGTGTTCGTCAAGCACGTGCACACGGTGGGCAACGGCGTCGCGGTGGCGCTCGGCATCGTCGCTGTGCACGTCGTGCTGTGGTTGTTCCTGCGCTTCTCAGTGGTCATCATCCGGGTCATCAAGGACAGCGGTGTCACGCTGGTCACCCGGATCGCGGGCTTGCTGCTCTCGGCGATCGCCGTCCAGCTCGTCGCTGACGGCATCACCGCGATGGTCAAGGCCGCCTGACCGCCGCCTCGTCGTACCGCTCCGTCACTCGGAAACCCCGTCGCGGGCCCGCAGGTCCCGAAGGATCTGCTGACTGGCGAGCTTGCCGGGCGCGCCGATGACGCAACCGCCAGGGTGGGTGCCGGAGCCGCACTGGTAGTAGCCGTCGATCGGGGTGCGGTACTGGCTCCACCCCGGGGCCGGCCGGAAGAAGTACATCTGCGGGGCGAAGAACTCGCCGGCGAAGATGTTGCCCTCGGTCAGCCCGACGGTGCGCTCGATGTCCAGCGGCGTCTGGATCTCGCGCTGGAGCACGAGGTCGCTGAAGCCGGGGAAGAAGGACTCGAAGGTGGCCTGCACCGTGTCGGCGAACCCCTCCCGCTCGGTGTCCCAGTCGCCACCCTTGAGGTGGTAGGGCGCGTACTGCACGAAGCACGACATGACGTGCTTGCCGGGCGGCGCCATGTCGGGGTCGACGAAGGACTGGATGGCACAGTCGATGTAGGGCCGCTTGCTGTACCAGCCGTACTTCGCGTCGTCGAAGGCCCGCTCCAGGTACTCCATGGTCGGCCCGATGTTGACGAAGCCGCCGTACTGGTCGGTGCGGTCACCGAGGGCCGGGTAGCGTGGCGCGCCGTCGAGCGCGAAGTTCACCTTCGCCGACGTGCCCTGGAACCGCATCCGGTTGATGTTCTCGACCAGGTCGCTGGGCAGCTCGCGGGGCTCGACCAGCTCGGTGAAGGTGCGCCGTGGGTCCAGGGCGCTGACGACCGTCTTCGCCATGAGCTCGGTGCCGTCCTCGAGGGCGACGCCGACCGCGGCACCCTGCTTGGTGATCACCGACGCCACCGGGGCGTTGAGCATGATCTCCGCGCCGTACGCCTGAGCGGCGCGCGCCAGCACCTGGGTGAACCCGCCGTTGCCGCCCTTGTGGAACGACCAGGCCCCGAAGTGCCCGTCGTGCTCCCCGAGGGAGTGGTAGAGCAGCACGAGCCCGGACCCCTGGGACATCGGTCCGACCTTGGTCCCGATGATCCCCGAGGATGCGATGTAGCCCTTGAGGATGTCGCTCTCGAAGTAGTCGTCCAGGAAGTCCGCCGCGCTGCCGGTCAGCAGCCGGATCGTGTCGTGCATGACCTTCTGCGGGACGTTCTTCAGGTGAGAGACCAGCCAGGCGATGTCCTCGAGGTCCTCCAGGGACTTGCCGAAGATG
>DASYEF010000093.1:0-11304 GCA_036499185.1 Actinomycetes bacterium | reverse complement strand
GGGTCGGGCAGCACGAGCACCCAGCTGCCGTCGTCCTCGATGACCCGTACGCCGTCCGTGGTGTCCAGCGGCCGGCTGCCCGCCGCCTCGACAACGGTGCGCATGACCATGCCCTTCGCCGCCCATGGCGTCGGCACGGCCCGCCGCGCGATGTGGCTGCGCGGGATCCGGGCGTCGATCTCGGACACTTCGAGACGGGTCCGCGCGACCAGCCCGACGAGCTGCACGAAGGCCGCGATGCCGTCGTACGTCGTGGAGAACTTCGGTACGACGAAGCCGCCGCGCCCGTCGCCGCCGAAGACCACGCCGGGTCTCGACACTGCCTCGGTGACGGCAGCGGCGCTGGTCGCGACCCAGCGGATCTCGACGCCGTGGAACGCCGCCACCTTCTCGGCGACCCGGGTCGTCGTTACCGGCAACGCCACGATGCCGCGCGTCGACTCGGCCGCGACCAGGTCGAGCACCACCAGCAGGGCGCGCTCGTCAGAGATGGTCGAGCCGCGTTCGTCCACCAGGGCGATCCGCTCGCCGACCGGGTCGAAGTGCACACCGAAGGCGGCCTTGCTCGAGGCCACCAGGCGGCCGAGGCGGCCCAGGGACTCGGCCCGGTCCGCGGCCGTCTCCGTCGGCGAGGCCTCGTCCAGCCCGTTGTTGACGGTGAGGACATCGAGACCCAGTCGGCCGAGCAGTGTCGGGAGCACGAGGGTCGCGGTCCCGCCGCCGGTGTCCACGACGACCTTGAGTCCGCGCTCGGCGACCCCCGAGGTGTCGACCTGCCGCAGCAGCTCGAGGGCGTAGCCCTCCATCACGCGGGGCGGGAAGCTCAGGTCGCCGATCTCGCCGGGGAAGGCCCGCCGGAACTCGCCGCGGGAGAAGGTGCGCTCGAGCCGTCGCTGACCCGCCTGGGTCAGGTCGGCGCCGTGTCGATCCAGGAAGGAGATGTCCACGCTCTCCGGCTGACCGGGGGTGGTGCGGATGACCACGCCGCCGGCACTGCCCTGCGAGGTGACCAGCCGAGCGACCGGCACCGGAACCACCTCGAGGTCGACCACGTCGATCGCGCTGGACGTCAAGGCCGCGATGACAGCGCGCTTGAGAGCGCGCGCTGCTCGCGACACGTCACGCGACGTGGTGACGGTCGTCCCTTTCTTCAGCGTGCTGGCCCACGCGCTCGCGAGCCGCACCGCCAGCTCGGGCGTGATCTCCACGTTGACGATCCCGCTGACCCCGCGGGGGCCGAACAGCCGGCGCTGCGAGCGCGTCTCGAAGATGAGGTCGGAGCTGACGACGGTGCCGGCCTCGACGTTCTTGTACGGGTAGACACGCACCCCCGCCGAGACGATCGCCTCCTCCTCGATGACGCACTCGTCGCCGATGACGACACCCTCCTCGAGGCGGGCGCCCCGCATGATGTCGCTGTTCTTTCCGATCACGCAGGCGCGCAGGTTCGTCTGCGGGCCGACGAAGACGTTGTCGTGGACCACCGCCCGGTGCAAGAACGCGCCGGACTTCACGATGACGTTGCTGCCCAGCACCGTGAACTCGCGCAGCTCGACCCCGGCCTCGACCTTCGCGTAGTCGCCGACGAAGAGCGGGCCGCGCAGCACCGCTTCGGGATGGATGTCCGCTCCCTCGGCGACCCAGACTCCGGTGGACACCTCGAAAGCGTCGAGGTCGATGTCGACCTGACCGGTGAGCACATCGGCCTGCGCGCGCATGTAGGACTCGTGGGTGCCGACGTCCTCCCAGTAGCCCTCGGCGACGTAGCCGTAGATCGGCAGCCCGGCCTCCAGAAGCCGGGGAAAGACGTCACCGGCCCAGTCGACCTGCTCGCCCACGGCGACGTGGTCGAAGACCTCGGGCTCCATCACGTAGATGCCGGTGTTGACCGTGTCGGAGAACACCTGCCCCCAGGTCGGCTTCTCGAGGAAGCGCTGCACCCGGTGCTCCTCGTCGACGATGGTGATGCCGAACTCGAGCGGGTCGGGGACCCGCGTCAGGCAGACCGTGACGAGGGCGCCCTTGTCATGGTGGAACTTCACCAGATCGCTGAGATCGAAGTCGGTCAGCGCGTCACCCGAGATGACGAGGAACGTGTCGTCACGCAGCAGGTGCTCCGCGTTCTTCACGCTGCCGGCTGTGCCGAGCGGGGTCTCCTCGGTGGCATAGTGCAGCCGCATCCCGAGGTCTTCGCCGTCGCCGAAGTAGTTGCGTACGACGCTGGCGAGGAACTGCACCGTGACGACGGTCTCGTCGAACCCGTGCCGGGCCAGCAGCCGCAGCACGTGCTCCATGATCGGCTTGTTGACGATCGGGAGCAGCGGTTTGGGCATGCTCACCGTCATCGGTCGCAGACGGGTGCCCTCTCCCCCGGCCATCACGACGGCCTTCACGCGGCCACCCCCTCCGGCTCGCGGCGCAGGAGGGTCCGAACCTGCACCAGGTAGAGGACTCCCGCCCACCAGTACAGCGCGGTCCCCCAGATCGCGAACGCCCAGCCGAGAGCGTGCGCCACCGACCCGACGTCGTTGTCCCACTCCCCCAGCAGCAGCAGGGGGAACCCCCACAGGAGGCAGAAGGTCGCGGCCTTCCCGAGGTAGTGGACGGGCAGCGGCCCGTAGCCGTGCCGACGCAGCACGGGCAGCGTCGCGGCCAGCACGACGTCGCGGCCGACGAGCAGCACGGTCAGCCAGAGCGGGATGACGTCGCGGTAGGTGAGCCCGATGAGCGTGGCCAGGATGTAGAGCCGGTCGGCCGCGGGGTCGAGCAGGGTGCCCAGCCGCGAGGTCTGACCCCAGGCGCGGGCCAGCTTGCCGTCGAGGTAGTCGGTGAACCCGCTCAGTGCGAGCAGCAGGACGGCCCAGCCGTCGTGCTCGTCGAGCACCAGCCAGAAGAACACCGGCACGAGCACCAACCGCAGCGCGCTCAGCGCGTTGGGTACGGTCACCACGCGGTCGCCGGACGCCTGCTCAACCGGCACGCAGTCCCCTTCCGCCGGTACGCCGACCTGCCGGCGTACCGGACACGAGCCTAGTCGGCGCCTTCAGGACTCGCCGGTGACGCCGTCCAGCAGCTCCCGCACGACGTCCAGATGCCCCAGGTGACGGGCGTACTCCTGCATGACGTGGAGCAGGCAGCGCTCGAGCGTGGCAGGGGGTGCCCCGTCCCAGCGCTCCCCGGGTGCTCCCACGTCATCGAGCAGGTGCCGGTGGGCGATCGCGGCCGTGACCCGCCCGCGGGTCTGCAGGGCGGCGAGCAGGTCCGCGGCGGCCTCGTCGTCGCCGACTTGCCAGCGCTCCCCCTCGTGGTCGCCCCACGGGTCCGCGAGGGGGGCGCCCTCGAAGCCCCACTCGAGCCAGCGCAGCTCCACGTAGGTCAGGTGCTTGACGAGCTCGAGCGGCGACCAGCCCGACGGCAGGATGCTGCCGCGCAGCTGAGCCTCGGTCAGACCGTCGACCTTCGCGAGGACCACGGCGCGGTAGTAGTCCAGGTAGCGCACGAGGACCTCGGTGCGCGACCCGGCGGGTGCGGTCGGCTCGGGGAACGGGATGGTCATCCCACGTTCCTAGCGGATGCGACGGCCGGTCTCCGCGGTGGAGTAGCCCCCGAGCGCCTCGACCGAGGACCGGAACGCCGGGTCCGCCATCAGCTCGAGCAGCGGGTCGAGCACACCGGTGGCGAGCACGGCCTCGGTCGTGACCAGGTCGTAGGGCTCCTCGGTGACGGGCACGAAGTCGAGCCCGAAGGCGCGCGCGGCGGCGAGGATCCCGAGGCCGGCGTCGGCGCGGCCGGATGTCACGGCGGCGGCCACGGCCAGGTGGGTGCTCTCCTCCCGCTCATAGCCGGAGACCGCGTCCGCCGACAGTCCGAGCCGGGCCAGCTCGTGGTCGAGCAGCACCCGCGTGCCGGCGCCGCGCTGGCGGTTGACGTAGCGGACGCCGGACCGGATCAGGTCGCCGACGCCGCCGAGGCCCAGCGGGTTGCCGGGGGCCACCAGCAGGCCCTGCTGGCGGTGGACGAGCCGGATCACGACGCCCTCGCCCGGGCCGAGGACCCGGTCGAGGTACGGCAGCGTGTAGGTGCCCGTCGCCGGGTCCAGCAGGTGCGAGCCCGCCAGGTGGCAGAGGCCGTCGCGCACCGCGACCAGGCCGCCGAGCGAGCCGACGTTGGAGGAGACGAGCGACCGGGTCGGATCGCGCTGGCGCAGGGCGGAGGCCGCGAGGTCGAGCACGAGGTCGTGCGACCCGATCGCGACCACGGCGGACCGCACCTCGTCGAGGCCGCGCAGCAGCTCGACCTCGACCTGCTCGCCCGCATGGTGCCCCTCGACGCCGGCCGGGACGACCAGCAGGCCGTCCGCGCGGACCAGCGAGGTGAGCACGCCCGCGCCGCGCGGCAGCGGGGTGGCCACGACCTGCCCTGCCACGAGGCCGAGCCGGACGCGCACCCAGTCGTCGGCACCCACCACGGAGGCCAGCTTGCGGGCCAGCCGGGCGGCCACGGTGGGTCGCCGGACCGGCGAGGTGCCCTCGAACGAGGCCAGCAGCGGAGCGGCGAAGATGTCGAAGGTGAGGGCGGCCGAGACCGGGAACCCGGGAGCGCCGAGCACCGGGGTCGAGTCGACGACGCCGAGCACGACGGGGTGCCCGGGCCGGACCGCAACGCCGTGGACGGCGAGCACACCCTCGCTCGCGACCACGCTGGCGGTCCAGTCGTCGCGCCCAGCGCTGGATCCCGCCAGCACGATGACGAGGTCACTGTCGGCCGCGGCGGCGTGGACGGCGGCGGCCAGCTCGGCGGGCACGTCGGGTACGACGTCGGTGACCAGCACGTCGGCGCCGCACAGCACGGCCTGCCCGGCGAGCATCACCGAGTTGGTCTCGGGAATCTCGCCGGGCTCCAGCGGCTGTCCCACAGGACGGATCTCGTCCCCGGTGGGGATCACGGTGACCCGCGGTGCCCGGCGCACCAACAGGTCCGGTACGCCGGCAGCTGCGGCAGCGGCGAGGTCGTACGGCCGCAGCCGGTGCCCCGCCGGCAGCAGCAGCTCGGTCGCGGCAACGTCCTCGCCGATCGATCGCACATGCGTCCACGGTGCGACGGCCGACCGCAGCTCGGCGCCTGCCGCGGTGTGGTGCACGTGCTCGCGCATGACGACCGCGTCGCGCCCGTCGGGCATCGGGTCACCGGTGTCGACGACGTCGAACTGCTCGGTCGTCAGCAGCAGGGGCCGGCTCTCGCTCGCCCCGTAGGTGTCGGTCGCCGTCACCGCGATGCCGTCCATCGCGGCGGCGTCGTAGTCCGGCGACGACCGCCGGGCCCACACCGGGCCGGCGGTGACCCGGCCGAGTGCCTGGGTCACCGGGACGGTCACGGCCTCGACGTGCTCCGGGCAGCCGGCTGCACGCCGGGCCGCGGTCCAGGCCGCGGTCGCCTCGGCGGCCGGGACGTCCCGCACGAAGGGGCTGCTTGCCTCGCGGTCGTTCACCGGTACAGCGTCACGTCGACCGGTGCGCCGGCCGGCAGGCCGGTGGCGTCCTCGTCGACGGCCAGCCATCCGTCGGCCGAGGTCAGGACGGACAGCAGGGCGGACGCGCCGAACAGCGGTGTGGCAACGGCACCGTCGACCGAGCGGGTGACGCGCACCTGGACGACGTCGAGGCGCCCGGCCTGCGAGGGCACCTGCCGGTCGAGGGTCGCGGCCAGCACCGGCTCGGGCGGCGGACAGGCCGTGCCGGCGAGCCGGCGTACCAGAGGTACGCCGAGCAGCCGGAAGACGACGAGTGCGGAGAGCGGGTTGCCGGGCAGCCCCACGACAGGTACGCCGTCGCAGTCGGCCAGGATCGTCGGCTTGCCCGGCCGGATCGCGAGCCCGTGGCAGAGGATGCCCGGCTTCCCGAGGCGGGCCACGACGTCGGCGGTGACGTCGCGGGCGCCCACCGACGAGCCGGCCGAGACCACGACGAGGTCGCACGCGTCGACCGCCGCGCGCAGCACCTCCTCGAGAGCAGGGCCGTCGTCGGCGACGATGCCGAACGGCACCGCGACCCCGCCGGCGTCGGCGACCAGCCCACCGAGGGCCGAGGCGGTCGCGTCGCGCACCTGGCCCGGGACGAGGGTGACGGTGTCGGGCGGCACCACCTCGTCGCCGGTGGACACGACGGCCACCCGCGGCCGGCGGTGCACGACGAGCTCCACCACGCCGGCGGCAGCGAGCAGGCCCAGGTCCGCGGCGCGCAGCGGGCGACCGGCGGGCACCAGTGCAGACCCTGCGGCGACGTCCTCGTCGGCGGCGACGGTCCCGTCCCCCGGTGCGACCGGCCGGGCGACCTCGACGGTCCCGGGCATGGTCGCCTGGGTGTGCTCGACCATCACGACAGCGTCGGCCCCGTCGGGCAGGACTCCGCCGGTCGGCACCGCGACCGCCGTACCGGCCCGGACGGAGACCGTGGCGGGCCGCCCCATCGCGACCTCACCGGCCAGGTCCAAGTAGGTCGGCAGCCCGTCGGACGCGCCGAAGGTGTCCGCGGCCCGGACCGCGAAGCCGTCGACGGTCGACCGCGCGAAGCCAGGCAGAGCGGCCGGCGAGGTCACCGTCGCGACCGGCGTGCGTCCCAACGCCTCGGCCAGCGGCACCATCTCCCCCGGCGTCGAGTCGAGGTCGGCCAGCAGCTGCAGAGCTGCGCCGACGGTCACCGTGGTGAAGAACTCGCGGCCAGCACCTGCGCGCTGGGGCGTGGGCACGGGTCAGGCCCGCGGCTGTGGCCGGGCGACCGTGCCGCCACGCTGCAGGCCCAGGACGCTCGCGACCGGGCCGAGCGCCACCTGGCCCAGGCCGCAGATCGAGGTGGTGCGCAGCGTCCGCTCGAGCTCGAGCACCTGCGCCTCGCCGGCGTCGTCGAGCCCGCCCGCCTCGGCGGCCGAGACCAGCAGGGCGTGTGCCTTGGCGGAGCCCACCCGGCACGGCACGCACTTGCCGCACGACTCGTCGCGGAAGAACCGCAGCGTGTTGGTCGCCGCAGCGAGCAGGTCGGTGCCCTCCGCCATGACCACCAGGGCACCCGAGCCGAGCATGGTGCCCGCCTCGGCCAGGGTGTCGAAGTCCAGCCGGGCGTCCAGCCCGTCGGGCCCGAGGAAGTTCGACGACGCCCCACCGGGCTGTACGGCGGCGAGCGGTCGCCCACCTGACACGCCGCCCGCGAGGTCGAGCAAGCTGCGCACCGACGTCCCCATCGGCACGCAGTAGACGCCGGGGCGCTCCACATGCCCGGAGACCGCGAAGAACTTCAGCCCGACGGAGTCGCCGTCGCCCTGCTCGTGCCACCACTGCGCACCGCGGCTGACGATGACCGGCACGTCGGCGAACGTCTCGACCGAGTTGATGAGGGTCGGCTGCCCCCACAGGCCGTGCACGCCGGGGAACGGCGGCTTGTTGCGCGGCTCGCCGCGGTGGCCTTCGAGGCATTCGAGCAGCGCCGACTCCTCACCGAGGATGTAGCCGCCCGGCGACACGAAGACATCCACCGAGAGCCGTCGCCCCGAGCCGAGGACGTCGTCGCCGAGCAGCCCGTCGGCCCGCAGCCGCTCGAGCTCGTCGCGCACGATCTCGGTCTCCGGCCCGTACTCGTGGCGGACGAAGACCCAGCCCTCCTCGGCACCGACGACCGCCATGCCGAGCAGGAGTCCCTCCAGCACGAGGTGCGGCTGGTCGGCGAGGATCTGGCGATCCTTGAAGGTGCCCGGCTCGGACTCGTCCGCGTTGCACACGGCGTAGCGCGTGCCGGCCGGCTGGCCGGCCACGAGGGTCCACTTGCGCCCGGTCGGGAACCCGGCGCCGCCCATCCCGCGCAACCCCGCATCCGTGAGGGCCGTCGTGACCTCGTCCGCGGTCCGCCGGCCGGTGAGCAGGTCGCGCAGCACCTGGTAGCGCAGCGCACCGTGGTCGTAGGGATCGTTGGGCCAGCGCCGTGGTACGGGCAGCCTTGCCTCGTCGTGGGTCCCGGCCCGCGCCGACTCGACGACGTCGACGGCGGCACCGGTGCGGGCCGGCCGGTCGTCGACGGCCACCGCGGGAGCGATCTCGCACCGCCCCAGGCAGGACACCTCGCGGACCTCGACCTCGGCGTCGCCGTCGTACCGCTCGTGCAAGGCAGCGACCCCGCCGCCGCCGTCCTGCAGCCAGCAGGACAAGTCGTGGCACAGATGCAGCGCCACCGCAGGCGGCGGCTCGGTGCGGAAGTGCGGGTAGAACGAGACCAGCCCCTGGATCTCGTACAGCGGGCGGCCGGCGTCGCGGGCCAGCGACTCGAGCTCCTCGCGGGGCAGCCAGCCGACGCGCTCCTGGATCGCGTGCAGTGCCGGGACCAGGCTCGGGCCGGGGAACCGCCCGGCCCGGGCCTCGGCGCCGGGAGCGCGGCCGCGCGCTGGGGTCATGCCTTCGTCTCCGACGGCTCGACCCGCACCGCGCAGAACTTGAACTCCGGGATCTTCCCGACCGGGTCGATCTCGTCGATGGTCAGCAGGTTGGCGGCCGCCTCGCGGAAGTGGAACGGCACGAACACGTTGCCGCGCGCCTCGCGGTGCGACACCTTCACGTTCAGCTCGATCCGGCCGCGCCGCGAGGTGACCACCGCGAACCCGCCGTCGACGAGCCCGAGGTCGCGAGCGTCGTCTGGGTGGACATAGACCTCGGCCCGCGGCGCGATCGCGTCCAGCGCGAACGACCGGCGGGTCATCGAGCCGGTGTGCCAGTGCTCGAGCAGCCGGCCGGTGTTCAGGATGAAGGGGTAGTCGGCGTCGGGCAGCTCCCTGGCCGGCAGCCACTCGGCAGGCACGAGGTGCGCGAGACCGTCGCCGGTGTTGAATCGCTCGTCGAACATCACGACGGTGCCGTCGGAGTGCTCGGGGTCGTCGTTCGGGTAGAGCTTGCCCATCGGGCCGAGCACGTCCCACGACAGGTTGCGGTAGCTCGGCATCAGCCCGACCATCTCGTCGAACACCTCGCGCGGCGAGGTGTAGGACCAGCCCAGCCCGAGGCGGCGCGCGAGCTCCTGGGTGATCCACCAGTCCTCGCGCGCGTCTCCCGGGGCGTCGAGGACCTTGCGGCCACGCTGCACACGCCGGTCCGTGTTCGTGTACGTGCCGTCCTTCTCGAGGTACGACGACGCCGGCAGGATCACGTCGGCGAACTCGGCCGTCTCGGTGACGAAGATGTCCTGGACCACGAGGAAGTCCAGTGCCGACAAGGCCTTTCGGACCAGGTTCGTGTTGGGGTCGGACATGAACGGGTTCTCGCCCATCATGTACATCGCCGCGACGCCGGGCCGCCCGTCGTGGCGGCCTTCGAGCACCGAGTGCACGATCTCGGTGACGGTCAGCCCGCGCTCCGGGCTCAGAGCGGCGCCCCACGCGCTGGCGAAGCGCTCCGACACCTCCACCTTGTCGACCGGCTGGTAGTCCGGGAGGTACATCGGGATGAGCCCCGAGTCGGACGCGCCCTGCACGTTGTTCTGGCCGCGCAGCGGGTGCAGTCCGGATCCGGGTTTGCCCACGTTGCCGGTGATCGCGCACAGGGCGATCAGGCAGCGGGCGTTGTCGGTGCCCGTCGTGTGCTGGGAGATGCCCATGCCCCAGAAGATGATTCCGGCCGACGCCTCGCCCCAGGTGCGGGCGACCTGCCTGATGACGTCGGCGGGCACGCCGGTGATCTGCTCACCCCGCTCGGGTGAGTAGTCCGCGACGGTCCTGGCCAACGCGTCGTAGTTGCTCGTGCGCCCGGCGACATACTCTTCGTCGACCAGGCCCAGCCGGATCACCTCGTGCATGACCGCGTTGTAGAACGCCACGTCGGTGCCGGGCTTGAGCTGGCAGAAGATGTCGGCGTGGTCGGCGAGCTTGTCGGCCCTCGGGTCGATGTAGATGACCGTGGTGCCGTTGCGCCTGGCCTGCTTGAAGAACGACGACGCCACCGGGTGGTTCGCCGTCGCGTTGCTGCCGGTGATGATGATGACGTCGGCGTTGGCTACGTCGCCGTACGTCGTGGAGACCGCACCGGAGCCGATGCCCTCGAACAGCGCAGCGACGCTGGACGCGTGGCACAGCCGGGTGCAGTGGTCGACGTTGTTGGTCGTGAACGCGGTGCGGATCAGCTTCTGGAAGAGGTAGGCCTCCTCGTTGGAGCACTTGGCCGACCCGAAACCGGCGATGCCGTCCGGACCCAGCCGGTCGTGGGTCTCGCGCAGGCGACGCGCGACGAGGTCGAGCGCCTCGTCCCAGGTGGCCTCCCGGAAGTGCGGGAGCACCTCGTCGTAGGGCACCAGGCCGCCCGGCTTGTGCCGCCGTCGCCCGCGCCCGGCGGACGGGTCCTCGTCGCCGCGCACGTCTCCCGAGAGCGGCCCCTTGGGGTACGACGACTCGAGGCGGATCAGCGGGACGGTCAGCCGCTGCGGTGAGGCCGCGTAGTCCCAGCCGTAGCGGCCCTTGACGCACAGCCGGCCCTGCGAACCCGGCTGGTCGCGGCCCTCGGCGTACGCGATCGCGCCGCGCTCGCGGTCGACGTAGTAGGTGATGGCGCAACCGACGCCGCAGTAGGGGCAGACGCTGTCGACGGCGTCCAGCTCGGTGCGCGAGCGGATCGGCACGTCGTGGATCGGTTTGTTAGTCAGCGCACCCGTGGGGCACACCGCCACGCACTCGCCGCACGTGACGCAGGAGGAGGCGCCCATCGGGTCGTCCAGGTCGAAGGAGATCCGGGCGGAGTAGCCCTTGCCGGACCGGCCGATGACGTCGTTGCCCTGCAGGTCGTCGCAGGCGCGCACGCAGCGGTCGCACAGGATGCAGGCGTCGTGGTCGACGGCGATGACCGGGTTGGAGACGTCGGTGCCGCGGGCCGGTCCCGCGGGCAGGTCGCCGGTGGCGACGCCGTAGCGGTCGGCCAGGGCGAGCAGGAGGTTGTCGCCCGTCGTGGTCTGCTTCGGGTCGGCCCCCCGCGGTGGCTGGTCGGCCAGCAGCAGCTCGGTCAACGTCGCCCTGCTGCGGTCGATCTCCTCTGACGTGGTCGTGACCGTCATGCCGTCCTCGCACGGCCGCACGCAGGAGGCGGCGAGCACCCGGCCGCCGACGTCGACCACGCACATCCGGCAGACGCCGACCGGGTCCATCCGCTCGTCGTGGCAGAGCACCGGGATGTCGATACCGGCGTCGCGGGCCGCCGTCCAGATCGTGGTGCCTTCGGGCACCGACAGGCCCTGACCGTCGATCGTGACGCCGATGGTCGCGGTCTCGGCGGGCGCGTCAGCCGTGGTC
>DASYEF010000092.1:0-17595 GCA_036499185.1 Actinomycetes bacterium | reverse complement strand
GAGCGTCGTCATGACCAAGCGCCTGGACGGTACGCCGAAGGGCACCTGAGGCGGCTCCGCCCAGGGTGAACAGGGAACGAAGGGGCCGGTCCGGGGCGTTGGGCCACGTATCGGGACGCCGGACGGCGTCACCCCGCGCCGCTACGCCGGGGTACCCTCGAGGTCCGACCCACCCACGTCTGGCAGGAGGGACGGGGCGACCCGCCCCGGTTCGATGGACGTCAAACGCTATTTCCGTGGCCCGTTCTTCTGGGTTGCCCTGGTCATCATCGGGGTGCTTCTCGTCACCTCGATCTCCACGGCGACCGGTGGGTTCAAGAAGGTCGACACCTACCAGGCGATCAATGCCATCAAGACGGGCAAGGTCGCCGAGGCAAAGATCGTCGACCGCGACCAGCGTCTCGAGCTGACCCTCAAGGACGGCTACAAGATCGCCGGCGCCGGCAAGGTGCAGACCGACTACGTGCAGTCCCGCCAGCGCGAGATCGTCGACGACCTGGTCGCCAGCCCGCCCTCCCAGGGCTACACCGACAGCGTCCCGCGGACCTCCTGGCTGGTGACGCTGTTCATCAACTTCCTGCCGATCCTGATCCTCGCCTTCCTCATCCTGTTCTTCTTCAACCAGATGCAGGGCGGCGGCAGCCGGGTCATGCAGTTCGGCAAGTCCAAGGCCAAGCTCATCTCCAAGGACACCCCGAAGACGACCTTCAAGGACGTCGCCGGGGCCGACGAGGCGGTCGAGGAGCTCGAGGAGATCAAGGAGTTCCTCGAGAACCCGGCCAAGTTCCAGGCGATCGGCGCCAAGATCCCTAAGGGCGTGCTGCTCTACGGCCCTCCTGGCACCGGCAAGACGCTGCTGGCCCGCGCGGTAGCCGGCGAGGCCGGCGTGCCGTTCTACTCGATCTCCGGCTCGGACTTCGTCGAGATGTTCGTCGGCGTCGGCGCCAGCCGGGTCCGCGACCTGTTCGAGCAGGCCAAGTCCAACGCGCCCGCGATCGTGTTCGTCGACGAGATCGACGCCGTCGGCCGCCACCGCGGGGCCGGTCTCGGCGGCGGTCACGACGAGCGTGAGCAGACCCTCAACCAGCTACTCGTCGAGATGGACGGCTTCGACGTCAAGGGCGGGGTCATCCTCATCGCGGCCACCAACCGGCCCGACATCCTCGACCCGGCGTTGCTGCGCCCGGGCCGGTTCGACCGGCAGATCGCGGTCGACCGTCCCGATCTGCAGGGCCGCTACAAGATCCTCCAGGTGCACGCCAAGGGCAAGCCGATCGCACCGGACATCGACCTGCTGGCCTTCGCGCGTCGTACGCCGGGCTTCACCGGCGCCGACCTTGCGAACGTCCTCAACGAGGCCGCGCTGCTCACTGCCCGCTCGGACAAGAAGCTCATCGACGCGTTCGCGCTGGACGAGGCCATCGACCGGGTGGTCGCCGGGCCGCAGAAGCGCACCCGGATCATGAGCGACAAGGAGAAGAAGATCACGGCGTACCACGAGGGCGGTCACGCCCTGGTCGCCGCCGCGCTGCAGAACACCGACCCGGTGCACAAGATCACGATCCTGTCGCGCGGTCGGGCGCTCGGCTACACGATGGTGCTGCCGGACGAGGACAAGTACTCCACGACGCGCAACGAGATGCTGGACCAGCTGGCTTACCTGCTGGGCGGTCGCGCGGCCGAGGAGATCGTGTTCCACGACCCGACGACCGGTGCGGCCAACGACATCGAGAAGGCGACCAGCGTGGCCCGCGCGATGGTCACCCAGTTCGGCATGACCGAGCGGATCGGCGCCATCAAGCTCGGGTCGGAGAACAGCGAGCCGTTCCTCGGTCGCGACATGGGCCATCAGCGCGACTACTCCGAGGAGGTCGCGGGAGTCGTCGACGAAGAGGTCAAGCGACTCATCGAGACCGGGCACGACGAGGCCTGGCAGGTGCTGGTCGAGAACCGTGACGTGCTCGACGACCTCGTCCTCGAGCTGCTCGAGAAGGAGACGCTGGACAAGGCCCAGGTCGCGCACATCTTCGAGAAGGTGCGCAAGCGGCCGGCCCGTCCGGCCTGGACCGGGTCGTCGAACCGGACGCCGCAGGCCGGTCCGGTGATGACGCCGAAGGAGCTGGCGTCGCCCAACGGCAGCAGCAACGGGCAGGACAAGAACCACAGCATGGGTGTCACCGGTCCGACCGACGTCCCCGACGCCCCGTTGCCCTCCGACGAGATCCCGGGCCGCCCACTGGGCTTCGAGGAGTAAGCCCGGTGGTCGCCGAGTACGACCACGACGGCGTTCGCCGAGCCGTGCGTGACCTGCTGGTCGCGATCGGCGAGGACCCGGACCGCGATGGCTTGCGTAACACCCCCGACCGGGTCGCGCGCGCCTACCGCGAGATCCTGGCCGGCCTCTGGCAGGAGCCCGAGGACGTGCTGACCACAACCTTCGACCTCGGCCACGACGAGATGGTCCTCGTCAAGGACATCGAGGTCAGGAGCGTCTGTGAACATCATTTTGTCCCGTTCACCGGGGTGGCACACGTGGGCTACATCCCGTCGGCGGACGGGCGGATCACCGGGCTGTCCAAGCTGGCCCGGCTGGTCGACGTGTTCGCGCGCCGTCCGCAGGTGCAGGAGCGGCTCACGACGCAGGTGGCCGACTCGCTGATGCGCATCCTCGAGCCGCGCGGCGCCATCGTCGTACTCGAGTGCGAACACCTGTGCATGTCGATGCGCGGCATCCGCAAGCCCGGTGCGGTCACCGTGACGTCGGCGGTGCGGGGGCAGCTGCGCGACCCGACGACCAGAGCCGAGGCGATGAGCCTCATCGTCGCCCGGCGGTGAGCAGCACCGTGCTACCCCGCACATCCGGACCGGTGGGCCTGCCCGTCGCGCTGCGCGATGCGAGCGCGGCCGGCCGGACGCTGGTGATGGGCGTCGTGAACGTCACGCCCGACTCGTTCTCCGACGGCGGGGAGTTCCTCGACCGAGACGCCGCGGTTGCTCACGGACTAGCGCTGGTGGCCGACGGCGCCGACCTGGTCGATGTCGGCGGCGAGTCGACCCGCCCGGGAGCGCAGCGCGTCGACGAGGACGAGGAGCGCCGCCGCGTGCTCCCCGTCGTACGCGCCCTCGCTGCGGAGGGTGTCGTCGTCAGCGTCGACACCATGCGCGCGGCCGTCGCAGCCGATGCGCTCGAGGCCGGCGCGGTCATGGTGAACGACGTCAGCGGTGGCCTCGCCGACCGCGACATGGCCGTCGTCGTCGGGTCCGCCGGGTCGCCGTACGTCGTCATGCACTGGCGCGGTCACAGCGCGGACATGGCCCAGCGTGCGGTGTACGCCGACGTCGTCACCGAGGTGGCCGACGAGCTGCGCGCCAGGCTGGACGCGCTGTCCGCGGTCGGCGTCGACCTCGACCGCGTCGTCATCGACCCGGGCCTGGGTTTCGCCAAGGACGCCGAGCACAACTGGGGGCTGCTCGCCCGGCTCGACGAGCTGGGGATGCTCGGCCGGCCGGTGCTCATCGGCGCCTCGCGCAAGGGCTTCCTCGGCCGGCTGCTCGCAGGCGACGACGGAGCACCCCGTCCCGCGGACGAGCGGGAGGCGGCCACGACGGCGATCAGCGCCCTCGCCGCGGCTGCCGGCGCGTGGGCGGTGCGTGTCCACGAGGCCCGCCCCAGCCGCGACGCCGTCGCTGTCGTCGCGGCGATCCAGGCGCCGCACCACATGTGGTCCGGTCTCGAGCGACCGCCGGTGGCGACGTGACCCATCCGGAGACGGCGGCCGTCCTGCGCGCCAACCAGTCGCTCTACGACGCGTTCGAGGCCGGCGATATCGACCTGATGTCCGCGGTCTGGCTCGACGGTCCGGATGCCGGGACGGTCAGCTGCGTGCACCCCGGCTGGTCGCCGGTCGTCGGGAGGGACGCCGTGTTGCGGTCCTGGTCGGTGATCATGGCCAACACGGCGTACATCCAGTTCGTGCTCACCGACGTTGCCGCGCGAGTGACCGACGACGTCGCGGTCGTGACCTGTGGCGAGAACATGCTCACCGGCCTCCCTCTCGACCTCGAGGACCCCGACGACGGCGTACCGGGGCTGGCCGGCGGGCGGGCCGTGGCGACCAACGTCCTGCGGCGCACGCCGCACGGCTGGCGGATGTGGCTGCACCACGCGTCCCCGGTGCTGACGCGTGAGGCGGAGGTCGAGTCGTGAGCCCCGTCCCGTCCTCGGACCGGATCACGGTGCGCGGCATCCGCGCGACCGGCTTCCACGGCGTGTACGCAGAGGAGCGCCGCACCGGGCAGTTTTTCGTCGTCGACGTCGTGCTGCGCCTCGACCTCGCACTAGCGGCGGCCAGCGACGACGTCGCCGCGACCGTCCACTACGGCGAGCTCGCCGAGCAGGTCGTCGCCGCGATCGAGGGCGACCCGGTCGACCTCATCGAGACCCTCGCCCAACGCGTCGCCGACCTCGCCCTGTCCTATCCGGTGGTCGAGGAGGTCGAGGTGACCGTGCACAAGCCCGAGGCTCCGGTCGGGGTGCCCTTCTCCGACATCGCGGTGACCCTCGTGAGGGGCCGGTCGTGACCGCCGCCGCAACCGAGCCGGTTCGCCGCATCGTCCTGTCGCTCGGGAGCAACCTCGGCGACCGGCTCGAGATGCTGCAGGGTGCGGTGGACGCGCTCGCCGACACGCCGGCTCTGCGGATCGTCGGAGTCTCGCCGGTCTACGAGACCGACCCGGTCGGCGGCCCGGAGCAAGCCGACTACCTCAACGCCGTCGTGGTCGCGGAGGGCACGCACCGGCCGCGCACGCTGCTCGAGCGTGCGCTGGCCGTGGAGAACGCGTTCGACCGGGTCCGCGACGTTCGGTGGGGACCTCGCACGCTCGATGTCGACGTGATCGCCGTCGGCGACCTCGAGGTCGCCGAGCCGGACCTTCAGGTCCCGCATCCTCGCGCGGCGGAGCGGGCCTTCGTCCTGGTGCCGTGGCTGGACGTCGACGCCGCCTCAGTGCTCCCGGGCGCCGGCGCGGTGGCGGACCTGGTGGCACGGCTCGACACGAGCGGCGTACGGCGGCGCGACGACCTCGACCTCGTGGTGCCGGTGTGAAACCGACCCGGATCGGCACCCTCGTGTCGCTGCTCGTCGTGGTTGCCGCGGTGACGTGGGGCCTGCTGCGCGTGATGTCCGACCACGGGCACACGTTGCCGCCGTTGACGTGGACGGCGCCCGCCGGGGTCGCCGGCCTGGCGGTGGTCGTCCTGGTGACCTGGTTAGGGCTGCGGTCCCGGCTGCGTACCCCGGGCCGACGGCCGCACCCGTTGTCGATGGCGCGGATGGCCGTGCTGGGCAAGGCCAGCGCGCACGTCGGCCCGATCGTCGGGGGCCTGTACGCCGGCTATCTGGTCGTGCTGCTGCCCGACCTCGAGTTCGACGCGCGGCGCGAGCGGGCCATCCTCTGTGCCACGGCGCTGCTCTTCGCGGTGGCGCTGACCGTGGCCGGGCTGCTGCTCGAACGCTCCTGCCGGGTGCCGCCCGCCGCCTCCGAGGACGAGATCCCCGCCGCCCGCGCCTGACTCCAACGTGGCCAGGGGTCAGGCGGTGGGGACTGTCTCGAGCTCGACGTCGTCGGGATCGATCCCGAGGACGTCGGAGTCGACCGACCGGCGCAGCGCCTCGTGCAGCGTCGCCGGGGTGAGCACCCCGACGTAGCGGTCACCGTCGAGTACGGCGACCCAGCCGGCGTCGTACTGGAGCATCTCGGCGAACGCCGTCTTGAGCGACGAGCCCACCGGCAGCCACGCCTCCATCCGCTTGGCACGGTCGGCCACCGTGGCGTCGCCGATCTCGTCGGCGGAGATCCAGCCGTGCAGGCTGTCCTGCCCGTCCAGCACCACGCCCCACCGCGCGTCCGCAGACCGCAGGGTGGCGGTGGCCTCGGCTACCCGGTCGTCCATGTGCACGATCGGCGGGTGCTCGAGGTCACGCTCCTCGATGACCGTGACCGAGAGCCGTTTGAGCCCGCGGTCGCTGCCCACGAAGCTGGCCACGAAGTCGGTGGCGGGCGCACCGAGCAGCCGGCTCGGGGCGTCGTACTGCTCGAGGTGCCCTCCTTCGGAGAAGACCGCGATCCGGTCGCCCATCCGCACCGCCTCGTCGAGGTCGTGCGTCACGAACAGCACTGTCTTGCGCAGCTCGCGCTGCAGCCGGATGAACTCCCCCTGGAGCCGCTCGCGGACGATCGGGTCGACCGCGCCGAACGGCTCGTCCATCAGCAGGACCGGCGGATCCGCCGCGAGCGCGCGTGCCACGCCGACCCGCTGGCGCTGCCCGCCGGACAGCTGGTGGGGATAGCGCTTGGCGTAGCGACCGGGGTCGAGACCGACCAGGTCGAGGAGCTCCGTCACCCGGGCATCGATCCGCTTGCGCTCCCAGCCCATCAGCCGGGGCACGGTGGCCACGTTGGCCGCGACGTTCTGGTGCGGGAAGAGCCCGGTCTGCTGGATGACGTAGCCCATCCGCCGGCGCAGCTTGACCGGGTCGACGTGCGTGACGTCCTCGCCCTCGAACAGGATCCGCCCGGTGGTCGGCTCGATCAGCCGGTTGACCATCTTCAGCGTCGTGGACTTGCCGCATCCCGAGGGACCGACGAGGACCGCGGTCTCGCCCTCCGGCACGTCGAGGTCCAGCTCGTGCACGGCCACCGTGCCGTCGTCGTAGGTCTTGCCGACGCCCTCGAGTCGGATCATCGTCTGCGGGGTAGCGTCCACCCGTGGTCCTCTCGTCCAGTGCGGCGCTCGTGCACGTCGCAGGTCGAGTATTGGCCGCGGACGAGCCGTCCAACCCATGGTTCTCCTGGCAGTACGTGCAGGACAACTCGGCCGACCTGAAGGCGGCCCTCATCCAGCACATCGAGCTCACCGTCGAGTCGGTGCTGATCGCGATCGTGATCGCCTTCCCCCTGGCGCTGCTCGCCTACCGGTTCCGGCGGCTCGCCGGCCCGGTGCTGGGCCTGACAGGGGTCCTCTACACGATCCCGTCGCTGGCCCTCTTCGCGTTCATCACGCCGTTCGACTTCTTCGGGCTGCGCCAGCGCACCGTCGTCGTCGGGCTCGTCCTCTATGCCCTGCTCGTCCTGGTGCGCAACATGCTGGCCGGCCTGCAGGGTGTGCCCGAGGACGTGCGGGAGTCGGCGATCGGGATGGGCTACGGCCGGGGTCGGATGCTCTGGCGGGTCGAGCTGCCGGTCGCGCTGCCCACGATCATGGCCGGAGTCCGGGTGGCCACCGTCTCCACGGTGGCCCTCGTCACGGTCGGCGCGATCATCGGGTACGGCGGTCTGGGCCAGCTGCTCCTACGCGGCTTCCAGAACAACACCTACCGGGCCGAGATCGTGACGGCCTCGTTGCTCACGGTCGCGCTCGGGCTCGCCTTCGACCTGGCGCTGGCCGGGGTCACCCGCCTGATGACCCCGTGGTCGCGGAGCCGGTCGTGAACCTCATCCACGGCGCCGTCGTCTGGCTCAACGACCCGCTGAACTGGCAGGGGCCCGACGGCGTCCCGCACCGCCTCGCCGAGCACCTCTACATCTCGTTCACCGCGGTGTTGCTGGGCGCGATCGTGGCGCTGCCCGCCGCGCTCGTGCTCGGCCACACGGGGCGCGGCGGTGGGTTCACCGTCGCCGTGACGAACGTGTCGCGCGCCGTGCCGACCCTGGCGTTGCTCACCATCTTCGCCGCCACGGCGATCGGCTTCGGCAACCGCGCGACGATCCTGGCGCTCGCGGTCTTCGCGATGCCGCCGCTGCTGACCAACACCTACGTCGGCATCCGGGCCGTGGACCCGGACGTGGTGGAGGCCGCCCGCGGCATGGGCATGTCGGGCGGGTCGGTCCTCTTCAAGGTCGAGCTGCCTCTCGCCGTACCGCTGATCGCGGCCGGGGTTCGGACCTCCGCCGTCCAGGTGGTCGCCACCGCGACGCTCGCTGCCCTCGTGGGCGGCGGGGGTCTCGGCGTCATCATCAACGAGGGCTTCGGCCAGCAGGACCGGCCGCAGATCATGGCGGGCGGCATCCTGGTGGCCGCGCTGGCGCTGGTCGTCGAGGGCGTCCTGGCTCTTGTGCAGCACCTGGTGACGCCCGGCCGAGGGCGGCGCCCTGGCCGGGCTACGCCGAGCGCAGCCGATGCCTCACCCGCTATGAGCGCCGAGCGCGACGAGGACCGGGCCGTCTCCGTATCGTGACCTGATCGGCGCACTCTGGTCTGTCGGCCAGGTTGCGATTGTCATACCCCCGTGCTGGGGTTGACCTGACGCGGGTCCGTACCCGGGCCCGCCAGACACGCGTTCCGGGATCTTCTCGGGACGGGACACAGAAGGCGGGCGCGATGCGCAACCGAACCCTGGGCACGCTCGGCACTGCCGGGCTGCTCCTGCTCTCTCTGGCGCTGGCCGGCTGCGGCTCCAGCGGCCAGTCCGGCACGAAGGCGTCCTCGACGACGAAGGCGTCGGCCGGCGCGGGCGGGCAGGCCTGCCAGGCCGTGCCCGGTGACCAGCTCGTGGCTCTCACCGACGACAAGAAGCTGCAGACGGTCGACAACATCATCCCGGCGGTGAACGCGAAGGCGGCCGGCCAGCCGCTGCTCGACGCACTGAACAAGGTGCAGGCGACGCTGACCAGCGCCGACCTGATCGCGCTGAACAAGTCGACCGACATCGACCGCAAGACCTCGCCGAACGTCGCGAAGGACTACGTGACGACCAAGGGGCTGGCGAGCGGCGTCTCCGGCGGGTCCGGGAACATCACGATCGGGGCGGCCAACTTCTCCGAGAACCAGACGCTTGCCAACATCTACAAGCTGGTGCTCGACGCGGCCGGCTTCAAGGCCAGCGTCAAGACGGTCGGCAACCGCGAGGTCTACGAGCCTGCCCTCGAGAAGGGCCAGCTGCAGGTCGTGCCCGAGTACGCCGGCACGCTGACCGAGTTCATCAACAAGGCGCAGAACGGCGCGTCGGCGCAGCCGCTGGCCAGCGGCGACCTCGACGCGACCGTGCAGGCGCTGACCACCCTCGGTGACAAGGTCGGCCTCAAGTTCGGTCAGCCCGCGGAGGCCGCGGACCAGAACACCTTCGCGGTCACCAAGGGGTTCGCGGACAAGTACCAGGTGACGACGCTGTCCGACCTGGCCGCGAAGTGCTCGAGCGGGCTGGTCCTCGGCGGCCCGCCGGAGTGCCCGACCCGGCCGTTCTGCCAGCCCGGTCTCGAGGACAAGTACGGCATGAAGTTCGACAGCTTCACCTCGCTCGACGCGGGCGGCCCGTTGTCGAAGACCGCGCTGAAGGACGGCAAGGTCACCCTCGCCCTGGTCTTCTCCAGCGACGCGGCGCTCGCGGGGTAGCCCTCGGGTCGTCGTACGTCGGACGGCCGGTCGCCCCTCGTGTGGGTGGCCGGCCGTTCGGGGTCGTGGGGAGCTGTCTCGCCGTGGGTGGTGGCGGTCCGGTCAAGGGCGGCTTTGGATGACGGAGCGGCCCGGGGCCCACCGCCGAAAATCAGGCGTCGTGGTGCGGCCCAGGTCAAGGGCGGCTTGACGGGGGTGGATGGCCTCCGCCGGAGCGGCCCATTCCCGACGTTCCTTCGTTGTCACATCGCCAAACGATCACGGTTCCGTGATCAACATGGGCCAACCGTGGCGTCTAGACCTCGGTCGGCAGCAAGTGACCACGGAACCGTGATCGTTTGCGGCGCGGTCGGCAGCAAGTGATCACGGAACCGTGATCGTTCGCGGGGGAAGCGACGACGGCGGCGCGGTCGGCAGCCAGCGCCGCCTTCCAAAGCCGTCTTTGATCTGACAGCACCACCAACGGCGGTGTGGATCGGCAGTCGGCGGAGCCTTCCCCAGTCCGAAGCCGCCCTTGATCTGAGCGCACTATGAACGGGCGGCGCCACCGAAGTTGATCGCCCTACCGTGATCAGCTCCTCCGAACCGTGGTGTGTTTACCTCGGTTTGGCACAAATGATCACGGAACCGTGATCATTTGCGGGGAAGAGGGGAGCGCTGTCAGGGGGTGACCGGGTAGAGCTCGCCGACGCGGAGCTCGACGGGGACGACGTTGCCGGGCTGGGCGAGGGGGCAGACCCACGCGGGGTCGTACGCGCAGGACGGGTTGTAGGCGAAGTTCAGGTCGGCCACGACCGTCCCGCGGCCGGTGGCCAGGTCGACGTCGCCGCCGAGGTCCGAGCCCTTGACGGTGTCGATCAGGTAGCGCCCGCCGCCGTAGGTCTCGCGCCCGGCGAGCGCGTCCTTGACCGGGACGAACAGGCCGCCGCCGTACGAGCCGAGCCACCAGACGTCCAGGCTGCCGACGTCGGGCAGGTGCAGCAGGCCGATCCGGTCGAACGGCACCACCCCGTCGGTAGCCGTCGGGACCTCCAGGCGGTGCGGCTCGACGTCGGGGTCCAGCTCGACCTCGAAGCGGTACGCCGGGTCGTACGGCGCGATGCGCGCACCGGGGAAGGCGGCCCGGTCCTCGGCCATCACAGGGCTGTCGGGGTGGGCCGCCAGCAGCTCGTCCCGGCCGGCCACCCAGGCCGCGTGCGCCGCGGCGGGGTCCGGGGCCGCGCGGACCTCGGCGTACAGCGCGTGGACCGCGCGGCGCCAGCTGAGCAGGGTGAGGCTCATCGGCCCTCCAAGGGCGGGGCTCGTGTGACCAGAGTGACTTGTGGGGCGCTACGGAGTGTCGCCGTCCGAAATGCCCCCCGAATGCGTACCGTCCGACCCATGGCTGGACGGCACCGTAGACCACCCGCGTGGCGGCGACTCCTCACGTCCATGGTGCGCAGCCGGGACAAGGCCCGCGCTGCCGCCCTGTCCGCCGAGGTCGTGGCGCTGCGAGCGACCGTGACCGCGCTGCGCACCGAGCTGGCCCGCGTCCGCGAGGAGGCGGCCGCCGCGGTCGCCCGCGCCGTCCCGATGGAGATCACCGAGGCGGACCCCAGGTGGATCACCCTGCAGATGCCCCTGGTCAAGCTGGCCCTCGGCGACCCCGCCGACGTCACCAGCGGTCCTGAGGTCGCGGCTGCCCTGGCCTCGCCCGACCGTGGCGCCGACACGGTCCGGACCGAGATCGTCCTCGAGCCCACGCCGGCGCCGGCGGACAAGATGGCCTGGAGCGTCCTGGCCAACCTGCCCGAGCGCCCGCTGCTCGACCCGCGCGCCGACCGCGACCAGGAGCCGCGCGACGTCGCGCGGCCCGAAGCCGACACCGGCCGCGAGACCGCCGCGCACCGCCGCACCGCCTGACTCGCGCACCGGCATACGACGAACGCCGCATGGCGCCCGCGCCGGCATACGCCCACCGTGGGGACATCCGAGTCACGACGTCCCAGGAGGACCTCATGCGCACCATCCGCATCGTCGCGCACAACATCGCCGCCGCTCTCACCCTCGCCGTTGTCGCGCTCGTCGGCACCGACCGGGCCTGGGCGAAGGCTGCGCCGATCGAGCCCGACCGCTCTCCGGTCCACACGACCACGACCACCACGTCGGCCTCAGGTGGGGGACTCGACCTCTGGCCGGCCCTGCCGCTGCTGCTCGTCGGTGTGCTGATCGGCGTCGCCGTCGCACTCGCCGTCACGCGACTGCTCGCGTCGTCCCGCAGACAGCGAGGGCGGGTCGCACCCGCCTGAGTCGCCTGCTGACGGGCGCCGCACCCGGGACGACCGGGGCGGCGCCCTCGCTGTTTGTCGACGTCGCCGACGACGCTATTTGTCGACGTCGCCGACGACGAAGAACATCGAGCCGAGGATCGCCACCATGTCGGCCAGCAGGTTACCGGGCAGCAGCTCGGAGAGGACCTGCACGTTGTTGAAGGACGCCGAGCGCAGCTTGAGCCGCCACGGCGTCTTCTCGCCCCGGGAGACCAGGTAGTAACCGTTGAGCCCCAACGGGTTCTCGGTCCAGGCGTACGTCGATCCCTCCGGCACCTTGAGCACCTTGGGCAGCCGCGTCGTCACCGGACCAGGCGGCAGTGACGACAGTCGTTCGAGGCAGGCGTCGGCAAGGTCCAGGGACACCAGCGCCTGATGGTAGAGGCACTGGAAGCGGGCCAGGCAGTCGCCGTCGGTCCGGGTGACCACGGGGACGTCGAGCTCGCCGTAGGCCAGGTACGGCTCGTCGCGTCGCAGGTCGAAGTCGACGCCAGCGGCCCGCGCGATCGGCCCACTGAGCCCGTAGGAGTTCACCAGCTCCGGTGTCACGACGCCGACGCCGCGGGTCCGCGCCTGGAAGATCTCGTTGCCGAGCACCAGCTCCTGGATGTCGGGCAGCCGCCGGCGTACGACGTCGACGGCGTGCCGGACGCGGCCGGTCCACCCGGCCGGCAGCTCCTCCTTCAGGCCGCCGACCCGGTTGAACATGTAGTGCATCCGGCCGCCCGAGACCTCCTCCATCACCGCCTGCAGGGTCTCGCGCTCACGGAACGCGTAGAAGATCGGCGTGATGGCGCCCAGCTCGATCGGGTAGGAGCCCATGAACATCAGGTGGTTCAGCACCCGGTTCAGCTCGGCGAGCAGGGTCCGCACCCAGACCGCCCGGACGGGCACCTCCATGCCGAGCATCCGCTCGGCGGCCAGCACGACGCCGAGCTCGTTGGCGAAGGCCGAGAGCCAGTCGTGGCGGTTCGCCAGCACGATGATCTGGCGGTAGTCGCGGACCTCGAAGAGCTTCTCCGCGCCGCGGTGCATGTAGCCGATGATCGGCTCGGCGGACACGATCACCTCGCCGTCGAGCACCAGCTTCAGCCGCAGCACGCCATGGGTCGACGGGTGCTGCGGCCCGATGTTGAGGACCATGTCCTGGGTCGCGAGCCGGTTGCCGTCGCGCCCCGACCCGTGCTGGGCGTCCTCGGACACGAAATCCGCGCCCGCGCCCAACCCGACGATCCGTTCGACCTGCCCCGTGCGTCCGCTGCTCGGCTCCACGAACGGCGAGTCTGCCAGCCTTTCGCCAGCCTGCCACCGCCTCCCGCGCCCAGTAGCGTCGGGGTATGTCCGACGCCCCGCTACGTCACGCCGAGCCGTTCGACCCGCCCGGGGAGCCCTGGGTGCGCGTCTCGCCGCGGCTCGCGACCCTGCGCCGCCTGCTGACCGTGGTCGGCGGCCTGCTCGGGGTCGCCGTCCTGACCGCGCTGGCGTGGTTCACCGCGACCTGGCTCGCGGTCGTCGTGGCGATCGCCGGACTGGCGCTGCTGGTGTGGGTGTGGGTCGCCGTCGGCCGGCGGGTGCGCTCCTGGGGGTACGCCGAACGCGCCGAGGACCTGCTGGTGACCCAGGGCATCCTGGTCCGCCGGCTCGTCGTCGTCCCCTACGGCCGGATGCAGTTCGTCGACGTCACCGCCGGTCCCCTCGACCGCCGGTTCGGCCTGGCAACAGTGCAGCTGCACACGGCGGCCGCGGCCACCGACGCGCAGATCCCCGGGCTCGTCCCCGAGGAGGCCGCCCGCCTGCGGGACCGGCTGGCGGCGCGCGGCGAGGCAGGGGCCGCGGGTGTCTGAGTCCCCCGTGGCGGCGCCGGCCGCGGTGCCGGCCGGGGCAGGTGGGGAGGCGGGCTTCCGCCGCCTGCACCCGTTCACCCCGGTCCTGCGCGGCTGGAAGATCTTCGCGGCCGCGTTCGCGATCGGCCTGCAGCAGGCGTACAGCGACATCAGCTTCGGGTGGCTGCTGACGGCCGTCGCCGCGAGCATCCCCGTCGGCGTCGTCTACGGGTGGGCGTCGTGGCGCACGACGACGTACCGCGTCGGCGACGAGGACCTGCGGCTGGAGACCGGCGTCTTCCGCAAGCGGTCGCGCCGGGTGCGCCTCGACCGGCTGCAGGCCGTCGACGTCGTACGGCCGTTCATCGCCCGGGTGCTGGGTCTGGCCGAGCTGCGCCTCGAGGTCGCGGGCGGGTCCTCGTCGGAGGCGCCGCTCGCCTACCTGTCCGAGCCGGACGCGTTGCGGCTGCGCGCCGAGCTGCTCGCGCGCGCCGCGGGCCTGCACCACGAGACGCCGGAGGCACCAGAGGTGGTGCTCCTGCAGGTGCCGCTCGCCCGGCTGGTCGAGGCCACCGTGCGTTCGGTGGCCGTGATCGGCGGCGTCATCTCGCTCGTCGTTGTCGTCGTGGTCGCGATCCTGGTCGGCGAGTGGTCGGTGCTCACGTTCGTGGTGCCGTTCGGCCTGACCGTCGTTCCCGTGACGGTGCGCCAGATCCTCGCGCACTTCGGCTTCACGGTGGCCGAGTCACCCGACGGGCTGCGGCTGCGCCACGGGCTGATCGAGACGCGCGCGCAGACCGTCCCGCCGGGCCGGGTGCAGGCGGTGCGCATCGTCGAGCCGTGGCTCTGGCGCTCGCAGGACTGGGTCCGGATCGACGTCGACGTCGCCGGGTACGTCGGGGAGAACCAGAACCGGGCCGCGACGCTCTGCCCCGTGGCTCCTCGCGCCGAGGCGTTGCAGGTGCTCGCCCGGGTGCTGCCCGGGGTCGACATCGCGGCGGTGCCGCTGACCGGCGTACCGGAGCAGGCTCGGTGGCTGGACCCGGTCGCCTGGCGGCAGCTCGGCGTGGGTGCGGACGAGCGGGTGCTGGTCACCCGCACCGGTCGGTTCACGCGGGTGACAGACGTGGTCCTGCACGAGAAGGTGCAGAGCGTGCGGCTCACCCAGGGACCGGTCCAGCGCCGGCTGGGGCTGGCGAGCGTGCACCTGGACACGACGCCGGGCCCGGTCAACGCGACGGCGGCCCACCGCCCGGCCGCCGAGGCGCGGGCACTGGTGGACGCCGAGGTGGCCCGGGCCAGGGTCGCCCGCGCTGCCGCCCGGCCGGATCGGTGGATGAGCCCGCCGGGCGGGAGCGCAGCGCCTACGGTGACGCGGTGACGTCTGCTCCGCGCCACCTCGCCGACCTCGACCTGACCGATCCCGAGTTCCTCGACGACCCCTACCCGACGCTGGCCCGGGCTCGGGAGCACGCGCCGCTCGTCTGGCACGAGCAGACCGGTCAGTGGCTCGCGGTCACCTACGCCGCGGCGAACGGCCTGCTGCGTGACCGGCGGTTCGGCCGGCTGTGGCGCGACCGGGAGCCGGCCGAGGACTACGAGCCGTTCAACGACCTGCACCGCAACCAGATGATGGAGAACGAGCCGCCGGCGCATACGCGGTTACGGTCGCTGGTCGCGTCGGCGTTCGCCCGCGGACATGTCGAGCGGCTGCGCCCCCGGGTGCAGGTCCTGGCCGACGGGCTGCTGGACGCCGTGGAGGGCTCGACGTTCGACCTGATCGCGGACTACGCCGAGCCGCTGCCCGTGGCCGTGATCGCCGAGCTGCTCGGCGTACCGGAGGAGGACTGGCACCTGCTGCGGCCGTGGTCGGCCGGCATCGTCGCGATGTACGAGTACCAGCGCGGGCCCGACACCGGGCCGGTCGCGGTCGCAGCGGCGGGCGAGTTCTCGGCGTACATGACGGAACTCGCCGCGCGCAGGCGGGCCGAGCCACGCGACGACCTCGTCAGCCATCTCGTGGCGGCTGAGGACGACGGTCAGCGGCTGACCGCCGACGAGCTGGTGGCGTCCGCGATCCTGCTGCTCAACGCGGGTCACGAGGCGTCGGTCAACGCGTTCGGGAACGGGGTCGTGGCTCTCCTGCACCGCGAGGACCAGCTGGTCTGGCTGCGCGAGCGGCTCGACGAGGCGGACACCGTCGCGACGGCGATCGAGGAGCTGCTGCGCTACGACTCGCCGCTGCAGCTCTTCGAGCGCACCGCGAAGGAGGACACCGTGCTCGGGGACGTCGAGCTGCCGGCCGGCGGCAAGGTCGCCGCCCTGCTCGGCGCCGCCAACCGCGACCCCGAGGCGTTCACCGGTCCGGACGACCTCGACCTCGGCCGCCGGCCCAACGCGCACATCGGCTTCGGAGCCGGTCTGCACCACTGCCTCGGCGCGCCGCTCGCGCGGATGGAGCTGCAGATCTCGCTGCCGACGCTGCTGCGGCGGTGTCCCGACCTCGGCCTGGCCGGCGCGCCGGTACGCCGGTCGACGTTCGTGCTGCGCGGCTACTCGTCGGTGCCCGTCAGCCGCTGAGGAGTCGGCACCCCGACGCCCTGGACCAGCCAGCCGAACGCCCCGAGGCTCTCGGGTTCGGTGAGCTCGGCGAGCTCGCCCACCGCGGACAGCGCACGCACGTAGGCCGGCGGGTCGTCGCGGGCGAGCTCGCGGGGCGGCCTCGGCCGGCGTACGCCGAGCAGCTCGAGCGCCGTCCGCTGGTTGGTGAGGACCGTCCAGGACGCGCCGGCCTTCTCACCGGCTGCCGCGCAGGCGTCCAGCCCCACGTGGCTGGTGACGTCGCACGAGCCGTCCGGGACGGGCGGCACCTGCCGGCCGTCGCGGTAGCCGGTGAGGCTCCCGAACGGCGGCCGCGCGCCCCGCTCGTGCGCGTAGTCGACGGCTACGGCGACTCCCCGGCGTACTGCCGAGATGACGCCCGCCCAGGCTTCGTCACGCGGCCGGCCGACCTCGGCCCGCTCGCCGGGCTGCTGCGGCCACCAGGTGTCCAGCCAGTCGAGGTCCTCGACCGGCGGTCGCGGGCCGGTCGACTCCTCGCCGGTGCTCGGATCGACCAGCACGGTCCGGCGCCCGAGCTCGGTGCGCTCCACGACGTCGAGCGGTACGTCGTCGAGCCACTCGTGCGCGACGACCAGCGCCGTCAGGTCGGCCGGCAGGTCGTGCGTCCAGCCGATCGAGCCAGGCAGCGACGACGGACGCGCGGCCAGCTCGACTCCGAGCAGATGTAGGTCGGGGTCGAGGCGGTGCAGGTCGGCGAGCAGCTCCCCGCCGCCGGCCCCGACGTCCACCACCGTGTCCAGCCCCGCGTCGCGGGCCAGCCCCAGCATCGCCTCGGCGATGATGGGGGACGCGTGCACGGCGGTGCGGAAGTGGTCGGCCGGGTGGTTGCGCCGGAAGAACCCGTCCGGCCCGTAGAGGGCCAGCTCGGTCGCCTCCCGCCAGGTGAGCCGTTGCCCGCGCTGCGCTGCCATCACCCCGATGGTGGCAGCCCTCTCCCGGTGATCCACAGCACATCTGTTGGAGAAATGCGCAGAGATCCGCTGTGGATCATGCACGGATCCGCTGTGGATCACCTGAGGAGGTGCAGGGTGGCGGGGTCCTCCTCGCCCGAGTAGTAGCGGTCGAGGACGCCCGCGAACAGAGGTTGGTCGGGGTCGGCGTGGGCGAAGAGGGTCATCGACGAGCGCAGCTTGATCGCGTCGATGTCGCCGAGGACCGCTACCGGGTCGGTCCGGTCGAGGCCGACGAGAGCCGCGGCGCAGTCCCGCAGACGTGGCCCGAGGATCGGGTGGGCGAGGTAGGCGCGGGCCTCCCCGAGGTCCGCGATCGCAAAGTACTGCGCGGTCGGACTCTGCCCGAGCCCCGCGATCTGCGGGAACACGAACCACATCCAGTGGCTGCGCTTGCGGCCGGTCCAGAGCTCGGCGAGCGCCGCGGCGTACGTCCCGGACTGGTCCTGCGCGTCCAGGAAACGTTGCAGTCGGTCGGCCATGCCCTCACTCTTGCCCGC
>DASYEF010000091.1:0-7137 GCA_036499185.1 Actinomycetes bacterium | reverse complement strand
CGTCGGCGATCCGCGTGCTGGCGAAACCGCGGGCGGTCACCTCGGCGATCGTGGCGCGCAGGATCTCGTCGCGCCGCACCTCGACCGCTCGCCGTGCCATGCCCGGACCCTAGACGGTCCGCCTGGTCCCGCTGCCGATTTCGGAGGTAGGCCGTGACCGCGCCGTCGCTGCCACTGCCGAGCGCGGCGGGGTTCGCCGCTCCGGTGCCCGACGACGACCTCGCCGCCGCGTTGCGGCCGTTCGGCCGGAGCACGATGCTGCCGGCCCTGGCCTACACGTCGCCGGACGTCCTGGCCTGGGAGCGGAGGCATTTCTTCGCGGCGTCGTGGGTCTGCGTCGGCCGCGACGAGGCGGTGCTCGGGGCCGGCGTGACACAGGGGGCCACCACGGTCGGGGACGTCGCCGTGCTGCTCGCGCGTGACCCGTCGGGTGTCCTGTCGGCGTACGCGAACACCTGCCGGCACCGCGGTCACGAGCTGCTGCCGGAGGGCGGCACGTCGGCCAAGCGCGCCGTCGTCTGCCCGTACCACGCGTGGAGCTACGACCTGTCGGGGTCGCTGATCGCGGCGCCGGGCTTCGGTGAGGTGGCGTCCTTCGACCCGGCCGAGCACGGGCTGGTGCAGCTGCCGGTGCGGACCTGGCAGGGCTGGGTGTTCGTCAACGCGCTGGGCAACGAGCCGTCGTTCGAGGAACACCTGGGTGGTCTCGCGGACCTGGTGGCGCCGTACCGGCCCGAGTCGCTGGTGCTCGGTGCCACGCACGACTACGTGGTGGCGGCCAACTGGAAGGTCGTGACCGAGAACTACCACGAGTGCTACCACTGCCCGCTGATCCACCCGGAGCTGTGCCAGGTGTCACCGCCGGCCAGTGGCTCCAACTTCGACCTGCCCGGCGCCTGGGTCGGCGGCTCGATGGACCTGGCCGAGGACGCCGTCACGATGTCGCTCGACGGGCACTCCGACGGTCGACCGCTGCCCGGCGTCGACCAGCGACAGGTGCTGTATCTCGGGCTGCTGCCGAACCTGCTCCTGTCGCTGCACCCCGACTACGTCATGACGCACCGGATGACGCCGCTCTCGCCGGGGGAGACGCACATCGAGTGCGCCTGGTACTTCTCCGACGCGGACGTCGACCCGGCGTACGCCGTGGAGTTCTGGGACACCACGAACCGGCAGGACTGGGGTGCCTGCGAGTCGGTGCAGCGTGGCCTGTCATCGCCGCACTTCGCGCCCGGGCCGCTCGCCCCGAGCGAGGACGCGGTGCACCAGCTCGTCACGAGGATCGCCCGCGGCTACCGCGAGGGAGCGCTGCCGATCTGATCGACGCTCACAGGCTCGACGGGAAGGGGCGCGCCGTGCCGAGCGGTGTCTGCTGCTCACCGGTGAGCGCGTGGATGACCACCTCGTGGCAGACCGCGACGACGAGCGCGGAATCCTCGGCGTACGGCGCGAGGACGGCTCGCACGCGGGCGCGCACCTCGGGCAGTGACTCCCAGCGCAGCGGGTGGCCCTCCGGCCGCAGCCCGTCGTGGGCGAGCATGTCGTCGTACGCCGTGAACACCTCCGCGCTGGTGGTCCACCGGTAGGTCTGGTCGGGGCACCACTCGCGCAGGTCCAGCTCGACCTGCAGCGGTACGCCGAGCCGCGCACCGACCACCGACGCGGTCTGCATCGCGCGGGTCATCGGTGACGTGAGCACGCGGTCGACGGGTCGGCCGGCCAGCGCCTCGGCGGCGGCCCCGGCCTGGCGGATGCCGGCCGGCGACAGCGGCGCGAGGTCGTTCGCGGCGCCGGGCCACCCGTGCGCGTTGACCAAGTCCCAGGCGGTCTCGCCGTGACGCAGCAGGATGACCGGCACCGTCAGCCCTCGCCCGGCTGCACGAGCCCGGACTCGTAGGCCAGGACCACGGCGTGGACCCGGTCGTGGACGCCGAGCTTGGCAAAGATCCGGGTGACGTGCGTCTTCACGGTCGGCTCCGAGAGGTAGAGCTCCGCCGCGATCTCCGAGTTGGAGTGGCCGCGCGCGATCTTCGCCATCACCTCGGCCTCGCGGGGGGTCAGGCCGTCCAGGATCGCCGGCGGCACCGAGGCGGGACGCGGCCGGGCGACGTAGTCCTCGATCAGGCGGCGCGTCACGTCCGGTGCGAGCAGCGCGTCGCCGGACGCGACGGTGCGGATCGCGCCGGCCAGCTCGCGCGGTGGAGAGCTCTTGAGCAGGAACCCGCTCGCTCCGGCGCGCAGCGCCTCGTACACGTACTCGTCGTGGTCGAACGTCGTCAGGATGAGCACGCGCGGCGGCGCGACCGACGAGGCGAGGATCTCGGATGTCGCCGCGATGCCGTCCATCCGCGGCATCCGGATGTCCATGACCACCACGTCGGGGGACGTCGTGGCGACCGCGTCGATCGCCTCCTGCCCGTCCGCGGCCTCACCCACGACGTCGATGTCGGGCTGGCCCTCGAGGATCGACCGGAACCCGCCGCGAACCAGCGCCTGGTCGTCGACGATCAGCACCCGGATCCGCGCTCCGCCGGCTGTGCCCGCCGGCTCGGTCAACGTCACCGGACGTCCTTGAGGGGCAGCGTCACGTGCACCCGGAAGCCGCCGTCGGGACCGGGACCGGCGCAGAGCGTGCCGCCGTAGATCGTCACGCGCTCCCGCATGCCGATCAGGCCATGGCCCATGCCGGCCGGCTCCCTCCACCCAGGGCCGTCGTCGGTGACTTCGACCTCGAGCGCTCGCGCCAGGTAGCGCAGCTCGACGTGCGCCTTCGCCTCGTTGCCTGCGTGCTTGAGGGTGTTCGTCAGCGCCTCCTGCGCGATTCGGTACGCCGTCAGGTCGACCCCCGGCGGCAAGGCGACCGGTTCACCGACCACGGCTAGCTTCACCGGGAGCCCGAGGGCCGATATCCGCTCGGCCAGAGCAGGGAGCTGAGCCGTGCCCGGTTGCGGAGCGAGGTCCGGTGCGTCCGGTGCGCGGCCGCTGCGCAGCAGGCCGAGCATCCGGCCCAGCTCCGCGACGGCCTGGCGGCCGGTCTCCTGGACGGCGCGCAGCGGTTCGCGGGCGCGCTCCGGCGAACGGTCGAGCAGGTCCTCGGACATGCCGGCCTGCACCACCATCACGCTCACGCAGTGGGCCACGATGTCGTGCAGCTCCCGGGCGATGCGGTTGCGCTCGTCCTCGAGCGCCGCGGAGATCTGCGTCGCCCGGTCGGCCTCGAGGCGCTCCGCCCGGGCCGCAAGCTCAGCGTGCCGGGCGTGGCGCTCGCGCAGCACGCGTCCCGCGACGAAGGCGCCGGTGAACGGGATGAAGGCGAACGGGATGTTGGCGGCGGTACCGAGCACCGGGAGCCGCAGCATCAGGACGACGATCGTGGCGACCGCGACGACGGCCCCGGCCGCAGCGACCCGGCGCTCACACCACCGGGCGACCGAGTAGCTCGCCACGAGCAGGGGGACGAAGTGGCCCCAGAGCGTGATCGTCAGCGAGGTGAACAGCTCCGGAACGCCGACGGCGGCCGCCACCACGCACAGGGTCGCGAACGGCCAGCGTCGCCGCCAGGCCAGCGCCAGCGTCGCGATCGCGACCATGGCAGCGGCGGCGAACCGCGATCCGTAGTAGGTCGAGTTGTCGAGGTTGTAGCGGAGGTCGAGCTGAGCGAAGACGGCCAGCGCGACGGCGAGAGCGACGTCGGCGTGGCGTGGCGACTCGTCCTCGAGTGCCCCGGCATCAGCGGGCATGCGGCGACGTTAGCCGCGCGGCCGCGCCCCACGCATCGTTCCACGGTATGACATCGGCCCGAGCCCTCGGTCGTACCGAAAGCGAGCCCCCGGATGGACGACGGCGCTGGGCTCCGGGCGCGACGCTTTCGGTCGGCGTCGCCAGACCGCGGCGCGGATCGAGCGAAGGGACGTCCCCATGAACCGTACGACCGCACGGCTCGCCGCCTGGTGCCTGATCACCGGCTGCGTGGTCGCGACCGCCGGCTACCTCTCCGCCTTCCTCGCGAACGGCAACGGCGACGAGCGGTTCTCCGGCTCGTCGTGGATCATGCTGTACACGATCGCGATGTTCGGCAGCGTGCTGGTCGTCCTCGGGCTCCCGACCCTCCTGCACGTGCAGGCCGGACGGTCGCGGCGACTCAGTCTGATCGGGTATGTCGGCGTCTTTGTCCCACTCGTCATCCTGAACCTCGGCGAGGGGTGCCTCGAGGCGTTCGTGAAGCCGTACCTCGCCGACCATGGCGGCATCCCGACGGACGACCCGTCCGGTCTGACGGCGTACGAGGTGCCTGCTCTGCTCTTCCTGCTGGTGGGGATGATCTGCCTCGCCGTGGCGGTCTTGCGCGCGCGAGTCCTCCCGTGGTGGGTAGCAGCGCTGTTCATCCTCTCCGCAGTGGTGGCCGTCGCGGGCCTTCCCGGTGGCGCCGGCCTGATCTCCGACTACGCCCTGTTCGCCGGCCTGTTCACCGTCGGTGTCACCGCGCTGCGCTCACCGGCCGACACGTCCCGCGACGAGGTGAGGAACCCCAGCCTGGCCGTCGGCTGACTCCCGAAGTGGACCGGCTCGGCGCGGCCTCTTGCCCCTTGCAGCCGGTCCACTTCTCGGCCTTCAGGGCAAGTGGCCCCGCTCGCCGGTTGTAATACGACTGCGTAGCGGGGCCGCTTCGAGTTTCGCAACCCGGACCCGCAGTCGGGGTCAGTCCGCCGCGAACCCATCCACCACCTCCGTCGTCCAGGCGCCTGTGACCTGACCCGCACCGACGCAGCACGCCGCCTGCGCGCTTCCGTTCGGCAGTGAGATCAGGCGCGCAGCCGACGGATCGCCATCTCGGCGAGCCACGCGGCGCAGTCGGGCAGCACCGCGTCGTCGAACGCCGCGCGGGGGGAGTGGTTGTCCGGTGCCGCGTCGAAGTCCGCATCGGGACAGGCGCTGATGTTGAAGTAGGTGCCCGGCACCCGGTCGAGCACGAAGGACATGTCCTCGGAACCGAGCTGCGGCTCGGGCATCAGGCTGAACCGGTCGGCCCCGAACAGGTCCGCGACAGCCTGCCGGCCGCGCTCGTGCTCGACGGCGTCGTTCACGGTTACCGGGTAGCCGAGCTTGTACTCGACCTCCACACCGAGGCCGTGCGCAGCCGCAACGCCGCGCACCACCCGCTCGATCTCGGCCTGCACCCGTTCTCTGGCGTCGGCCGAGAGGCTGCGCACGGTGGCGTCGATCTCGACGTCGTCGGGGACGATGTTCTCCTTGGTCCCGCCGGCGATGCGACCGACGCCGACCACGACGGGGTCGAACACGTCGAACCGCCGGGTCACCATCGTCTGCAGTGCGAGGACGATCTCGCAGGCGCACGGGACCGGGTCCAGCGCCCGGTTGGGCTGCGAGCCGTGCCCGCCGCGCCCCAGCACCCGCACGTGGACTTCGTCGGCGGCGGCGAACACCGGACCGGGACGGGCGAACCACTGCCCGAGCGGGTACTCCGAGGACGACACGTGCAGTGCATACGCCGAGTCCACCGGGCGGCCGGCGGCCTCGAGCAGGCCCTCGGCGAGCATCGGCTCGGCACCGCCGGGACCCTCCTCGCCGGGCTGGAACATCAGCACGACATCGCCGGCGAGCTCGGCCCGCCGGTCGTGCAGGATGCGGGCCGCGCCGACGAGCGCCGCGACGTGCAGGTCGTGGCCGCAGGCGTGCATGACGCCGACGTGCTGCGAGACGTACGGGACCGGCACCTCTTCGGTCACGGGCAGCGCGTCCATGTCGCCGCGCAGCAGGACGACCGGCCGGTCCGGTCCCGAGGCGCCACCGCGCAGGACGGCAGTCACCGAGGAGAGTGCCGTGCCGGTCCTCACCTCGAGGTCGAGGTCGGTCAGGGCGTCCAGCACCAGCTGCTGGGTCAGCGGGAGGTGCAGGCCGATCTCCGGCACCTGATGCAGCCGTCGCCGCAGGGCGACCAGGTCCGGACCGATCGACCGGGCGTGGGCGAGGGTGTCGGTCGTGCTGTCGACGGTCACGCCGCCGGAGTCTAGGAGGAGCGGGCAGTGGCCGGTGTCTCGCGCGGCCAGGACGTTAGCCGGCCGTTAGGGGCTCGACAGCGCGGGGCTAGGCCGCGCACCCGCACTGTGAGTCCTGTCCGGCACCACGCCGGGTCGAACCCACTGACAGGGAGCACGACATGAACCGCACCACGATCACGATCGGGCTGGCAGCCGTCCTGGCGACAGCCGGCACCGGCGCAGCCGTCGCGGCCACCGGCGGCAGCTCCGCGAGCAGCACCGCGTCCCACGTCGTCTCGTCGGTCCGCGGCTCGGACGACCCGGTCAGCCACGACCGGTTCGACGACCGGATCACGAACCTGCGTGACCGTCAGGCCGAGGACCAGGCAGGTCATCACCGGCGGCACCGGCACGCCGAGGCCGGCGACGACCGTGGCGGGCGGGGCGAGCTGGAGCCGGGCGACGACCGTGGGGGCCGCGGTGAGGCCGAGGCCGGCGACGACCGCGGCGGTGCAGTCGAGGCCGGCGACGACCGGTCCGGGCGCGACGGGTCAGGCAGCGACGACAGCGGGTCGGGCCACCACGACGGCCGCGACGGCTGACCGGTTACTCGTCGAGCTGGATGCCGCCGAAGTACATCAGCGGGTCACTGAGCAGCTCGATCTGGATGCCGTCGGGATCCTTGAAGTACATCGACTCCTCGATCCCGAGGTCGGGGCCGGCGTACTTCACCCCGGCTGCGTCCAGCCGGCCCTGGACCTCTTCCCAGCGGTCCCGCGGGGCCGAGATCGCGATGTGCTGAACGCTGCCGATCGACTCGACGCCGGGCTGCAGGCCCAGGCCGGGGAAGTCGAAGAACCCGAGCAGGGTCTGGTTCCCGAGGTCGAAGAACAGGTGCGAGGAGCCGGCGTAGTCCCGGTTCTCGACGAGCTCGACGAGCGGGAAGCCGAGCAGGCCCTGGTAGAACTCGATGGTCTGCTCGACGTCGGAGCAGATGAGGGCGGCGTGGTGGATGCCGCGGCCCGGCGTCGGCGGCCGCTCGGCGGCCGGCTTCAGGTACTTCCCCCGCAGCTCGGCCCGGCGGGCCTCGAGCTGCACCAGCTCCTCGTCGGTGGGCATCGCGCACCTGTCCCTTCTC
>DASYEF010000090.1:0-14183 GCA_036499185.1 Actinomycetes bacterium | reverse complement strand
GTGGTCACTTCGGCGATGTTGCGCACCTGGGCGGTCAGGTTGGTCGCCATCGAATTGACGTTGTCGGTGAGGTCCTTCCAGGTGCCGGCGACGCCGGGCACCTGCGCCTGCCCGCCGAGCCGGCCCTCGGTGCCGACCTCGCGCGCGACGCGGGTGACCTCGTCACCGAACGCGCCGAGGGTGTCGACCATCGTGTTGATGGTCTCGGCGAGGGCAGCCACCTCGCCCTTGGCGTCGACGGTGATCTTCTGGGTCAGGTCGCCCCGGGCGACCGCCGTCGACACCTCGGCGATCGAGCGGACCTGACCGGTGAGGTTGGACGCCATGCCGTTGACGTTGTCGGTCAGGTCCTTCCAGGTGCCCGAGACCCCCGGCACCTCGGCCTGGCCGCCCAGCTTCCCCTCCGAACCGACCTCGCGGGCCACGCGGGTGACCTCGGCGGCGAAGGACGACAGCTGGTCGACCATCGTGTTGATCGTCGACTTGAGCTCGAACAGCTCGCCCTTGACGTCGACCGTGATCTTGCGGGACAGGTCGCCGTTGGCCACCGCGGTGGTGACCTGCGCGATGTCGCGCACCTGGTTGGTGAGGTTCGACGCCATCGAGTTCACCGAGTCGGTGAGGTCGGCCCAGCTCCCGGAGACGCCGCGCACCTTCGCCTGCCCACCGAGATTGCCCTCGGTGCCGACCTCGCGCGCGACGCGAGTCACCTCGGCGGTGAACAGCGCGAGCTGGTCCACCATCGCGTTCACGGTGCGCGCGATGCGCAGGAACTCCCCGCGCAGCGGCCGGTCGCCGGGACGCAGCTCGACCCGCTGGGACAGGTCGCCCTCGGCCACGCCCTCGATCACCCGGGCCACCTCGGTCACCGGGCGGACTAGGTCGTCCACCAGCGCGTTGGCGTCCTCGTAGCAGTCCGCCCAGGTACCGGTCGCGCCGGCGCCGTCCAGGCGCTCGGTCACCCGGCCGTCGCGACCTGCGGTACGCCGGACCCGGCGCAGCTCGCCGGCCAGCCGGGCGTTGCGCGCCGCGACCTCGTTGTAGGCACGGGCCAGCTCCCCCGCGAGCCCGTCATCCGTCTCGGGCAACCGCCGGGAGAACCGGCCGTCGCGCAGCTCCTCGAGCGCCGCGAGCACGCGGCGTACCGACGCCTCGTCCCCGAGCCCGCCCGCCCGACCCCGAACGCTCGTCACCGAACCAGCAGCCACCGATGCCTCCGCTCCGTACCGGTCCGCCTACACCTCGACTACGAGGGGAATGATCATCGGCCGTCGCCGATAGGTCTCGTTGACCCACTTGCCGACGATGCGCCGGACCAGCTGCTCGAGCTGTCGGACGTCACCGATGCCCTCGGACGCCGCCTGGTCAAGGGCCTCCTCGATCCGCGAGATCACACCCTCGAACGCACTGTCGTCCTCGGTGAACCCGCGGGCGTGCACCTCGGGGCCACCGGACACCTTGCCGGTGACCGAGTCGACGACGACCACCACCGAGATGAAGCCCTCGTCGCGCAGGATCCGTCGGTCCTTGAGGGACGACTCGGTGACGTCACCGACGCTGGACCCGTCGACGTAGACGTAGCCGCACGGCACGATGCCGACGATCCTCGCCCGGCCGTCGACGAGATCCACGACGACACCGTCCTCGGCCAGGATCGTGCGGTCACGAGGTACGCCGGTGAGCACAGCGAGGTCGGCGTTGGCGCGCAGGTGGCGCCACTCGCCGTGCACCGGCATGACGTTGCTCGGTCGCAGGATGTTGTAGACGTAGAGCAGCTCGCCGGCCGAGGCGTGGCCCGAGACGTGGACCAGCGCGTTGGCCTTGTGCACCACCGTGGCGCCCCACCGGACCAGGCCGTTGATGACCCGGTAGACCGAGTTCTCGTTGCCCGGGATCAGCGACGAGGCGAGGATCACGGTGTCGCCCTCGCCCACCCGGATCATGTGGTCGCGGTTGGCGATGCGGGACAACGCCGACATCGGCTCGCCCTGCGACCCCGTGCACATGAGCACGACCTGGTCCTCGCGCAGGTCGTCGAGCGCCTTGACGTCGACGACCAGGCCGCTGGGCACGTTGAGGTAGCCCAGGTCGCGGGCCACTCCCATGTTGCGCACCATCGAGCGGCCGACGAAGGCCACCTTGCGGTGGTGCTTGTGCGCAGTGTCGAGGACCTGCTGCACGCGGTGCACGTGGCTGGCGAAGGACGCGACGATGACCCGCTTGCGGGCCTGACCGAAGACTCGGTCCAGGACCGGCGCGATGTCCCGCTCGGGCGTCGTGAACCCCGGGACCTCCGCGTTCGTCGAGTCCGAGAGCAGCAGGTCGACACCTTCGTCGCCGAGGCGCGCGAAGGCGCGCAGGTCGGTGAGCCGGCCGTCCAACGGCAGCTGGTCCATCTTGAAGTCGCCGGTGTGGAGCACCAGGCCGGCGGCAGTCCTGATGGCCACGGCGAGCGCGTCGGGGATCGAGTGGTTCACCGCGACGAACTCGCAGTCGAAGGGCCCGATCCGTTCGCGCTGACCTTCCTTCACCTCGAGGGTGTAGGGCTTGATCCGGTGCTCCTGCAGCTTGGCCTCGATCATGGCCAGCGTCAGGCGGGAGCCGATCACCGGGATGTCGGGCTTCTCGCGCAGCAGGTAGGGCACCGCGCCGATGTGGTCCTCGTGGCCGTGGGTCAGGACGATGCCGTCAACGAGAGCGAGCCGGTCCCGGATGTAGTCGAAGTCCGGGAGGATCAGGTCGACCCCGGGCTGGAAGTCCTCCGGGAACAGCACGCCGCAGTCCACGATCAGCAAGCGACCGGCGTGCTCGAAGACGGTCATGTTCCGGCCGACCTCGCCAAGGCCGCCGAGCGCCACGATGCGCAGCCCGCCCTCTGGGAGCTCCGGCGGTGGCCCGAGCTCGGGGTGCGGGTGGCTCACGCCGCGATCCCCAGCGCATCGCGCAGCCGGGCGACCTCGTCGTCGGTGGCGTCCAGCAGCGGCGGACGAACGGTGCGGTCACCGATCACCCCGAGCAGCTGCAGCGCGGCCTTGGCCCGGATGGCACCCTGCGAGGAGACGTCCATGATCGCGCGCACCGACGGGATCAGCCGCCGGTGGATGCCGATCGCGGAGGCGAGGTCGCCCCGGTCGGTCGCCGCCATCATCGCGGCGTAGTCCTCGCCGTGCACGTGGCCGACCACGCTGATCACGCCGACCGCCCCGTGGCACAACCAGGCCAGGTTGAGGGCATCGTCGCCCGAGTAGTAGGCGAGGTCGGTGCCAGCCATGACGCGGCTGCCCTGGAACAGGTCGCCCTTGGCGTCCTTCACGCCCAGGATGCGTTCGTGCTCGGCCAGCCGGAGCAGTGAGTCGTACTCGATCGCCGTACCCGTGCGGCCCGGGATGTCGTAGAGGAGTGCCGGGAGGTCGACAGCGTCGACGGCCGCCTCGAAGTGACGGATCAGTGCCTCCTGCGGCGGCTTGTTGTAGTACGGCGTCACCAGCAGCACCCCGTGGGCGCCGGCCTTCTCCGCGGCACGCGACAGCTCCACGGTGTGATGGGTGTCGTTTGTCCCGGTTCCGGCCACGACGCGAGCGCGATCCCCCACGGCCTCGACGACCGCCCGGAGCAGGGACTCCTTCTCCGAGTCGCTCGTCGTGGGCGACTCGCCCGTCGTGCCGCTGATGACGAGCCCGTCGTGGCCGTGGTCGACGAGGTGGGTGGCCAGGCGTTGGGCACCGGCCAGGTCGAGGGAACCATCGGCGCGGAACGGGGTGACCATCGCGGTGAGGACCCGGCCGAAGGCCGCGGCCGCAGCCGGGGAGGGCCCACGCCCGGCCGACCCAACCGGCCCTGGGTTGCTCATGGGCTCACGCTACCGGGCCGGGCACGGGGAGACCCCGTCGCCACCCGCTCGGGGGTTCGGGCGGCGACGGGGCTCGAATCGGTCATCGGTGGCGGACGCCGGTGTGTTACACCGTTCGGCCGAACCGTCCGGATGCACCATGCCGACCCCCTCCAGAACGGCTAGACCGCGACCGGGGCGCGTAGTGCGGGATGGTGCCGGCAGTCCAGCACCTCGATGTCCTCGTAGCTGTAGTCGAACAACGACGGTGCGCGGCGCAGCCGGAGCTCGGGGAACGGGAACGGCTCCCTGCTCAGCTGCTCGTGCACCTGGTCGAGATGGTTGTCGTAGATGTGGCAGTCCCCGCCGGTCCACACGAAGTCGCCCGGCTCGAGCCCGACCTGCTGGGCAACCATGTGGACGAGGAGCGCATAGCTCGCGATGTTGAACGGGACGCCCAGGAAGAGGTCGGCACTGCGCTGGTAGAGCTGGCAGGAGAGCCGGCCGTCCGCCACGTAGAACTGGAAGAGGGTGTGGCAGGGCGGCAGGGCCATCCGCGGGATCTCGCCGACGTTCCACGCCGACACGATCATCCGCCGCGAGGTCGGGTCGGTCCGGAGCTGCTCCAGGACCCGGCTGATCTGGTCGACGTGACCGCCGTCGGGGGTCGGCCAGGACCGCCACTGCACGCCGTAGACCGGGCCCAGCTCCCCGTCCGGGCCGGCCCACTCGTCCCAGATCGTGACGCCGTGGTCCCGCAGCCAGCCGACGTTGCTGTCGCCGCGCAGGAACCAGAGCAGCTCGTAGGCGATCGACTTGAGGTGCACTCGCTTGGTGGTGACGAGTGGGAAGCCCCTGGACAGGTCGTAGCGCATCTGGTGGCCGAAGACGCTGCGCGAGCCGGTCCCCGTCCGGTCCGGCCGGCTGCTGCCGTGCTCCAGGACGTGCCGCAGCAGGTCCTCGTACTGGGTGTCGGGTACGAGCTCGGCCACCCGGCGATCGTAGGCCCGGCAGCCCTGAAAGGATCGCGTGCATGGCCGATGTCGGGGTGCGACCTGCTCGCGGCGAGGACGCAGAGGACCTCGCGCGGATCCAGGCCGCGGTGTGGACCTGCGTGCACCGAGGCGGCCTGCCGGCCGAGGTCCTCGCGGCGGCGGGCTCGCCCGACGCCGTCGCACAGTGGCGCGCGGCCGCCGGGCATCCGCCGTCCCCTCGGCACCACGTGCTGACGGCCACCGCCGGCGACCGCGTCGTGGGCTTCGCGGCCCTGACACCTGCCGGCGACCCGGACACCCTCCCGGCGCTCGACGGCGAGCTGATCGCCCTGCACGTGGATCCGCAGGTACAGGGAGCGGGTCACGGGTCGCGGCTGGTGAACGCCGTCGCCGACGTCGCCCGCGACGACGGGGTGCACCACCTGCATGCCTGGCTGGCCGATGCGGAGGTGGCGCTGCGCAAGTTCCTCGTCGCGTCCGGCTGGGACTACGACGGCGCGACCCGCGAGCTCGACCTGACCGGCGACGGCCAGCTGCTCGTCGGGCAGGCCCGGCTGCGCACCGCGCTCGTCGAGCCGTGACCGAGACCTGGCCGGAGGCCCGGGCCCGGCTGGTCCGCACCGCGGTGTCGATCGGCGTCGCGAGCGGGGCGTACGGCATCTCGCTCGGCGCGCTCGGCGTCGCCGCCGGGCTCTCCGTCACGCAGACCTGCGCGATGTCCCTGCTGGTCTTCACCGGCGGGTCGCAGTTCGCACTGGTCGGAGTCATCGGCGGTGGCGGGGCGGCCGCGTCGGGAGCCGCCTCGGCAATCCTGCTCGGGGTCCGCAACGGTGTGTACGGCGTCCGGCTCGCCCCGCTGCTGCGGTTGCGCGGTCTGCGCCGCTTCGTCGGGGCTCAGCTGGTCATCGACGAGTCGACGGCGGTGGCCCTGTCCGGCGAGACGGTCGGCGGTGGCCTCGGGACCCGGGCGGGCCGGCTCGGCTTCTGGGCCACCGGGCTCGCGGTGTTCGTGCTGTGGAACCTCGCCACCCTGGTCGGGGCGGTCGCGGGCGACGCGGTGGGCGACCCGCGCACCTACGGACTGGACGCGGCCGCACCCGCGGCCTTCCTCGCCTTGCTGGCGCCGAGGCTCGACAACCGCCCGGCGTGGGTGATCGCCGTCGTGGCCGCCGTGGTCGCGGTCGCCGTCGTACCCCTCGTGCCCGCGGGGGTGCCGGTGCTCGTAGCGGCGCTCGTCCCCGTGGTGGCGGTGCTGGCCCGCCGGACCCGTCCGCGCGCCGAGCGGGAGGCGACATGAACGGCTGGGTCGCGGTGCTTGTCACCGCCGCGGGTTGCTACCTGCTCAAGCTGGCGGGTGTCTTCGTGCCGGAGCGCTGGCTCGAGGGTGAGCGGGTGACCCAGGTGCTGACCCTGCTGCCGGTGGCGCTGCTCGCGGCGCTCGCCGCGGTGCAGACCTTCGCCACCGGTGACCACCTGGTGATCGACGCCCGAGTGGCCGGCGTCGCCGCGGCGATCGTCGCCCTACGCCTGGGAGCACCCTTCATCGTCGTGGTCGCAGTGTCCGCCGCCACGGCAGCACTCCTGCGCCTGCTCACCTGACCGTGCTGGAGCGGCGCGGCTAGTCCAGGCCGAGGAGCGGCTCGAGACCGACGGTGAGCCCTGGCCGCGAGGTGACCTGGCGGACGGCGAGCAGGACGCCGGGCATGAAGGACGCCCGGTCGTAGGAGTCGTGGCGGATGGTGAGCGTCTCCCCCGCCGTCCCGAGCAGCACCTCCTGGTGCGCGACCAGACCGCGCAGCCGCACCGAGTGCACCGGGACCCCGTCGACCACCGCGCCGCGGGCGCCGTCGGGCGCAGTGGTCGTGGCGTCCGGCTGGGCCGGTAGCCCGGCCGCCCGCCGGGCGTCGGAGACGAGGGCGGCAGTCCGCCGGGCCGTGCCACTGGGCGCGTCGGCCTTGTCGGGGTGATGCAGCTCGACGACCTCGACCGACTCGAAGTACGGCGCCGCCTGCGCGGCGAACCGCATCATCAGCACGGCACCGATCGCGAAGTTCGCCACCACGGCGACGCCGACGCCCGGCGCCGCGTCGAGCAGGCGGCGGATCTCGGCCAGGTGCTCGTCCACCCCGCTGGTCCCGACCACGATGTGGACCCCGTGCTCGACGCAGAACGCCACGTTGCCCAGCACCGCATCCGGCCGGGTCAGGTCAACGGCAACCTCGGCCCCCGCATCGGTCAGCGTCGTGAGCGGATCCGCCGACCCGACCCGGGCGACGAGCTCCAAGCCGTCCGCGGCGTCGATCGCCGCACAGGCCGCCGATCCCATCCGCCCGGACGCACCGAGGACCGCGACTCTCATCGGGTGCTCACGCCACGGCGCGGGAGAAGTCCCGGTCCTCGTCGAACGGGCCGACGACAGCCAGAGTGGGTACGTCGGTGAGCAGATCGGCCGCGATGTCGGCGACCTCGTCGAGGGTGACGCTGCCGATCTTCGCCAGGATCTCGTCCACCGAGAGCTGCTCTCCGTAGACCAGCTCGGCCTTGCCGATCCTGCTCATCCGCGAGCCGGTGTCCTCCAGGCCGAGGACGAGCGAGCCCTTGAGCTGCCCCTTGCCGCGGTCGAGCTCGTCCAGAGTGATCCCCGTGGCCGCGACCTTCGCGATCTCCTCGCGACAGATCGCGAGCACCTCGTCGACCTTGCGCGGGACGCAGCCCGCGTAGACGCCGAACATTCCCGTGTCGGCGTACTGCGCGTGGTAGCTGTAGACCGAATAGGCCAGCCCGCGCTTCTCGCGGACCTCCTGGAACAGCCGCGACGACATGCCGCCGCCCAGCGCTGCATTGAGTACGCCGAGTGCGAAGCGGCGCTCGTCGGTGCGGGCGACCCCGGGGCCTCCGAGCACGACGTTGGCCTGCTCGGTGGTCCGCCGCACCACCCGGACGCCGCCGGACGTCGTCAGCAGACGACCGCCCCGCGGTGCGCTCGGACCCGCCTCGCCGTCGAGCATCCCCGCGGCCTCGAAGGCCTTGCGAACCAGCCGGACCACGGCGGTGTGCTCGATGTTGCCCGCCACCGCGACGACCATGTCCTGCGGCTGGTAGCGCCGCCGGTAGTAGCCGTTGATGGCACCACGCGAGATGGACTCGATCGACTCGACGCTGCCCAGCACGGGCCGGGACAGCGCCCCGTCGCCGAAGAGGACCTGGGCGAACTGGTCGTGGACCATGTCGGTGGGGTCGTCCTCGTGCATGGCGATCTCTTCGAGGATCACGCCACGCTCCGCGTCGACGTCCGACGCCCGGATCACCGAGGAGGTGACCAGGTCACCGACGACGTCGACGGCGAGCGGCAGGTCCTCGTCGAGCACCCGCGCGTAGAAGCAGGTGTACTCCTTGGACGTGAAGGCGTTCATCTCGCCGCCGACCGCGTCGATCGCGGCCGAGATGGCCAGAGCGTCGCGACGCCGGGTGCCCTTGAACAACAGGTGCTCGAGGTAGTGCGAGGCACCTGCCAGCGAGCTGGCTTCGTCCCGAGAACCAACGCCGACCCAGACGCCGACTGTCACCGAGCGGACCGTCGGCACCGCCTCGGTGACGACGCGCAGCCCACCGGGCAGGACGGTGTGGCGGACGAGTCCGCCACCGCCGTCCCCCCGGTGCAGCGTGCGTGTGGTCTGGCGCCCCAACGGGTGCCTAGACCTCGTCCGCCGGAGCGGCTGCGTCGGCCGACGCCGCCGATGCGGCCGAGGCCGCGTTGTCGCCCGCCTCGACCGGCACCAACGAGAGCTTGCCCCGCGGGTCGATCTCGGCGACCTGCACCTGGATCTTGTCGCCGATCTTGACGACGTCCTCGACGTTGTCGACCCGCTTGCCACCGGCCAGCGAGCGCAGCTTCGAGATGTGCAGCAGGCCGTCCTTGCCCGGGAGCAGGGAGACGAAGGCGCCAAAGGTCGTCGTCTTCACGACGGTCCCCAGGTAGCGCTCGCCCACCTCGGGCATGGTCGGGTTGGCGATCCCGTTGATCATCGTGCGGGCCGCTTCGGCGCTCGGGCCGTCGGTGGCTCCGATGTAGATCGTGCCGTCGTCCTCGATGGTGATGTCGGCGCCGGTCTCGTCCTGGATCTGGTTGATCATCTTGCCCTTGGGGCCGATGACCGCACCGATCTGGTCCACCGGGATCTTGATCGTGATGATCCGCGGCGCGTACGGCGACATCTCGTCGGGCGCGTCGATGGCCTCGTGCATGACGTCGAGGATGTGCAGGCGCGCCTCCTTCGCCTGGGTCAGCGCACTGGCGAGGACCGAGGCGGGGATGCCGTCCAGCTTGGTGTCCAGCTGGATCGCCGTGACGAACTCACGGGTGCCGGCGACCTTGAAGTCCATGTCGCCGAACGCGTCCTCGGCGCCGAGGATGTCGGTGAGCGCGGCGTACTGCGTCTCACCGTCCACCGTGTCGGAGACGAGTCCCATGGCGATGCCGGCGACCGGGGCGCGCAGCGGCACACCGGCTTGGAGCAGCGACATGGTCGAGGCACAGACCGAGCCCATCGACGTCGAGCCGTTGGAGCCGAGGGCCTCGGACACCTGACGGATCGCGTAGGGGAACTCCTCGCGCGCCGGCAGCACCGGCAGGAGGGCCCGCTCGGCGAGCGCGCCGTGACCGATCTCGCGGCGCTTCGGCGACCCGACCCGGCCGGTCTCACCGGTCGAGTAGGGCGGGAAGTTGGAGTTGTGCATGTAGCGCTTGCGGTTCTCGGGGTTGAGCGTGTCGATCATCTGCTCCATCCGGAGCATGTTGAGCGTCGTCACCCCGAGGATCTGGGTCTCGCCGCGCTCGAAGAGCGCCGAGCCGTGCACCCGCGGGAGCACCTCGACCTCGGCCGAGAGGGTCCGGATGTCGGACAGGCCGCGACCGTCGATGCGGACCTTGTCGCGCAGGATCCGCTGGCGGACCAGCGACTTGGTGACCGAGCGGTAGGCCGCGCTGATCTCCTTCTCGCGACCCTCGAACTGCCCTGCCAGCTTCTCCTTGGCGGAGTCCTTGATCCGGTCCAGCTCGGTCTCGCGCTCCAGCTTGCCCGCAATCGTGAGGGCCTGGCCGAGCTCGTCCTGCACCAGGTCGGTGACGGCCTGCAGGACGTCGTCCTGGTAGTCGAGGAACCGGGGGAACTCGGCGGTGGGCTTGGCAGCCGCGGCGGCCAGCGTCTGCTGGGCCTCGCAGAGGACCTTGATGAACGGCTTGGCGGCCTCGAGGCCCTGGGCGACGATCTCCTCGGTGGGAGCGGTCTTGCCGTCGTCCTTGATCAGGTGCCAGGCGGCGGTGGTGGCCTCGGCCTCGACCATCATGATCGCCACATCGTCACCGGCGATCCGGCCCGCGACGACCATGTCGAAGACTGCCGACCCGAGCTGCTCGTGGGTGGGGAACGCCACCCACTGGTCGTCGATGAGGGCGACCCGGGTGGCGCCGACCGGGCCGGAGAACGGCAGGCCGGACAGCTGCGTGGACGCCGAGGCGGCGTTGATGGCCACGACGTCGTACATGTCCTGGGGGTCCAGGGCCATCACCGTGATGACCACCTGGACCTCGTTGCGCAGGCCCTTCGCGAACGTCGGGCGCAGCGGGCGGTCGATCAGCCGGCAGGTGAGGATCGCGTCCTCGGAGGGCCGGCCCTCGCGACGGAAGAACGAGCCGGGGATGCGCCCGATGGCGTACATCCGCTCCTCGACGTCGACCGTCAACGGGAAGAAGTCGAGGTTCTCCTTGGGGTGCTTGCCGGCCGTGGTGGCCGACAGCAGCATGGTGTCGTCGTCGAGGTACGCGGCGACCGAGCCGGCCGCCTGGCGGGCGAGGCGCCCGGTCTCGAACCGGACCGTACGGGTGCCGAACGAGCCGTTGTCGATCACGGCGTCGGCGGTGTGGACGGACTGTCCATCCATGTGGGGGTGCTCCTGTCCTTCGTGCGGAGCAGGTCGCGTCACAGCCGGCCGGTCTTCGATGGAAGCCTGCGGAGGGAGAATACGGCTCAGCCGCGTCGTCGCGTCCGCCGGCCACTACCGAGGACCGGGGACGCCGTGGCGAACCGCTCCTCTGGGGTGGGCTAGCGGCGCAGGCCGAGCTTCTCGATCAACGCGCGATAGCGGTTGATGTCGGTCTTCGCCAGGTAGTTGAGCAGCCGGCGGCGCCGGCCAACGAGGAGCAGCAGACCACGACGTGAGTGGTGGTCGTGCTTGTGCTCCTTGAGGTGTTCGGTGAGGTCCGAGATGCGACGCGAGAGCATCGCGACCTGGACCTCGGGAGAGCCGGTGTCGGTCCCGGTGGCGCCGTGCTCATCGATGATCTGCTTCTTGGTGGCGGTGTCGAGCGACACAACTCTCCTTTGGGTCTGTACTGGTGAGCGCTGCCTGGTCGGAATCACGGGCAGACATACGAAACTCACGCCGCATGCACGGCAGTCCCCGAGGCTACCAGCCGGAGCCTGCCACGGCCGAATCGGCGCAGGTGAGGGGCGTCGTCGGTCTAGAGCGCCCGCTCGCGCTGGGCGGCGCCGGCCGGACCGTACGGGTAGTCGGCCGGCGCCGGGTCGCTGGCGGCGTCCAGAACGGCAGTCTCCTCGGCGGAGAGGTGCAGGCCCGCGGCGCCGAGGTTCGCGGTGAGCTGCTCGGTCGTGCGGGCGCCGAGGACGACGGAGCAGACGGTCGGGCGGTCGTGCAGCCAGGCCAGGGCGACGGCGGCCATCGGCACGCCCCGGGCCGCGGCGAGGGACCGGACGGCGTCGACGACGGCCCAGGTCCGCTCGCTCGCGGCGCGCTTGTCGTAGGCCTCCACGCCGCGCTCGGGGTCGTCGCCGAGGCGGGTGTCCCCGGTCGGGCGCTGGTCGCGGGTGTACTTGCCGGTGAGCCAGCCGCCGCCCAGTGGGGACCACGGGAGCAACCCGAGCCCGTTGGCCTCGCAGGCGGGGATGATCTCCCACTCGACCTCACGGGAGAGCAGGTTGTACTGCGGCTGGAGCGTGACCGGTCGCGGGAGGTGGCGGTGCTCGGCCACGTCGACGGCCTTCTGCACCAGCCAACCCGTGTAGTTGGACAGGCCGGCATAGCGGACCTTGCCGGCCCGCACTGCGTCGTCGAGGAAACCGAACGTCTCCTCGACCGGGGTCAGCGGGTCTCAGGCGTGCACCTGGAAGAGGTCGATGCACTCGACCCGCAACCTGGTGAGCGCGGCGTCCAGCGCCCGGGCGAGGTGCCGGCGCGACAGCCCGACGTCGTTGGGGTCCTCGCCCATCGCCATCCGGGCCTTGGTCGCCAGCACCACCCGGTCGGTGACGTCGGCCGGCCGGTCGTCGAGCCAGCGCCCGACGATCTCCTCGCTGGCGCCGTGGGTGTAGACGTCCGCGGTGTCGACCAGGGTCCCGCCGGCCTCGAGGAAAGTATCGAGCTGGTCGTGCGCCGCGTCCTCGTCGGCCTCGGCGCCGAAGGTCATCGTCCCGAGCGCGTACGTCGACACGGCGGCGCCGGAGCTGCCGAGGGTGCGGTACTCCATGAGGGTCACCCTAGGGAGCCGTCAGCTGCCGGGCCTGCTCGATGTCGAGGGCCATCTGGGCGAGCAACGGCTCGATGCCGTCGAAGCGCACGGTCTCGCGCAAGCGGGCGAGGAAGTCGACGGCGACGTGCTCGCCGTACAGCTCGAGGTCGTCGCGGTCCAGGACGTAGGCCTCGACCCGTCTGCTGGTGCCGCCGAAGGTCGGGTTGGTGCCGATCGAGATCGCCGCGGGCAGCCGGGCGCCGTCGGCCCGGGTGAGCCACCCGGCGTACACCCCGTCGGCCGGGATCGCGGAGCCCGCCGGCAGGTCCAGGTTGGCCGTCGGGTAGCCGAGCTCGCGGCCCCGCTTGTCCCCCTCGACCACCGGACCCTCGACCCGGTGCGGGCGGCCCAGCGCCGCGGCCGCGCTCGCGACGTCGCCCTCGGCGAGGCTCTGGCGCACGTAGGTCGAGGACCACCGGGTGGTGTCGCCCGTGAGCGGTACAGCGACGACGGCGAAGCCGTGTGCGTCCCCGAGCTCGCGCAGCGTGGTGACGTCACCGGCCGCGCGGTGGCCGAACCGGAAGTTATCCCCGACGTGGACCTCGACGGCGTGCAGGCCGGACACCAGCACCCGGGTGACGAACTCGGCCGGTGACCAGAGCGAGAGCTCATGGGTGAAGGGGAGCACCAGGACGGCGTCGACGCCCTGCTCCTCGAGCAGAGCGAGTCGGTGCGCCGGGGTGGTGAGGCGCGGCGGGGCGGAGTCGGGGTGGATCACGGTCATCGGGTGCGGGTCGAAGGTCGTCACCACTGCCTCCGCGCCGCGCGCCCGCGCCGCGGAGACGACTCCGCGCAGGAGCGCCTGGTGCCCGAGGTGCACGCCGTCGAAGTTGCCGATCGTCACGACCGACGCGGCCGGCGGCTGCGCCGTCACGTCGTCGAGCGATCGCCAGACGTGCACGTTCCCTCCTCGGCCTCGCGACCTGCCGGTCGGCGACCCACAGGGTAGAGGGACCTTCCGGCATCGCGGTCCGCGGCGACGTACCGTGCGGGTGTGGACGTGGTGGACCGGCTGCGCGCGGTGCAGGCCGGCCCCGGTCTGGACCCGACCGGGATCGCCCGGCTGCAGGCTGCGTACCCGGTTCCGCTCCCGGTCGAGCTCACCGATCTGCTGGCCGTGACCACCGGCGTACAGCGTCTCGGACTGGACCTCACCGGCGCCGGTCCGGAGCTGCCTCGCGGCGGAGCACTCGCCCGGTTGCTGCCGGCCGGTCACCCGGTGATGAGCGACGACGCCGGCAACCGCTGGGTTCTGGACCTGACGCCGGACACCGTCGACGTAGCGCCGGTGTTCTTCGTGGGTCAGGACCCGCCGTTGCTGCTGCACCAGGCGCCGGACCTGGCGACCTTCCTCGGCGACGTGGTGGCCGAGGCCGAGCAGCCCGGCCGCACGGACCTGGACGCGGTGCGCCACGACCGCCTGCACCACGTGTGGAAGACGCACCCAGGAGCGATGTCGCTGGACAAGGCCCTCGCGGGCGACCAGGCGCTGCGGGACTTCGCGCTGATCCTGGACCAGGCCTGGACGGTCGTCGACCTGCGCACGCGCACGGTCGGACAGGGCCTGATCTGGGCGCGGTACGGCGCCCAGACGCGGGTGGCCCGGCACGGGTGGGAGCGGATCTTCGGCTACGCGCCCTACGAGCCACCGCGACGGACCTGGAAGCGGTTCGGGCGGCGCGCCCGGGTGTAGCTCAGAACGGTGGTTCGTCACCCTCAGACCGGTCGGTGCCCCCCTGCCTCAGGTCGCGGGCGATCCGGCGGAGGTCCGGTG
>DASYEF010000089.1:0-1999 GCA_036499185.1 Actinomycetes bacterium | reverse complement strand
ACCACGCCGGGCGGGACAGATCCGCACCCAGCCGAGCCCCGCCCTTCATTCCAAGCCGCACTGACCCGCACCACGCCGGGCGGGACAGATCCGCACCCAGCCGAGCCCCGCCCCTCATCCGAAGCCGCACTGACCCGCACCCACAACGACGGGAGAGCTCCGGTGTCGAAGCAGTCAGTCCGCGTACAGCGGCTTGTGCAGCTCGAGCTCGTGGATCAGGTCGCGGGTGACCTCGTCCTCGGGCTTCGAGCCGTCAACGCTGACGAGCACCTCGCGGTCGGCGTAGTAGGCGACCATGGGGCGGGTGCGTGACTCGTAGACCTCGAGGCGGTGCTCGATGACGTCCTGGGTGTCGTCGCCGCCGCGGTGGCGGGCGAGCAGCCGGCGTACCAGCTCCTCACGCGGTACGTCGAGATAGGCCGCCACCTGCACGGCGACCCCCAGCTCGCGCGCCGTCTCGTAGGCGATCTCGGCCTGCTCCACGGTGCGCGGGAACCCGTCGAGGACGTAGCCGCCACGGGCGCTGGCCTCGACGATCGGTTTGCGCAGCATGTCGAGCACGATCTGGTCGGGCACGAGGTCGCCGAGCGAGACGTACTGCTGCACCTGCTTGCCCAGCGAGGTCTCGTCGCCGACGTGACCGCGCAGCAGGTCGCCGCTGGAGATGTGCGCGATGCCGAAGTGCTCGGCCAGCCGGGTCGCCTGGGTGCCCTTGCCGGCACCGGGGGCACCGATCAACAGCAGGCGCATGGGTCTCCTCGGGTCGGGCGATCGCGTCCGCGGCCGCTCCGGGCACCGCATCCTGCCACCCCCCTACGCTGACGCCGTGACCGAGGCGTCCGGGCTCGACCAGCAGGGCAGCAGTGGCGGGGTCGAGTCCTTCGACCGGATGTGGGCGGACCTTCTGCCGGTCGGGCGGGACCCGCGGACCGGCGGCTACCGGCGCTTCGCCTGGGGCCCGCCGGACCTCACCTGCCGCGAGTGGTTCGCGTCCGAGGCGGCGCGGCGCGGGCTCGACCTCGTCGTCGACCGCAACGGCAACCAGTGGGCCTGGTGGGGCGACCCGGACGCCGACGGCCCCGGCGTGGTCACCGGCAGCCACCTCGACTCGGTGCCGGACGGCGGTGCGTACGACGGTCCGCTCGGCATCGTGTCGGCGTTCGCCGCGATCGATGTGCTACGCGCCCGCGGATGGTCACCGGCGCGCCCGGTCGGAATCGTGGCCTTCACCGACGAGGAGGGCGCGCGGTTCGGCATCGCCTGCACCGGATCGCGGCTGCTCACCGGCGTGCTGGACCCCGACCGGGCGCGGGGCCTGACCGACTCCGACGGCAACACCCTGGCGCAGGCCATGGCACGCGCCGGTGTCTCGCCCGACCACCTCGGCCACGACGCCGAGACGTTGCGCGGCGTCGGGACCTTCGTCGAGCTGCACGTCGAGCAGGGTCGCGGCCTGGGCAACCACCCGGTCGGTGTCGCGACCGGCATCTGGCCGCACGGCCGGTGGCGCCTCGACCTCGCCGGGGAGGCCAACCACGCGGGCACCACCCGGCTCGAGGACCGCGACGACCCGATGTTGCGGCTGGCGGCAGCGGTGCTCGCGGCGCGCGAGGCCGCCACCGAGCACGAGGCGGTGGCCACGATCGGCCGGGTCGCGGTCGTCCCGAACGGCACCAACGCGGTGCCATCCTCGGTGCAGGGCTGGCTCGACGCCCGGGGACCCGCCGAACCGGCGGTCCGCGCAGTCGTCGCCGAGGTAGCCGCCGCCGCCGCGGTCGAGCCGGTCGAGGAGTCGTGGACGCCGGAGGTCCGCTTCCCGGCCGAGTTGCGCAGCCGGGTTGAGACGGCACTCGGCGGTGTACCCGAGCTGCCCACCGCCGCCGGGCACGACGCCGGCATCCTCGCCGACGCGGGCGTGCCGAGCGCGATGTTGTTCGTGCGCAACCCCAGCGGGGTCAGTCACTCCCCCGCCGAGTACGCCGAGCCGGCTGACTGCCAC
>DASYEF010000088.1:0-24815 GCA_036499185.1 Actinomycetes bacterium | reverse complement strand
CCCCATGACGCACAGGCTGATGATGTTCACGCACACGTCGCTGAGCGTCCGGCCGAACAGCACCGCCGACGGAGCCATCGGCAGGCTGCGGAACCGGTCGATGACGCCCTTCTGCAGGTCCTCGGCAAGGCTGTAGCCGGTGAACGTCGACCCGAACACGACGGTCTGCGCGAAGATCCCGGCGATGAGGAACTGCTTGTAGCCGACGCCCGGCACGTTGATCGCGCCACCGAACACGTAGGCGAACAGCAGCACGAACATGATCGGCGAGATGGTCGTGAAGACCAGTAGGTCCGGCACCCGCTTGACCTTGATGAGGTTGCGCTTGGTGATGACCGCCGAGTCGGCGACCGCGTCGGTGAATGTGCTCATCGCGACGCCACCTCCTTGTCGTCCTCGTCCTCGGAGCTCGGCACGGACCCGAGTGGTGCGTCCGGATCACCCGGCGGGTCGGTCGGCTTCTTGCGCCCCGCCTTGCGCGCCTTCTTGGCCGCCTCTTCCTGCGCGTCCTCCGCGGCGTGCCCGGTCAGGCTGAGGAACACGTCGTCCAGCGTCGGGCGCCGCAGGCCGATGTCCTGCACCGTGACGCCGGCCGCGTCCAGCTCGCGGATGGCGGCCACGAGGACCGACGCGCCGCCGTCAACGGGCACCGTCAGCCGACGGCCGTCGCGGTCGAGCTGCGGGTCGCCGGTGCCGAGCCCGGCCAGGGCGCGGAAGGCCACGTCGGCGTGCTCGCTGTTAGCGACGGTGAGCTCGATGCGCTCGCCACCAACCTGGTCCTTGAGCTCGTCCGAGGTGCCTTCGGCGATGACCCGACCGTGGTCGATGACTGCGATCCGGTCGGCCAGCCGGTCGGCCTCCTCGAGGTACTGCGTGGTCAGCAGCACCGTCGTACCGCCGCGGACCAGGTCGCCGATGACGTCCCACATGCCGACTCGACCGCGCGGGTCGAGGCCCGTGGTCGGCTCGTCGAGCACCAGCACCGGCGGCTCGGCCACCAGCGCGGCGGCCAGGTCAAGGCGCCGACGCATACCGCCGGAGTAGCCCTTGACGGTCCGCCCGCCGGCCTCGGCGAGGTCGAAGCGATCCAGCAGCTCCTGGGCCCGCTCCCGACTGCGCGACCGGCCCAGGTGGTAGAGCCGGCCCACCATGTCAAGGTTCTCGAACCCGGTGAGGTGCTCGTCCACCGCGGCGTACTGGCCGGAGAGGCCGATCACCCGGCGCAGCTCGCGGCCCTGCGTGACGACGTCGAAGCCGGCGACGGTCGCGCTGCCCGCATCCGGCTCGAGCAGCGTGGTGAGGATCCGCACGCACGTCGTTTTCCCCGCACCGTTGGGACCGAGCAGCCCGAGCACGGTCCCCTCGGCCACCGTGAGGTCCAGCCCGCTCAGGGCGTGCACCTCGCCATAGCTCTTGGTCAGCCCTCGGGCCACGATCGCGTCGGTCATTGCCTGCTCTCCTCCGGCGTTGCTGTGCATCGATCCTCGTCGAGAGGTCTGACACGCCGCGAGGCGGTTTCTCATCGTCGACGACCGTCTCCGAACGCGATGTATCGCGTCTAGCACACGATACATCGCGAACTGTCGACGTCAAGCGAACGTCAGAAGACCAGCTGGTAACCGGCCTCGCGCAGCCGGGTGAGGACCTGCTCGCAGTGCTCCTCGCCGCGGGTCTCCAGCTGGAGGCGCACCTCGACCTCCTCGACGCGCAGCCGCGCGTCGGTCCGCACATGCTCGACCTCGACCACGCTGGCCCCCGCGGCGGCGACCTCGCTGAGCAGCTCGACCAGGGCCCCCGGACGGTCCGAGATGTGTGCCCGGAACGCCAGGAACCGTCCCGCTACGGCCAGGCCGTGCCGGAGCACCCGCATGAGCAGCAGCGGGTCGATGTTCCCGCCGGTGAGCACGACCACGACCGGCGGCTCGAAGGCCCGCGGGTCGTCGAGCAGCGCGGCGACGCCCGCGGCACCGGCCGGCTCGACGACGAGCTTGGCGCGCTCCAGGCAGAGCAGCAGCGCCCGCGAGAGCGACTCCTCCGACACCGTGACGACGTCGTCCACGAGCCGGTGCACGATCTCGAACGGAACCGTCCCGGGGCAGCCCACCGCGATGCCGTCGGCCATGGTCGACATCCGCTCCAGCGGCACCGGGCGCCCGGCGGCGAGGGACGCGGGGAACGCCGCCGCCGCCTCGGCCTGCACGCCGACGACCCGCACGTCGGGGTGCGTCGACTTCACCGCCAGCGCGACGCCAGCGAGCAGGCCGCCGCCACCGGCGCCGAGGACCACGGTGCGCACGTCGGGCACCTGCTCGAGGATCTCCAGGCCGACCGTCCCCTGGCCCGCGACGATGTCGGGGTGGTCGAAGGGGTGCACGAGGACCGCCCCGGTCTCCTCGGCGAACTCCCGGGCCGCGAGCAGCGCCTCGTCGACCGAGGTGCCGTGGAAGCGCACGTGGGCGCCGTAGGCCTTGGTCGCCTGGACCTTGGGGATCGGCGCACCTTCGGGCATGAACACCGTGGATGTGATCTCGCGCAGGGACGCGGCCAGCGCCACCCCCTGCGCGTGGTTGCCGGCGCTGGCGGCGACGACGCCGCGCGCCGCCTCCTCCGGCGTGAGGCCGGCGATCCTCGTGTAGGCCCCGCGAATCTTGAACGAGCCGGCCCGCTGCAGGTTCTCGCACTTGAGCCAGACCGGGCCACCGACGGCCTCGGCGAGGGGCCGCGACCCCTGGACCGGGGTGTCCCTGATGATCCCCTCGAGCAGGGCACGTGCCGCCTTGACGTCGTCGATGTCGACGGGCAGGGCGGCGCCGGGGGTGGTCGGGACGCTCATGGCCGTCAGTCTGCCAGCCACCTGTGATCGGGCAGCCCGGAGACGTACGGTCGACGTCATGCCCGACGGAACCACCAGCACCGGCCCCTCCCCCGCTGTCATGACGCTCGCCGATCTGCGCGACACCGGCCACGAGTACCGCCCCGTCAAGACCGAGGTGCGCGAGAACCTGCTCGCGGCGATGCGGGCCGGGCGCCGCCGCTTCGAGGGCATCGTCGGTTTCGACGAGACCGTCCTGCCCGCCCTGGAGCGGGCCCTGCTCGCCGGCCACGACGTCGTGCTGCTGGGCGAGCGCGGCCAGGGCAAGACGCGGCTGATCCGGACGCTGACGACACTGCTCGACGAGTGGACCCCGGTGGTCGACGGCTGCGAGATCAACGACCACCCCGAGGTACCCGTGTGCGCTCGCTGCCGGCGACTGCACGCCGAGCTGGGAGACCGGCTGCCGGTGGGCTGGAAGCACCGCTCCGAACGGTACGGCGAGAAGCTCGCCACCCCGGACACGTCGGTCGGTGACCTCATCGGCGACATCGACCCGGTCAAGGTCGCGGAGGGCCGCACCCTCGGCGACCCCGAGACGGTGCACTACGGCCTGGTGCCCCGCACGAACCGCGGCATCTTCGCCATCAACGAGCTGCCCGACCTCGCTGAGCGGATCCAGGTCTCGCTGCTCAACGTGCTCGAGGAGCGCGACATCCAGGTCCGCGGCTACGCGCTCCGCCTGCCGCTCGACGTGCTGCTCGTCGCCAGTGCCAACCCCGAGGACTACACCAACCGCGGTCGCATCATCACTCCACTCAAGGACCGGTTCGGTGCCGAGATCCGCACCCACTACCCCGACCTGCTCGAGGACGAGATCGAAGTGATCCGGCAGGAGGCCGACCTCGCGGCGATCGTGCCGGGCTTCCTCCTGGAGACCGTCGCGCGCTTCACCCGCCACGTGCGCGAGTCACCGGCCGTGGACTCCCGGTCGGGTGTCTCGGCCCGGTTCGGCGTGGCCGCAGCCGAGACCGCGGCAGCAGGGGCGCTGCGCCGAGCGGCGCTCACCGGCGAGGACCCGGCGGTGGCGCGTGTGTGCGACCTGCCCGCCGTCGTCCCGAGCCTGCTCGGCAAGGTGGAGTTCGAGGCCGACGAGGAGGGGCGTGAGGTCGAGGTGCTCGCCCACCTGCTGCGCCGTTCCGTGGTCGAGACCTTCCGCCAGCATCTCGGCGCCTCGGACCTGTCCGCGCTGATCGCGAAGTTCGACGAAGGCCTGCTCGTCGAGAGCGGCGACCTGGTGCCCGGCCGACGGCTGCTCGAGCAGGTCGGGCCGCTGCCGGGGCTGGCCAAGGTGCTCGAGCTGCTCGGAATCGACGAGGGCGCCGAGACCCCGGAGCTGGCGGCCGCGGGACTCGAGTTCGCCCTCGAGGGCCTCTTCCTCAACCGGCGGATCAGCAAGGACGACAGCCCCGACGGCGTCGTCTACGGCAGCTGAGATGCCAGCAGGAGAGGGGCCGCGGTCGCGCGGCTACCGCTACGGCAGCTGGCACGACGGGCCGGACCCGCTCGCGCCGCCGTACGACGTGCGACGGGCCTTGGACCGGATGGGCGACGACGTGCTGGCCGGCCTGTCGCCGAAGGATGCGCTGCGCCGGCTGCTGTGGCGCGGCCCGCGGGACGGCACCGGCCCCCAGGGGCTGGCGGAGCTGCTCCGCAAGGTCCGCGAGCAGCGACAGGCCCTGCGCGAACAAGGCCGGATGGGCGGGACGCTCGAGGAGGTCCGCCGGCTGATCGACACGGCGGTCGGCCAGGAGCGATCGGCGCTCTTCCCGGACCCGTCCGAGGACGCGCGGTTCCGTGAGGCGACCCTGGACGCGCTGCCGTCCGACCCCGCCCGCGCGGTCCGCCAGCTGGAGAGCTACGACTGGCGCTCGCCCGAGGCGGCGCAGACCTTCGAGCAGGTCAAGGACCTGCTGCGCCGCGAGGTTCTGGACACCCAGTTTCGCGGGATGAAGGACGCGCTGGAGAACCCGGATCCGCGGGCGATGGCTCGGATCAAGGACATGATGGCCGAGCTCAACGGGATGCTCGCGGCCGACGCCCGTGGTGAGCACACCCAGCAGCAGTTCGACGAGTTCATGTCGCGGTACGGCGACATGTTCCCCGACAACCCGGCGAACCTCGCCGAGCTCGTCGACTCGCTGGCCCGCCGCGCGGCGGCCGCCGAGCGGATGATGCGCTCGATGACGCCGCAACAGCGCGAGGAGCTGGCCGCGCTGATGGCCGGAGCCCTCGAGGACATGGACCTCGCCAGCGAGATGTCCCAGCTCGGCGCGGCGTTGCGAGCCCGACGCCCGGACCTCGACTGGCGCAGCCACGAGCGGCTGGACGGTGAGGACCCGATGGGGCTGGGCGACTCGACAAGCGCCCTGCAGGACCTCGCGGACCTCGACGAGCTCGAGTCCACCCTCGCCCAGGACTACCCCGGTGCCACTCTCGAGGACATCGACGAGGACGCGGTGCGACGGGCGCTCGGACGCGGCGCGGTCGACGTCGTACGCGAGCTGCGCCGGATGGAGCGCGAGCTGGAGGAGCAGGGTTACCTCAACCGATCCGGGGACCGGCTCGACCTCACCGCCAAGGCGGTCCGCCGGCTGGGCCAGACCGCGCTGCGACACGTGTTCGCCGACCTGCGCTCGGCCGGTCGCGGCGGCCACGACGTCCCCGACGCGGGGCAGGCCGGCGAGCTGACCGGCGCGAGCCGCCAGTGGCAGTTCGGCGACGAGCAGCCGCTTGACGTCGTCCGGACTCTCACCAACGCGGTGCGGTCCGGCCGGGTGCGACCCGGGTCCGGCAATTCGAGGGGTGGCATCCGGCTGGCGACCGAGGACTTCGAAGTTGCCGAGACCGACCGGCGTACCTCGGCCGCCGTCTGCCTGCTGGTCGACCTGTCCTACTCGATGGTGCTGCGCGACACCTGGGGCGCGGCGAAGGCGACCGCGCTGGCGCTGCACGCGCTGGTGTCGGGACAGTTCCCGCAGGACGCGCTCACCGTCATCGGCTTCTCGTCCTTTGCCCGCACGCTCGAGGCGACCGAGCTGGCCGGGTTGGACGCCGACTACGTCCAGGGCACCAACCTGCAGCACGCGCTGATGCTGGCCGGCCGGTTCCTGGACAGGCATCCCGACCACGAGCCCGTGGTGCTCGTCGTCACCGACGGCGAGCCGACCGCGCACCTGATGCCCGGCGGGCGCCCGTTCTTCGCGTGGCCACCGGAGCCCGAGACCATCACCGCGACCGTCGTCGAGGTCGACCGGATGACCCGTCGCGGCGCGACCCTCAACATCTTCCAGCTCGACGACGACCCGCGACTCACCTCCTTCATGCAGGAACTGGCGCGGCGCAACGGTGGCCGGGTGCTCCTCCCGGACCCCGCGCGACTCGGTCAGTTCGTGGTGAGCGACTACCTGTCGCGCCGCGGTGGTGGTGCCGGCCGGCGGGCCGGCTGAGCTTCACCGCGGATCGGCGGTACCGCGCTGAGCTCCGGCTAGCGTCGGCCGTGTGACTGCGAGCTCGACCTGGCCGGTCTGACCCCGGAACCGCCGCCGGCTCCCCCCGGGGCCACCGGCTGGTGAGGCTGAAAACGAAGTGGCCCCGCTGCGCGGTCGGAAAGCAAGGGCCGAGCGGGACCGCTTCGAAGTGGATCGGCTGCACGGGACCCAGTGCGCCACCCAGCCGCTCCAGTTCGCCTCGGCCGCCGACAGCCCGCACTGCCCGCAGCGAGCTCCTCGGGGACGTACTCACCGCCGGGCTCAGCCGAGGTTTCGCCGGGTCTCACCTGCGCGATCAAGGCGCCGCGCGTTCCATCCGATACACTGGTATCAGCAGCCCGCCAAGCGGCTGCCCGGTATGCGCCCTCGACGGGCGCCCGGTCCCCGCCCACACGGGCGGCTCAGATCCGCGACAGAACGCGTGCATGAGCCGCCGTACCGGTGGGCAGGTCATGAACCAGCCGTCGAAGCCAGCCTCCGCGCGAGCTATCTGCGCGGGTGCCGCCGGCGGCGCCGTACGAGAGGAGACCAGCATGGTCGAGGATGACTTCGGTCCCTGGGACGACTAAGCCCAGCAGGACCCCGGGGCGCTAGGCGTCCCGGTCACAGCGTCACCGAACGCCCCGCCGTGGCAGCCGCCGCGGTGGGGCGTTCGTGCTGTTCCGGACGGTGCAGAACCGGCCGCTAGGGCCAGGTGATCGTCGGCAGCGGAGCCGGGAGCGTCACGGTGGGCAGCGGGACCGGCAGGCTGGGGAGCCCGCTGGGCGGCGGTGTGGTCGGCGGTGGGGTGGTGGTCGGCGTCGCGGTGGTCGACACCGGCGCCGATGTGCTGCTGGCAGCCGAGCTCGGGGAGCCGCTGGCCGACGGGGAGCCGCCTCCCGGACCAGTGGTTTTCTCAGCGCTGGGCGCCGCGGTCGTGGCAACCCGGTCGTCCGCCGAGCCGGAGCCAGCCGTCGAGCGGGCAGCCGAGCGCGCGGCGGACGGCGACGGGCGGTACTCGCCGCGCGAGGCCCCGTCCCCCCCGGTCCCGTTGCGAGCACCCGTGACCGGGGCTACCTGCAGGGTCGCGGCGCCCGGGCCGGCACCTGCAACCGACCGGTCCGTCCCGGAGCCCGGGGCGGTGTGCAGGGCGTCCCGCAGGGGGGCGGCGGTCAGGCTCACCGCAGCGACGGCGCCGCCGACGGCGATCGGGGCAGCGACCCGGCCGATGCGGCGGGGGCGGCCGGTGCGGCGATGGCGGGGGGCACGCCGGGCGCGGCTCACAGGGGCTCCAAGGACGATGACAGGGATTCGTGTCATGATCCTCGAATCCCGACGGATCGGTCAAATGCACCATATCGGTCACGATCTGCCCGAGCCATCGGGCCTCGCGGCCGGCGGCTAGCGTCGGCGACCGTGAGCCTCCTGCGCCGGCGCGCCGCCACGGTCGCGCTCCCGCGTGAGGTCTGGGTCCTCGCGGCCGTGGCGTTCGCGGTCGCGGTCGGCTTCGGCGTCGTGGCTCCTGCCATCCCGGTCTACGCCCGCCACTTCGGTGTGGGCCGCACCGCGGCCGGTGCGGTGGTGTCCGCGTTCGCCTTCATGCGACTCGTGTCCGCGCTGGCCAGCGGACGTCTGGTGAACCGGATCGGCGAGCGACTCGTGCTGGCCGTCGGCATCGGGATCGTCGCGGTGAGCAGCGCACTGGCGGGCCTCGCTCAGACCTACCTGCAGCTCATCCTGCTGCGCGGGATCGGCGGCGTCGGCTCGGCAATGTTCACGGTCTCTGCCATCTCCCTGCTGCTGCGGGTCGCCGACGAGGACCAGCGCGGCCGGGCTACCGGCGTCTGGCAGTCCGGGTTCCTGCTCGGCGCGATCGCCGGGCCCGCGATCGGCGGGCCGCTCACCGACATCTCGCTGCGTGCGCCCTTCTTCGTCTACGCCGCCACGTTGGCGGCAGCCGGCTCGATCGCCCTGGTGTTCCTGAGCCGGGCGGACCTGCACGACGCCGTGGACCCCGACAAGCAGCCCCCGCCCAGCTTGCGGCTGCCCCAGGCGCTGCGCGTCTCCGGGTATCGGGCCGCGCTGACGAGCAACCTCGGCTCGGGCTGGGCGACGTTCGGCGTACGCAGCTCGTTGATCCCGCTGTTCGTCACCGAGGGCCTCGGCGCGTCGGGGACGTGGACCGGCATCGGCTTCTTCGTCTCCGCCGCGGCGCAGGGCGCGCTGCTGCTGGTGGCCGGTGGCATCGCGGACCGGCGGGGCCGACGGCCCTCGATGATCGCCGGCGGCTCGTTCGCGGCCGTCGCCATGCTCATGGTCGCGGTGGGCCAGTCACTGCCGGTCTACGTCGTGGCGATGGCCCTGTTCGGTGTCGGCGCGGCGTTCTTGTCGGTGGCGCCGAGCGCAGCAGTCGGCGACGTCGTCTCCGGGCGCGGCGGCACTGTGATCGCGGCATTCCAGATGAGCTCGGACCTCGGCGCCGTCGCCGGTCCGCTCGTTGCCGGTTGGCTCTCGGACACCTACTCCTTCGGTGCCGCGTTCGGCGTCACCGCCGGTGTCCTCGCCGCCGGCGTGCTCTCCGCCGTGCTGTCCACCGAGACCCGGCACCGGCCGCACGCCGAGGCGGAAACCGAGCCGGCTGCCGGCAGCACCGGCTGACGACCGACCGCGTGCCGCGGTACGCCGGACGTCGTATGTCGCCCAACGGTTCTGCTCCCTAGCGTCGAGAGCAAGCGAACACGACCGATTCCCAGGGGGAACACCATGAACAGCACCATCACCTCGGTACGCCGACACTCTGCTGCTCTTGCGGCGTCCGCAGTCCTGACCACCGTCCTGCTCCCGGCTGTCGCGGGTGGTGCCGTCGCGCAGGAGACCGACCGCACGACCAGCTCCGCGCAGCCGTCGGCGAGCCACGAGTGGAGCGAGAGCGAGGCCGCCGAGTACGCCGGCACCTTCGCCAACAAGGACCGCGCCTACGAGGCTTACCTGGAGAGCCGCTCGCGCTGGGAGCAGGCTGCCGCTCGGGTCGCCGCCGGCGACCGCACCGGCACCCTGCCAACGCAGCCGGCCCGCGTCGTGCACGTCAGCGACGCCCGCCCGTGGGGGCTCGCCACCGTGGGCTTCGCTGGCGTCCTGGTCGGCCTCCTGGTGGCGGGACTGACCGGGCGCGTACGCCGCTCGCGCTCGCGCATGGCCCGGCCGCGTTGGATCGCGCCAGCGTGAGGCCGGTCACTGGTACAACAGCGGCATGGGGGACGCCGAATTCATGAGTGACAGCCGGGCGGCTGCTCGGCCCCGCTGGCGAGACCAGCGCCTCGGCGAGCTCCCGCCGAGAGGCGGAAAGACGTGGGCCGTCGTCCCCGTCGTCCTGTGGGGGGCCGCGGCGGTGCTCGCGGTGATTGCTCCGTTCTTGCAGCTGTGGGTCCTCGCCCTACCGTCCGGTCGCGTGCGGACGAGTGACGGCGTCGACGGTTGGGGGCGAGTTGGCGCGGCGACCTTCGGATCACACCAGCCGCACGAGCCGCGGTTCGGGATTCTCCTGTGGGCCTGCGCGCTCGGCCTCGCCTGGCTGGCTGTTCAACGTGGGCGCGCGTTGCGCCGAGCCGACCCCGGGCTCGACCCGGTGACGGCAGGCACCGCCATCGGGGTGCCGTGCCTCCTCGCCGGCGTCACGGGCTGCCTCGTGTTGTACGTGCAGGACTACGCCGATAAGTTCGGGCGGCGCTTGGCCCAGAGCGGCGGCGAGCTCCACGTCCGGTGGGGCTGGGGCTTGTGGCTGTCGCTGGCATCGCTCGCGTTCGCGGTCGCTGCCACGACAATCCTGTTCCGGCCCAGCCGCTCCCCCACCGGCGACAGCGAGCCCGACCTGGACGAGGTCGGGTCCGCGGACCGCTAGTCAGTGGCAACCGCTCGCCAGTGGCATCAGGGCCAGAGCGGCCCGCGCGGCCACCACGAGGGCTTCCGACGGTCGTCTCGGCCCCAGATGACGTGGCTCTGCTCGCCGCGTTCGCGATGCAAGCGGTCGTGCACGACGGGTGCGGCGATCATGGACCACACCGCGAGGACGAGGACAAGGCCGCCGACGAACCGGTGCTGACCGGAGACGAACACCGCAAGCCCGACGTAGGCGACCAACAGGCTCGCGGCGAACACGATGACGAGACCGACCTCCGTCCGCACCAGAAGACGCACGATGCGAGCCTACGTTCCCGGACCGGCGCTGCTCACCCGCGCAGACCCTGCCTGACCAGACTGTCCATGACCAGGCGCGCCGCGACCCTCGGATGGTCCTGCGCGAGCAGCCCGGCGGCCGCAAGGACGTAGTCGCGGTCGACCACGACCCGGGCGTGCTCCGGCAGCCGCCAGCCGCCCGCCCGGTCGCTGGTCGCCGGCGCGAGTACGCGCGAGGACCGCGGCTCGGTCGCGTGTCGCAGCACCCCACCCGAGCCGACGACCAGCGCGACCTCGCGCAGGTCCTTCCCCGCGGCGCGCGCATGTCGGCGCAAGGCCACCGTTACGGCTAGCTCGCCGAGTCGCGCGTCGACGTCGCGGCCGGCCTCCTCGACCGGCAGGTACGCCGGGTCCGCCACCCGCCGTACCGCCTCGGCCCGGAGGACCTGGGCGTCTCCCGCGTCGAGCAGCCGCTCGGACACCGCGGCGTCGACGACACCCTCGGCACCCCAGCGCATCCCGAGGTCTCCCTCGACGCTGCGGCTGCGCCAGAGCACCTCGACGACGTCCTTGCGCAGTGTCGCGTCCTCGCCGTGCGGCGTCACCACGGAGTAGACGTCGGTGGTCGCGCCGCCGACGTCGACCACCAGCACGTCACCGGCGCCCGGCACCGCGTCGGCGCCGTCGGCGAGCACCTCGACCCCGGCGAGCACGGCGTCGGGTGTCGCAGCGCGCACCATTGCCGGGAAGTCCGCCCGCGACGAGAGGCCTTTGCCGCCGATCACGTGCCGGATGAAGACCTCACGGATGGCCAGCCGCGCGGGCAGCGGGTCGAGCCGGCCGATCTCGGGCAGCACGTTGGCGGTCGCCGTGACCGCGACACCTGCTGACGACAGGCGACCGACCACCTCGTCCCGCGCGTCGACGTTGCCGGCGACGACGACCGGTACGCCGATCGGCCGGCCCGCCAGCGCGGCGGCATTGTGCAGCAAGGTCTCGGCGTTACCCCCGTCGGTCCCCCCGACGAGGAGCACCACGTCGGGTCGCGCCGCCGCGAGGTCCTCCAGGTCGGTGGGCGACATCTGCCCGGCCGCCACGTGCTCCACCCGCGCACCGGCGGAGAGTCCCACCCGGTACGCCGCCTCGGCGGTGACGAGCCGCTCGTAGCCGACGACCGCGAGCCGCAGCCCACCGCCGGCCGACGAGCACGCCAGCGTCTCGACCGCACCCGCGTCCAACGAGGCGCGCACGGCGTCGACGCCGTCCATCACATCGGTCGAGAGCGTCGTCGCGTGCGACGCGGTGCCGAGCAGGACGCCTGCCTCGACGTCGACGAGCGCGGCCTTGGTGAACGTCGAGCCCACGTCGACGCAGACGACCAGGCGCTGGCGCGCGGCCACCTCAGGCGAGCGCGCGGGTGAGGTCCTCGACGAGGTCGTCGACCGCCTCGATGCCGACCGAGAGCCGCACCAGGTCCGCAGGCACCTCGAGCGGCGAGCCGGCCACGGAGGCATGCGTCATCCGGCCCGGGTGCTCGATGAGCGACTCGACTCCGCCGAGCGACTCGCCGAGTGTGAAGACCTCGGCCCGGTTGCAGACCTCGACCGCGGCGGCCTCGCCACCGGCCACCCGGAAGGACACCATGCCGCCGAACGACTTCATCTGCTTGACCGCGATCTCGTGGCCGGGGTGGTCGGGCAGCCCCGGGTAGAGAACCTCGGTGACCCTCGCGTGAGTAGTGAGCAGCTCGACGATGCGCTGCGCGTTCGCGCTGTGCCGGTCCATCCGCACGCCGAGCGTCTTGATGCCGCGCAGCACCAGCCACGAGTCGAACGGGCCGGCGACCGCGCCCATCGCGTTCTGGTGGTAGGCGACCCGCTCGGCCAGCTCGTCGTCGCCGACAACGAGCGCACCACCGACCACGTCGGAGTGGCCGCCGAGGTACTTGGTCGTGGAGTGCACCACGACGTCCGCACCGAGGGCGAGCGGCTGCTGCAGGTACGGCGACGCGAACGTGTTGTCCACCACGAGCAGCGCACCCGCGTCGTGCGCCACCGATGCGATCGCGGCGATGTCGGCGATGCCCAGCAGCGGGTTGGTCGGCGTCTCGAGCCAGACGACCTTGGTCGCTCCGGGCCGGATGGCGGCGCTGACTGAGTCCGCGTCGTGCCCGGCGGCCGGCGTGTAGGCCAGGCCCCACGCCTGCTGCACCTGAGCGAAGAGCCGGTAGGTGCCGCCGTACGCGTCACCCGGAATCACCGCGTGGTCGCCCGGCCGGCACACCGTCCGGAGCAGGGTGTCCTCCGCGGCGAGGCCGGACGCGAACGCGAGTCCTCGACGGCCGCCCTCGATCGCCGCTAGGCACTCCTCCAGCGCGGTCCGGGTGGGGTTGGCACTGCGGCTGTACTCGTACCCGCCGCGCAGCCCGCCGACGCCGTCCTGTTTGTACGTCGACGTCTGGTAGATCGGCGGAACCACCGCGCCGGTCAGCGGGTCGGGCTCCTGCCCGGCATGGATCGCAAGCGTCTCGAACTGCATCCGCACAGGGTATTGCCGCGCGCGGTGACACCCGGCGCCGCTACCGTCGCGGGCGTGCTGGAGCCGGCGTACCCCCTGCGGACCGAGCGCCTCGACCTGCGCCCGTTCCAGGAGGACGACGCCGACTTCCTGGCCGAGCTGCAAGGCGACCCGGACATCACGCGCTACCTCTACTACCAGCCGCTCACCCGGGAGGAGTCCCTGCAGGCGCTGGCCAAACGGATGCAGACCCGGGTGCTGCGCGGCGACGGTGACCTGCTCCAACTCGTCGCCGTCCTGCGCGAGACGCGTGAGCGGGTCGGCGAGGCCACCCTCTTCTACCGCAGCGTCGAGCACTCCGGCGGCGAGGTCGGCTACCTCGTGCACCCAGCCCACCAGCAGCGCGGCTATGCGACCGAGATGTCGGCCGAGATGCTGCGGCTCGCCTTCGAGGACCTCCGCCTGCACCGCGTGGTGGGTCGCCTCGACGGGCGCAACACCGCCTCGGCCACCGTGCTCGAGAAGCTCGGGATGCGACGCGAGGCGCACCTCATCAGCAACGAGTTCGTCAAGGGCGAGTGGTGCGACGAGCTGGACTACGCTCTGCTCGCCGACGAGTGGGCGGCCAGCCGGTCCAGCGCCTGACGCACCGATCCGGGTCGCTCGTACCACGGCAGGTGTCCGGCACCCGGCACGACCTCGGTCCACGCCCCGGGGATGCGGTCGGCGCTGGCCCGTCCGGCCGAGTTCGGAATGCTGCTGCCCTCCCCCACGACGACACCGACCGGCACCGTGATCGCCGGCAGCGACACCTCGAGCTCAGGCAGCCGGGCCACCAGGTCGGCGAACAGCCCGGAGTACGCCGGGATGGACAGCCGCATCGGCTCAGGCATCGACGGCGCGGTGGCCGGGTCGGCGAAGTAGGCGGGCCAGAACAGCCGGACGCTCTCCAGCGCCCCCTCCTCGCCCACCTCGCCGGCCTGCGCCTGCCGGTCCAGCTCGGCCGCGCGCTCCCGGGCCTCCTCCGGGGTGCGGCGCTCCATCTCGGCCTCGAACTCGGCGTTCCCGCCGTCGCCGACCGCGCCGAGCGGGTCGACCGCGAGCACCCCGAGCAGGCGATCGGGCATCGAGCCGGCTACCCAGAAGGCAAGGTGACCGCCCCACGAGCTGCCGACCACGTAGGCCCGCTGCCAGCCGAGGTGGTCGAGCACGGCGACGACGTCGGCGAGGGCCTCGTCGATGGTGAAGACGCCGTGGGTGATGGAGGGTGCGATGCCACGCTGCTGGAAGACCGCGACCCGGTACGCCGGCGTCAGGTCGGCGACCAGGCCGGTCACGATGCTGACGGAGAGCCCTGGGCCGCCGTGCAGCACGAGGGCCGGCGGCCCGGCTCCCTCGACGGTTCCGGCCAGCACACCACCGGGGACGGGCGCCTCGAACCTCTCCCGCGTCATGGCGGCGATCCAACCACGCTGGCACGATGCGCGGATGGGTCCGCAGCAGTCCTTCGGCGTCCGGTCGATGTCCGCGCCGCTGCGCCGGGCATTGGTGGTGCGGCCGAACACGACCGGTGACTTCATCGCCGCCGGATGGCGGCAACCCGACACCGAGGCGCTGCTGCGTGAGCACGGCGAGCTCGTCGCGCTGCTCGACTCGCTCGGCGTCCAGGTCACGGTCGCCCAGGCGCCCGACGGCATGGTCGACGCATGCTTCGCCTACGACCCGGTGTTCGTCACGGGGGCCGGTGCGATCGAGCTGCGGATGGCCAAGCCGGACCGTCAGGCGGAGCCAGGCTTCCTGATCGCCGAGGTGGCGCGTGCCGGCGTACCGGCCATCGGCCGCCTCGATGCGCCGGCCACGGCGGACGGGGGTGACCTGTGCTGGCTGGACGAGACGACGCTGGCGGTCGGCCGGTCGTACCGGACCAATGCGGCGGCCCACGACCAGCTGTCCGAGATCCTCGGTCGCGAGGGCGTCACCATCGAGCGGGCCGACCTCCCCCACCACCAAGGGCCCTCGCACGTCATGCACTTGATGTCTGTGCTGTCGCCGGTCGCACCCGACCTGGCAGTCGTCTTCGAGCCGCTGGCCCCGGTCCCTCTCATCGAGGCGCTCGCCGACCGCGGCTATCGAACGGTGCCGGCCGACCCCGACGAGCTCGGCGAGCAGGGCTGCAACGTGCTCGCGGTCCGGCCCGGCGTCGTGGTGATCGCCGACACGGCGCCCCGGACGCGCGCCGCGCTGGTGCGAGCCGGTGTCGAGGTGCACACCTACCGCGCCGCCGAGACCAACAAGGGCGACGGCGGCCCGACCTGCCTCACCCGCCCCCTGCTGCGGGGCTGACCGAGCATGGGCCGTAGGTCCCGGACGACGCTGGCCTTCGACTCTCCCGGCGCGCACGGCCCGGGCCGGACTCTGGGGGTGGAGGCGGTCAGCATGCGGATTCTTGTGGGCTTCACCAGTAGGCACGGCGCCACGGCCGAGATCGCGGCCCGGATCGGGGACGTCCTGCGCGAGGTCGTCACCGACGCCGACCCGACCTGCGTCGTCGAGGTGCGCGACCTCGTGGACCTGGGCGACGTGTCCGGTTACGACGCCGTGGTGATCGGCAGCGCGGTCTACCTCGGCCGCTGGAGTGCCACCGCCCGGATGTTCGTCAAGCACAATGCCGCCGAGCTGAGGACCCGACCGGTCTGGCTCTTCTCCAGCGGGCCGGTCGCCGGCGTACCGGCGGCCGTCGAAGACTCGTCGGAGGTGCGGGCCCTCGGCGCCCTCGTGGGTGTGCGTGGTCACCGGCTCTTCCCGGGCCGGTTGCGCCTGGCCGAGCTCGGCTTCACCGAGCGGTTGGCCGTCCGTGCGGCCCACGCCGAGGACAGCGACTTCCGCGACTGGTACGACGTCGCAAGCTGGGCCGTGGACGTGGCCGACGATCTGCTCGCCTGCGCTGCCCCCGACCCGATCACGGGCGTCCCTGTCTGAAGTCGGAAGATGACGGAAGTGTGACGCCCTCGCCGGTGGCCGGCCGGACGGAACACGGGCCGGACCGAACCGGTTGAACGGGGCACAGGAGGTCCCATGTTCTTTCACAAGTCGCCCACCATGGTCAGCCCGCAGGAGGCCCTGCCGGGCCGCTCCGAGCGACCGTTCCGCATCGCCCCAGACCACGTCGTCCTCGGCACGCCGATCGAGGCTCCCGTGGCGCCCGGCCACGAGGAGATCTTCTTCGCGATGGGCTGCTTCTGGGGGTCCGACCGCATCTTCTGGGAGATCCCCGGCGTGGACACCACCGCCGTCGGCTACATGGGCGGCTTCACGCCCAACCCGACCTACGAGGAGGCGACGACCGGCCGGACCGGCCACGCGGAGGCCGTCCGGGTCGTCTACGACCCTGCGAAGGTCTCCCTCGAGACGCTGCTCAAGGCGTTCTGGGAGAACCACGACCCGACGACTCCCAACCAGCAGGGCAACGACATCGGCACGCAGTACCGCTCCGCGATCTACCCCACCAGCGACGTGCAGCTCGCGGCCGCGCAGGACTCCCGGTCGCGCTACCAGCAGGCGCTGAAGGAGGCCGGCTTCGGCGAGATCTCGACCGAGATCCGCCCGGCCGCCGAGGCGGGCACGTTCTGGTACGCCGAGGACTACCACCAGGGCTACCTGCACAAGAACCCGCGCGGCTACTGCAACCACGGCTTCTGCCAGGTCGCCTACAACCCCGCAGCCCACGGCCAGGACGCCCCGACGAAGGTCACCCTCCCCGAGGCCTGACCCACCCCCGCAAGATCCTTTGTGCGCCGACACACCGCCCGCTCGGCGCGCCTGCTGAGCGAACGCACAAAGGATCTTGACGGGAGGCGGCGCGCCGGATCGGCTAGCCCACCTCGGCGACCTCGAGGACGTCATACGTCGGTGGGTGCGCCTCGTTGCGCGCGTGGCAGGTGAGCAGACCGGGCACGGGGCGCGCGGTGGCCCGCAACGTCACCATCAGGTTGCGGGTGCCGTGGCGCAGCCGGACCTGGAAGACGCCCTCCCCCAGGTGCAGCGTCCCTGCCGGCGACAGCGCGTCGATGGCCGGGTCACTGACCAGCCCGCGCACGTGCGCAATGGCGGCCTGCGCCGCCGGGGTCGTGGTGGCGCGACCGCGCAACAGGTCTGGCACCACCTCGCCCCGCTCGTGCGTCTCGACCAGCTCCTGCGCACGGTCGACGTCGACGCGCCCGTAGTAGAGGCCGTGCGGCATCGCCACGACGTTGGCCGCGAACCGGTCACCACCGACGTGCGAGCACTCCCAGACCCGACTGGGTCGCAGCCGCGCGAGAGCCAGGGCCACCGGCCGGCCCTCGATCGCGCAGCACTGGTCGTGCCGTCCGTGCGCGCAGACCAGGTAGAACGGGTCGTCCGACGGCGTCCCGCTGCTGCCGTCGAGGGGCAACGTCCGCAGCTCGTCGTCCGTACCGAAGTCGCCCCACCAGGTGACCTCCCGTCCGGGCCGTGAGCTCACCACGGCCCATGCCCGGCGCTCCGGCGCCGCGTGCCGCCCGGGGCGGCGGATCAGCAGCGCGCGCAGCCCCTGCTGGATCGCCCGGCTGGACACGACTGCACCGACCGCCGGGTCCAGCCGTGAGGACGCCAGCGCCTGCCGCCCCCAGCCGCCGGGCTGCTCCACGAGGAGGTAGCCCGCCGCCGGCGCGGCGGTGCCGACCATCGGGTCGCCGCGGCCGAGAGCGGCGACCGCGCAACGAGGTGGTGGCCCGGACTCGGAGGTCTCTACGGTCGGGCTCACCGACCGTCGACCACGACGACCGACTCGCGGACCAGGCGGCGCGCGAGCGTCAGCGCTTCCTCGGGGTCGAGCCCGGGCAGGTCCGCCACCCGCAGCGCCGCACCCCCGACGAGGGCGCGGACCGCCTTGTCGGTGGCAGCCGGCAGCCGCAGAGTCCGGTCGCCGAGCCTCAGGATCACGCCGTCGTGCGCCGTGTCGACGACGTGCCGCTGGAACGGGCGCGCACGCAGCACCGAGTCCGGTCCCAGCTCGGCGTACGCCGCGGCCTGAGCCAACGGCGCGATCGGTCCCGGCCGGTTGCTGCTCACCAGGGACCCCGCGAGCCGGTCCGCCACGTCGGCGGCGGTGACGGTACGGAGCCGGTCGGTCAGCGCCGCGACCGTCGCCACGACGTCAGCCTCCACCGCAGCGGGGTCACCGACGTCGGCACCGAGCGGCAACGACGTACGCAGCGCGACGTCGTCGGAGGCGATGTCGAGCAGGGCCTCGAGGACGTCGTGCCGGGTGACGGGGTGGACGCCCACGGTCAGGTGGCAGGTGACCCCGCCCAGCGCCTCGGCCGCGTGCAGGTAGCCGCGGGGCAGGTAGAGGGCGTCGCCCGGGCGGAGCACGGTGTCGATGACCGGCTTGTTGCGTGCCTGCTCCTCGACCGCCGTACGACGGTCCGCCCACGGCTGGTCGCGTAGCGGCGCGTCGTGAACCGGTGGGTGGATCCGCCAGCGCTTCTCGCCCGCGACCTGCAGGACGAAGACGTCGTGGACGTCGTAGTGCGCGGAGAACCCTTGCGACTGGGTCGGTGTGACGTAGGCATTGACCTGCACCGGGTGGCCGAGGTCGGTGGTCAGGGCCCCCGCGAACTCGATGAGAGGGGGCCACAGCCGGTGCAGCCCCTGGAACACGACGGTGTGCCCGTCGAGGAACAGCTCGAGCACCCGGTCGTCGGCTACTTGGTCGCCGACCATGGCGCCGGTGCCCCCGGGCCGGGTGTACCGGCTCGCGGGGGTGACGACGCCACCCTTGGCCAGCCGGATGAACGGCGTGCGCAGGCCGCGCCGGGACAGCAGCTCGTCGACGGCGTCGAGTGAGAAGAGGTCGTCGAAGCCGGCCGGGTTCTCGGTGGCCAGCTGGTCGCAGGTGGACAACAGCGGTCCGCGCGCCCAGACCTGCTCGGCGAACTCGTCCGGGTCGAGGCGGATGCAACGACGCAGGGCGGGCCGGGACGTCGCTCCCGGCCCGCCGCCGTCGTACGCCGTCGTGGTCACGTCAGGACGGCTCAGGCCGTTCCGTCCGCGCCACCGTCAGCACCCTTGTCGGCACCACCGTCCGCGCCACCGTCGGCACCCTTGTCGGCACCACCGTCCGCGCCACCGTCGGCACCCTTGTCGGCACCACCATCCGCGCCGCCGTCCGCGCCACCATCGGCGCCGCCATCGGCGCCACCGTCGTGCCCTGAGCCCGCGCCGCCGTCGGCCGGGCCTTCCTGGGGCGTCGTCGTCATGTCGTCATCGTCGAGCGCCATGAGTTGCTCCCTCGGTCGTCGAAGGCCACGCCCGAGCGGGCGCGCGAGACCGTCCTACCCGACGATCACTCCGGAAACCAGAGGGTGCCCAGGATCAGCCGGCCGCGAGGTGGCCGAGCAGGTCCTGGCGGGTGAGCACGCCGGCCGGCTTGCCCTCGTCGTGCACGAGCAGCGCGTCGGACTTCTCCAGCGCCGAAGTCGCGGCCGCGACCGGTTCACCGGCCCCGACGATCGGCAGCGGTGCGGACATGTGCCGCTCCAGCGGGTCGGCGAGGTGCGCGTGCCCTGCGAACAGCAGGTCGAGCAGCTCCTTCTCACTGACCGACCCGACGACCTCACCGGCCGTGATCGGCGGCTCGGCCTTGACGACGGGCATCTGGGAGACGCTGTACTCCCGCAGGATGTCGATGGCCTCGCGGACCGTCTCGTACGGGTGCACGTGGATCAGTGCGGGGGTGTCTCCCCGCTTGCCGCGCAGGACGTCACCGACCGTCGTACCCGTTCCTCCGGTGTCGGACAGGAAGCCGTAGTCCGCCATCCAGTCGTCGTTGAAGATCTTCCCGAGGTAGCCGCGCCCGCCGTCGGGCAGCAGCACCACGACGATGTCGTCGGATGTGAGCCGCTCGGCGACCCGGATCGCCGCCACGGCGGCCATGCCGCACGAGCCGCCGACCAACAGGCCCTCCTCACGGGCCAGGCGGCGAGTCATCAGGAACGAGTCGCGGTCGGATACCGCGACGATCTCGTCGGTGATCGACGGGTCGTACGCCGAGGGCCAGAAGTCTTCCCCGACACCTTCGACGAGGTACGGACGGCCGGTGCCGCCCGAGTAGACCGAGCCCTCCGGGTCGGCGCCCACGACCTGCACCGCGCCGCCGCTGATCTCCTTGAGGTAGCGGCCGACCCCGGTGATGGTGCCGCCGGTCCCGACGCCGGCGACGAAGTGCGTCACCCGCCCGTCGGTCTGGGTCCAGACCTCCGGGCCGGTGGTCTCGTAGTGCGAGCGCGGGTTGTTGGGGTTGCTGTACTGGTCCGGTTTCCACGCGCCGTCGATCTCGCGCACCAGCCGGTCGCTGACCGAGTAGTAGGACCGGGGGTCCTCCGGGGCGACCGCGGTGGGGCAGACCTCGACCCGGGCGCCGTACGCCGTCAGCACGTTGATCTTGTCCTGGCTCACCTTGTCCGGGAGCACGAAGACGCACTGGTAGCCGCGCTGCTGGGCCACCATCGCCAGCCCGACACCGGTGTTGCCGGACGTCGGCTCCACGATCGTGCCGCCGGGGCGCAGCTCGCCGGACTGCTCGGCCGCCTCGATCATCCGTACGGCGATCCGGTCCTTCACCGACCCGCCGGGGTTCAGGTACTCGACCTTCGCGAGCACGGTGGCCGGGACATCCCGGGTGACCGAGTTGAGCCTGACCAGCGGGGTGTCGCCGACCAGGTCGACCATCGACTCGTAGACCTGCATGCCCGGAAGGGTAGACAGCGAAGGTCACGGCCATCGCGCCCGGTGGGCCCGCCGCCGCCGTCCGCTAGATTCGCCAGCGTGTCGCGACCCCCTGCGATCGAGCTGGCCCCGGGCGTCTGGCGCGTGCCGACGGCGCCGCGCGACCTGGTGAACACCTTCGTCTTCGTCGAGGACGACGGGCAGGTCACCCTGGTCGACGCCGGGACCAAACGCGCGCCGAAGAAGGTGATGGCGGGCCTGGCCCACATCGGCGTGGCACCGGACGACGTCACCCGGCTCCTCGTCACGCACGCGCACCCCAACCACGTCGGCGGCCTGTCCGGCCTGCGCGGGCGCACCGGCGCCACCGTCGCGGTCCACGAGCGCGACGCGGCCTACGTGCGCGAGGGCAAGGGCCCGGTGCTCGACCGCGGCACCCTCGGCGGGCGCCTGCTGCGTCACAAAGGCACGTCCGCGCCCACGCCGGTCGACGACGAGCTGGTGGACGGTCAGGTGCTGGACGTGGCCGGTGGGCTGCGCGTCCTGCATACACCCGGGCACACCCCGGGCCACATCGCGCTTCTGCACGAGCCGAGCAGGGTGCTGATCACCGGCGACTCGGTCTGGAACGCCTTCAACCGGATGCGCTGGCCGTTCGGCTGGTGGTGCACCGACGCCGGACTCAACCGGCGTACCGCATCGGCACTGGCCGACGCCGATTACGACGTCGCCGCGTTCACCCACGGCCCGGAGATCCGCGACCGGGCCCGCGAGACGGTGCGCGGCTGGCTGGCCGACCGCTCGGTGACAGCTGGATGACGCGGGCCCGGGTGGCGCGGCGGATCGCGATGGCCGCGGCGTACGGCGGCGGCGGCATCGGCCTGCTCTCGGCCGGCGCCTTCGGGTTGATCCGGGCCGAGGCCGCGCTGGCTCGCCGCGCGATCGGCGAGCCCACCGGCACGCCGCCGAGGGTCGACGGCCGGTACGGCGACCACCACAGCGGGCTCCCGATGCGGCTGGTCGTGCTGGGTGACTCGAGCGCCTGCGGTCTGGGCGTCGAGCACCCGCACCAGACGCCGGGCGCGATGCTGGCCGCCGGGATCGCCGAGTGCGCCGACCGACCGGTCGACGTGACCGTGGTGGCCCGGGTCGGTGCGCGCAGCAGCGACCTCGCGGCCCAGGTCGACGAGATCGCGGACACCACTCCGGACGCCGCCCTGATCATGGTCGGCGCCAACGACGTCACCCACCGGGTCAAGCCGCCGACCGCGGTGCGCCACCTCGACCACGCCGTCCGGCGTCTCCGCGAGCTGGGCGCCGAGGTCGTGGTCGGCACCTGCCCGGACCTGGGCACGGTCGAGCCTGTCGCACAGCCGCTGCGGTGGATCGCGCGGCGGGCCAGCCGCCAGCTCGCGGCGGCTCAGACGATCGCGGTGGTCGAGGCCGGCGGCCGGACGGTGTCGCTCGGCGACGTGCTCGGGCCGGAGTTCGCGGCGTCGCCGTCCGAGATGTTCGGCCCGGACCGGTTCCACCCCTCGGTTGCGGGCTACGCCAGCGCGGCGGCCGTGATGCTGCCTTCGATGTGCGCCGCCCTGGGCATCTGGATCGGGACCGAGGCCGACGAGGCCCCCGACCTCAGCCGCGGCGAGGGCGTCCGCCCCGTGTCGTTGGCCGCCGTCGAAGCCGCGGACGCGCCCGGCACCGAGGTCGCCGGCGCCCAGGTCGGCGGCCGCGACCGCGGACCGCGCGGGCGGTGGGCGTTGCTGCGGCACCGCCCCGCGCCCGAGGAGCTGGAGGGTACGGAGCCGGTCTCGGGCGAGCCGGACAGCTCCCGTCAGGACGACGCCACGCTGCGCTAGATTGGTCGTTGTTACCGGCGGGTAACCTAGTGTTCGGGGAGCTCGGTTCCCCGGAGAAATCAGTCCCCTGGAGGCCGTCATGCCCGAGGCAGTCATCGTCGCCACCGCCCGCAGCCCCATCGGGCGCGCGGGCAAGGGCTCGATGGTCGACGTACGTCCGGACGACCTGGCCGCCACCATCATCGGCGCGGTCCTGGACAAGGTGCCGGCACTGGACCGCTCCACCCTCGACGACCTGATGCTCGGGTGTGCCGAGCCCGACGGCGAGCAGGGCGTGAACATGGCCCGCCGGGTCGCCGTCGCCCTGGGCCTGGACGGGTTGCCGGGCACGACGATCAACCGGTTCTGCGCGTCCTCGGTGCAGACCTCGCGGATGGCTTTCCACGCGATCAAGGCCGGCGAGGGTCACGCCTTCGTGTCCGCGGGAGTCGAGTGCGTCTCGCGCTACCCGGCGTTCACCGGGGCCGGAGCCGGCGACGAGGCCTTCGTCAACCCGCTCTTCGCAGAGGCGCGGGCACGCACCGACGCCACTGCTGCCAGCAACGAGCCCTGGCGCGATCCCCGTGAGGACGGGCATCTCCCCGATGTCTACATCGCGATGGGCCAGACGGCGGAGAACCTCGCCACCTCGCGTGGCATCACCCGCGAGGAGCAGGACGCGTTCGGCGTCCGCTCGCAGAACCTCGCCGAGAAGGCCATCGCCGACGGCTTCTTCGAGCGCGAGATCATCCCGATCACGACCCCGTCAGGACGGGTCGTCACCGCGGACGACGGACCGCGGCCGGGAGTCACCATGGAAGGCGTCGCGGGGCTGCGGACCGTGTTCCGCGCGCAGGGCACCGTCACCGCGGGCAACTGCTGCCCGCTCAACGACGGCGCGGCCGCGGTCGTGATCATGTCCGACACCCGAGCCGCCGAGCTCGGCGTCCCGCCGCTGGCCCGGATCGTCGCGACCGGGGTCAGCGCACTGTCCCCCGAGATCATGGGCCTCGGCCCCGTCGAGGCGTCCAGGCGGGCGTTGGCGCTGGCCGGAATGAGCATCGGCGACATGGACCTGGTGGAGATCAACGAGGCGTTCGCGGCCCAGGTCATCCCGTCGTACCGCGACCTGGGCATCGACATCGACCGGCTCAACGTGCACGGCGGGGCCATCGCGCTCGGGCACCCGTTCGGCTCGACCGGCGCCCGGATCACGACGACCCTGCTCAACGGCCTGGCCACGCGCGACAAGGAGTTCGGCCTCGAGACGATGTGCGTCGGCGGCGGTCAGGGCATGGCGATGATCGTCCAGCGGCTCAGCTGACAGAAGCTCAGAGCAAGCGGCGGGTGGCGGCCAACACCTCGGCCGCGTCGGTCAGGACCTCGAGGGCACTACGCCGGCCGCCCGGCGCCCACACGACTGTCCCTGGGTCGACGTCACTCACGGCTTGGGCCAGGTCGTGACCCACGACGGCGACCTGGTCCGCCACGGCAAAGTCGGCCAGCACCGGCAGGGGCCGCCAGGCCGGCTCCCGCTCGCCGGCCCGTGCCTCGACGCCCTGCGCCGCCACGGACAGAACACCGGCGGCGCGGCGGGCCGCATCGGCCCGCGAGCCGTAGGGGGGAACCGGCGCCGCGAGCTGGGCCGCGGACAGGCCACTCATCCGGTCCCCGACCCGGCGCAGGTCGGCCTCGAGCCCGGCCCGAAGATCCGCCCAGCCCGCACCCGCGTCGCTCGGCACGCGCGCACCCTAGTGCCCGCCGCGCAGCGGACTGGTCCCACCGGGGGGTTGTGGCGGCCGGACCGGTGCGGCAGGCTCGACCCATGGTTCGCTGAGTGCACCACCCGCGAGAGCCCCCTGGAGGCGCCGATGTCCCTGCACCACTCCGAGGCCACCCACCAGCAGCTTCTCGAGCGGGTGCCACAGGTCACCGGCCGGGATCTCCCGCATTGGTTCGAGTGCCTCGAGAACGGGCCGGGACTGCTGCGCTTCGACGAGCGGGTCAACTGGCTGCGCGACGAGCACGGTCTCGCTCAGGGACACGCCTCCGCGATCGTGCACGAGCACGACCTGCGCCGCGGCGCACGCCGCCAGACGTGACCGCTGCAGCCGCGTTGTTTGCCAGCCCGGCGTGACTCCGGACGAGGCACGCGACTTCATCCGGACGAACCACCACGCGGTCCTCGCGACCTTT
>DASYEF010000087.1:0-4935 GCA_036499185.1 Actinomycetes bacterium | reverse complement strand
CGGCATTGTCGGCGGGCTCGTGGTCGGGATGACGTCCGTCGGCTCGGGATCCTTGATGATCGTCGCGCTCTTGCTGCTGTACCCGTCGATCCGGGCCGGCCAGCTGGTCGGCACCGACCTGGTGCAGGCCGTCCCGCTGGTCGCCTCCGCGTCGCTCGGGCACCTCCTGTTCGGCGACTTCCAGCTCGGCCTGACAGCCTCCCTGCTCGTCGGAGCGCTCCCCGGCGTGTACATCGGTGCCCGGGTCTCCAGCTCGGCGCCCGGGGGCATCGTGCGGCGGGCCCTCGTCGTCGTCCTGCTGGCCTCCGCCCTCAAGCTGCTCGGCGCGAGCACGACGGTGCTCGTGGTCGTACTCGGGACGGTGGCGGTCGTCGGACCGGTGCTGTGGGCGACCGTCTACCGCACCGCTCGGCCGGACCTGACGGACACGACGGCCCGCCAGCTGATGGGTGCAGCGGTCACCGGACGCTGGCTGCGCCGCCGGGATGCCCGCCGGGCACGTCGCGCGGACGAGGCCACCTCCGTCGACCGCTGACGTCGGCTACCAACCGCGGGCACGCCACTCGGCCAGCGCCGGGCGCTCCGCACCCAACGTCGAGTCCTTCCCGTGCCCCGGGTAGAACCACGTCGTGTCGGGCAGTACGCCGAAGATCTTGGCCTCCAGGTCGTTCATCAGGCTCGTGAAGTCCTCCGGGCGCGTCGTCCGGCCCGGCCCCCCCGGGAACAACGAGTCCCCGGTGAACAAGTGGGGGTGACCCTCGGGGTCGTCGTAGACCAGTGCCACCGAGCCCGGGGTGTGCCCGACCAGGTGCACGACACCGAGCCGGACGTGACCGACCCGCACCTCGGCGCCGTCGTCGAGGAGGTCGTCGACCGTCAGCGGCAACGCCTCCGCATCCTCGCGACCGGCCGCGGTGCGCGCCCCTGTCGCGGAGACCACCTCGGTCAACGCCTGCCAATGGTCGCGGTGCTGGTGGGTCGTCACCACCTGCTGCACGCCTCCGTCACCGAGCAGTTCGAGCAGGGTGGGGGCATCGTCGGCGGCGTCCACGAGCAACCGCTCGCCGGTCTCCCGGCACTCGACCAGGTAGGCGTTGTTGTCCATCGGTCCGACCGAGACCTTGCTGATCCGTAGTGCGGCGAGCTCACGGACGTCCGCCGGACCCCCACGCGTCACGTCTCCGGTGTAGGGCATCGAATCTCCTCGCTCGGTTCGGGGTGGTTCGGGGGGAACGGTGATCAACCGTTCGGCCGATCGCCGTGCCATGCCCCCGCAGGCTAACGTCGCGCCCAGAGGGGTTCGGGCGGCGACGGGCAGGACGATCGTGGCGCAGGACAGCGCCGACGAATCGGCGGGTGCGGGTGGGCGGGGTTTCCTTCGGGACATGGCCGCCCAGTCCGCGCGGGCCCACACCTTCGACCGCCGGATGCGCTGGTTCTGGCTGCGCCGGAGCCTGCGGGACACCACCCCCGCTCCGGGCGACGCCGTAGACCTTCGTAGGCACCCGGCGCCGCGCACCGCCGAGCCGGCCGCCGCCCCCGTCGCACCCCTCGCACCAGCCGCTCCCGTTGTCCCGGGTGCGGTCACCGGCGAGGTCCCCCGCCAGCGACGCTGACCGGGGCGTCTCCGGCACGGGCTGTCCGACCCGCCGCCTAGCATGGAAGAGCGGCAACGCCCCCGGTGTTCTCGCGATGACCCGACCTCCGATGCCCCCCGACCACCACCGGCCGAGAAGGATCTTCGTGGACCGTCTGATCGTCCGAGGTGCGCGTGAGCACAACCTCAAGGACGTCTCCCTCGACCTGCCCCGGGACGCCCTCATCGTATTCACCGGGTTGTCCGGGTCCGGCAAGTCCAGCCTGGCCTTCGACACGATCTTCGCGGAGGGCCAGCGGCGCTACGTCGAATCGCTCTCGGCGTACGCCCGCCAGTTCCTCGGCCAGATGGACAAGCCCGACGTCGACTTCATCGAGGGCCTCTCGCCCGCGGTCTCGATCGACCAGAAGTCGACCAGCCGCAACCCCCGGTCGACCGTCGGGACGATCACCGAGGTCTACGACTACCTGCGGCTGCTCTTCGCCCGGGCGGGGCGTCCGCACTGCCCGGTGTGCGGCGAGCCGGTCAGCCGGCAGACGCCCCAGCAGATCGTCGACCGAGTGCTCGAGATGGACGACGGGACCAGGTTCCAGGTGCTGGCTCCCGTGGTTCGCGGCCGCAAGGGCGAGTTCGTCGAGCTGTTCCGCGAGCTGCAGACCAAGGGCTACAGCCGGGCGCGGGTCGACGGGGCGACCGTGTCGCTGGCCGAGCCGCCCAAGCTCGACAAGAAGTACAAGCACTCCATCGACGTCGTCGTCGACCGCCTCTCCGTGAAGGCCTCGGCCAAGCGGCGGCTCACCGACTCGGTCGAGACCGCGCTCGGTCTGGCCGGCGGCATCCTGCTGCTTGACATGGTCGACCTGCCGGAGAAGGCGAAGGACCGCGAGCGGCGGTTCTCCGAGAAGCTCGCCTGCCCCAACGAGCACCCGCTGTCGATGGACGAGCTCGAGCCCCGGTCGTTCTCGTTCAACTCGCCGTTCGGCGCGTGCCCCGAGTGCACCGGCCTCGGCACTCGGCTCGAGGTCGACCCCGAGCTCATCGTCCCCGACGACGAGAAGTCCCTCGGCGACGGCGCAGTGGCGCCGTGGGCTGCCGGCGCATCGTCCAGCGAGTACTTCCAGCGCCTGCTCGTGGCCCTCGCCGAGGACATGAGCTTCTCGATGGACACCCCGTGGCGCAAGCTGCCGGAGCGGGCCCGCAAGGCCGTCCTGCACGGTCTGGACTACCAGGTGCACGTGAAGTACCGGAACCGGTACGGCCGGTTGCGCAGCTACCACACCGGCTTCGAAGGCGCGATCCCGTTCGTCCAGCGCCGGCACACCGAGACCGAGTCGGACTGGAGCCGGGACCGCTACGAGGGGTACATGCGTGAGGTGCCGTGCCCGGCCTGCCAGGGGTCCCGGCTCAAGCCCGAGTCGCTTGCAGTCCTGCTCGGAGGGCACTCGATCGCCGACGTCTGCCAGCTCCCGATCCGCGAGGCGGACGAGTTCCTGCGCGGGGTCGAGCTCACCGACCGCGAGCGACAGATCGCCGAGCGGGTCATCAAGGAGATCCACGCCCGGCTCGGCTTCCTGCTCGACGTGGGGCTGGACTACCTGTCGCTGAACCGCCCGTCCGGGACGCTGTCCGGGGGAGAGGCGCAGCGCATCCGGCTGGCCACCCAGATCGGCGCCGGGCTGGTCGGCGTCCTGTACGTGCTCGACGAGCCGTCGATCGGCCTGCACCAGCGGGACAACCGGCGGCTCATCGAGACCCTGACAAGGTTGCGTGACCTCGGCAACACTCTGATCGTCGTCGAGCACGACGAGGACACGATACGCACGGCCGACTGGGTCGTCGACATCGGTCCGGGAGCGGGCGAGCACGGCGGGCAGGTGGTCGTGTCGGGGACCGTCTCCGACCTCCTGGAGAGCCCGGACTCGCTCACCGGGGCCTACCTCTCCCGCCGCAAGTCGATCCCGACCCCGTTGACGACCGAGCGCCGGCCGCGGACCCCAGGCCGCGAGCTCACCGTGGTGGGCGCCCGGGAGCACAACCTCGCGGACATCGACGTGGCCTTCCCGCTCGGCTGCTTCGTTGCGGTGACCGGGGTCAGCGGTTCCGGGAAGTCCACGCTGGTCAACGACATCCTCTACACCTCACTCGCCCAGAAGTTGCACGGTGCTCGCACGGTGCCGGGCCGGCACAAGACGATCAAGGGGCTCGAGCACGTCGACAAGGTCGTGCACGTCGACCAGAGCCCCATCGGGCGGACACCGCGGTCCAACCCCGCGACCTACACCGGGGTCTTCGACCACATGCGCCGGCTGTTCGCCGAGACCACCGAGGCCAAGGTGCGCGGCTACCTGCCCGGGCGGTTCTCGTTCAACGTGAAGGAGGCCGCTGCGAGGCGTGCTCAGGTGACGGCACCATCAAGATCGAGATGAACTTCCTGCCTGACGTCTACGTGCCGTGCGAGGTCTGCCACGGTGCGCGCTACAACCGGGAGACCCTCGAGGTCCACTTCAAGGGCAAGACGATCGCCGAGGTGCTCGACATGCCGATCGAGGAGGCCTCCGAGTTCTTCGCCGCCGTCCCCGCGATCTCCCGGCACCTGAGCACCCTGGTGGACGTCGGGCTCGGGTACGTCCGGCTCGGCCAGCCGGCCCCGACCCTCTCGGGCGGTGAGGCGCAGCGGGTGAAGCTCGCCTCCGAGCTGCAGAAGCGGTCCACCGGCCGGACCGTCTACGTCCTGGACGAGCCGACCACCGGACTGCACTTCGAGGACATCTCCAAGCTGCTGACCGTGCTGCAGGGGCTCGCCGACAAGGGCAACACGGTCATCGTCATCGAGCACAACCTCGACGTCATCAAGACCGCCGACTGGGTCATCGACATGGGCCCGGAGGGCGGGTCCGGCGGCGGGCGGATCGTGGCCACCGGCACGCCGGAGGAGGTCGCCGCGGTCCCGGAGAGCCACACCGGGATGTTCCTCAAGAACGTGGTCGATCCGGCACCAGCGGCCCGGGGCGCTCGCAAGGCCCCCGCCCGCAAGGCTCCGGCGCGCAAGGCGCCGGTCCGGAAGGCCCCGGCCGCCGCCTCGTCCGGACGACGCCGCAAGGCGGGCTGAGCCCGGGCCAGGCCCGGTTGGGACCGCACGGGGGAACGATCCCAACCGGGTCTTGAGCAGGCGACCTGACGGCAGGACAGCGCGCCGGGCGCGCAGGCAGGTCACCGACCCGGTGCCAGAGTGCCAGGTGACAGGGTGTGCCGGGAGGTCCCGGCGCAGGGTTTTCGGGTCGTGCCCGCGAGTGGCCACCCCTGTCCGGCGGGTCCCGAGAGAGGGGACGCTGTCGCAG
>DASYEF010000086.1:0-7483 GCA_036499185.1 Actinomycetes bacterium | reverse complement strand
CGAGGCCAACGCGACGACGCTGATCCTCGTCACCAATACCGTCGCCGGGCGGCAGTGGAAGCGCGAACTGCTTGCGCGGACGTCGCTCACCGAGGACGAGATCGGCGAGTACAGCGGCGAGAAGAAGGAGATCCGTCCCGTCACGATCGCCACGTACCAGGTCATGACGACCCGGCGGAAGGGCGAATACCGGCACCTCGAGCTGTTCGACAGCCGGGACTGGGGCCTGATCGTGTACGACGAGGTGCACCTGCTGCCCGCGCCGATCTTCCGGATGACCGCGGACCTGCAGGCGCGACGCCGGCTCGGGCTGACCGCGACCCTGGTGCGTGAGGATGGTCGCGAGGGCGACGTGTTCTCGCTGATCGGGCCGAAGCGCTACGACGCACCGTGGAAGGACATCGAGTCGCAGGGCTACATCGCGCCGGCCGACTGCGTCGAGGTGCGGGTGACGCTGACCGAGTCGGAGCGGCTCGCGTACGCCGTCGCCGAGCCGGAGGAGCGCTACCGGTTCGCGTCGTCGACCCCGTCCAAGACCCGCGTGGTGCAGGAGCTGGTCGAGCGGCACCGCAACGACCAGGTGCTCGTGATCGGCCAGTACCTCGACCAGCTCGACGATCTCGGGGAGCGGCTCGAGGCGCCGGTCATCAAGGGCGACACGACAGTCAAGGAGCGGGAGCGGCTGTTCCAGGCGTTCCGGGTCGGTGAGATCTCGCTGCTCGTCGTGTCCAAGGTCGCCAACTTCTCGATCGACCTGCCCGAGGCCGCGGTGGCGATCCAGGTGTCGGGCACCTTCGGCTCGCGCCAGGAGGAGGCGCAGCGGCTGGGCCGGATCCTGCGACCCAAGGCCGACGGGCGGACCGCGCGGTTCTACGCCGTCACCGCGCGCGACACCGTGGACCAGGACTTCGCCGCGCACCGGCAGCGGTTCCTCGCCGAACAGGGCTATGCCTACCGGATCGTCGACGCCGACGACCTGCCCACCCTCGACGCCAGCTAGCGGTGCCGGCGTACCCCTCGCGCGTGCGGGTGCTGGCCGACTGCTCGGCGTCGGCGGTCGCGGCGGCGGTAGCCGCGAACCGCGAAGATTTTCTGATGGCGACAGACCGGCTTGCGAGCCTCGACGCGGAGCAGGTCGGGCTGGTGCTCGGCGCCGTGCTGCGGTCGCTGCTCGAGGACCTGCATCCGGATGGCCTGACCGGCGACGAGGTGCAGGACGTCATCGTGCGCTGCACGACACAGGCGGCCGGCTGGTTCCCCGAGGTCGACGTCAACGCGCTGGTGCTCGTGCTAGGCGGAGCGCTCGGTGTGCACCCGCACGAGGACGAGCCGGTGCCGGTGACGTCGCTCGACGTGGCTCGGCACGCGCCGTTGGTGGTCGCCGACCTGCTGACGGCCGGCGACCGTTCGTACCGGCCCTACCTGGGCGCGGCGCTCACCCGCATCGCCGAAGCCGAGGCCAATGACCTGCCCTGACCGGCCCGCGGAGCGGCTCACCCGATGGGCGTCGACGACTTCGTGAGCGCCTCGACGCGGTCGGCCCGGTCCAGGCTGGGTCGAGCCCCGATCTGTTCGAAAGTGGGCCGGGCCGCAGCGATCAGCCGGCTGGCCTCGTCGGGACGACCGTGCGCCGCGTGGTGCTCGGCCGCCTCGAGGCGGACCGTCGCCTGCCAGAACACGTTGCGGGTCTCTTCGAACATCGTCATAGCGGCGGCATAGGTGGTCGCGGCCTTCTCGTCGTCACCGCGCGAGGAGCTCCGCCGGGCCGTGAACCGCAACCGGTGGCCGTCGATCATCGGGGTTCCCTCTCCGGGCGGTCGGCGGCTGGCCAGCTCGAGGAGCTCGTCGATCGTGTCTTCGTCCCCGAGGGCGAATGCCGCTTCGAGCGACTCGATGATGCCTTCGGTCGGTCCCCGTGCGATGAGGCCCAACGTCGCCTGGGCCTCTACCGCGTGCCGGGCGAGTTCGAGCGCTTCGCTCGGGTGGCCCTCGACTCTTGCGATCGCGGCCAGCACGGCGTGCTGCGCCGAGCGGTTCTGCACGTTCTCGCTGACCGCAGCACTGGGCAGCCGGTCGAGGAAGTTCTTGGCGCCCTCGACGTCGCCACGGCGGACCAGCGCGCCGGCGGCCGGCACCAGCTCGGCGGCGATGAGCTCGAGGTTCTTGAGGTGTTCGTCGGCGATGACGGTCTGGGCGATCGCGAGCGCCTCGTCCCAGTCCCCCAGCGTGAGCAGGGCCGAGACGGTTCCGGCCTGCATGGACAGGTCGTAGAACTTGTCCCCGACCCGCCTGGCGTAGGCCAGGCCGACACGATAGGTCTCCAACGACTCGTCGATCCGGAGCACGTCGGACTGGCGCTCCGCGAGGTTGAAGTAGGCCCGCAGCACAGCGCCGTGCCGGTCGGCAGCCAGGGCGACCGACAGCGCCTTCTCGATGAGGGCGTCGGACTCGACGGGCCGCCGCAGGGCGAGCAGGACCAGGCTCTTGGTGTTCAGCGCCTGGGCAAGCGTCTCAGGCAGCCACAGGTGCTCAGCGACCTCGAGGGCCCGTTCGAGGTGCGGGAGCGCCTCTTCGGGGCGCCCCACGAAGAACAGCACTCGGCCCAGCTGTGCGGACACTTCGGCGGTGTCGGCGTCCGGCTCCTCCGCCGACAGCACCTCGAGGGCCGCCTGCATCCGGGCGATCGCGACGTTCAGGTTGCCCTCGTAGAAGTCGACCTCGGCCAGCTCCGCGGACACCCGGGCCGCAGCATGCGTCTGGCCCTCGGACTGGTACGCCGAAATGGCCCGGTCCAGATGCGCACGGGCCTCCAGGGCGCGCCCCGCCGTAGCAGCGGCCGCACCCGCGCGCTCGTCGAGCCGGGCCCTGCCCAACGCGTCGTCGGTCAGCTCCAGAGCCTGGGTGAAGTAGCGCAACGACTCGACGGGCGCAGCCAGCCCGGTGGCACGGTCCCCCGCGCGCAACAACATCTCGCGGGCTCGTGCCCTGGTCTGGGCCGCGTCCGGCGCGTCCGGCACCGCGTGCAGCGCCTCGATGTAGTGCGCGGCGATCAGCTCGACGACGTCGTCGTCATCGACTGCTTGGTCCGCCTCGAGATGGGCCGCGACGGCGAGGTGCTTCGCCCGGCGATCGTGGCGGGACAGCGTGTCGTAGGCAACCTTCTGCAGCAGGTCCTGGACGAACTCGTACTGACCTCGCTCCGGGGAGCGGGGATCGTTGGTGACCGTGAGGATCTCCCGGCGCACCAGCAACGCCAGTGGGTCGAGCAGCTCGGCGACCGGCGTGCCGGTCACGGCCGCGAGCGCCTCGGGCGGGAACGACTTGCCGAGCACGGCGGCGTCCTCCACGAGCAGCCGCTCGGTGCGGCCCAGCCCGTCCAGCCGGGCAGCGATGAGACCGTGCAGGGTCTCCGGCACCTGGAGGTCGGTGATCGGTCCGGTCGGCCGGTAGCCGTCGGCGACCTGCTCGAGCTGCCCCTGGTCCAGCAGCATGCGGACCGTCTCGACGGCGTACAGCGGGATGCCCTCGGCGCGGTCCAGGATCGTGTCCATCACCGGAGCCGGCAGGCCGGGCACCAGCCCGTCGAGGAGGCGGTGCATCGCCTCGGGTCCGAGCGGCTCGAGGTAGAGCGAGCTGAAGTTGCGCCGGCCCGAACCCCAGGTCGGTCGCCGCTCGGCGAGCTCCGGCCGGGTCAGGGCGAGCACGAAGATGGGATGGTTGCGCGACCACTCCAGCAGGTAGTCGACGAAGTCGAGCAACGAGGTGTCGGCCCACTGCAGGTCCTCGAAGGCCAGCACGACGGGCCCCGCGTCGGCCATCCGCTCCACGAACAGCCGCCACGCAGCGAACTGGTCGTCCTGGCCCGTCGTCGGCGCACTGTCGTCAAGTCCGAGCAGCTGGCCGAGCCGCGGCTCGATCCACCGACGTTCCTCGGCGTCGGGCACGAACTGGGCCAGCGTCGCCGCCAGCTTGGCGGCGACCGCGTCCGAGGCCTCGCCCTCGACCGAGCCGACGCGCATCCGCATCATGTCGGCCAGGGCCCAGTAGGTGACGCCGTCGCCGTAGGACAAGCACCGACCGCGGTGCCACCAGATGCCCTCGATCAGCCCGTCGACGTACTTCTCGAACTCCCAGGACAGTCGCGACTTTCCGACCCCCGCGACACCGCTGACGGTCACCAGCTGCGGTGTCCGGTGGTCGACCGTCGCGTGGAACAGGTCCTTGAGCATCCGCAGCTCACGGTCGCGGCCGACGAACGGTGCCTCGAGGCCCTCCACCCGCATCAGCCCGCTCCTGCCGGCGACGACCTGCATCGCCCGGAACAGGACCATCGGCTCGGCCTTGCCCTTGAGTTCGTGCGTCCCCGCCGGCTCGTAGCGGACCGAGGCGTCGGTCGCGCGACGCGTCGTCTCGCCGACGAGAACGGTCCCTGGTTGGGCGACGGACTGGATCCTGCTCGCTGTGTTGACCAGGTCGCCCGCGACGAGGCCCTCCCCGGTCGCGCCCAGGGTCACCGCCGCCTCCCCGGTCAGGACGCCGGCCCGCACCTGCAGGTCGTGCGACCCGACGTCCTCGCCCAGCGCGGCCACCGCGATCACCAGCTCCAGGGCGGTCCGGACCGCGCGCTCGGCGTCGTCCTCGTTGGCCACCGGCGCTCCCCACACCGCCATCACCGCGTCCCCGATGAACTTCTCCACGACCCCGCCGTGGCGCGTGACCAGCGTCCGGCAGACCTCGAAGTACCGGGTGAGCAGCTCGCGCACCTCCTCGGAGTCCCGGGACTCCGACAGGTGGGTGAACCCGACGAGGTCGGCGAAGAGCACCGTGACCAGCCGGCGCTCGGCCTCGGGCCCGGGCCCGAGGCCGCGGTCCGACGGCGCCTGGTGGGGTACAGCCGGCGCGCTGGGAACCGGCAGCGCGTCCATCGGCGTACCGCACTCGATGCAGAACTTGGCGCCAGGCACCCGGGGGACCCCGCAGGCCGGGCAGAGCACGGGTAGTGGGCTGCCGCACTCGGCGCAGAACTTCGCCGTCGCGGGAGTCGCCTCCCCGCACGACGGACACGTCATGATCCGCAGCATGGCCCTTCACCAGGCCTCCCGCACCCCCCTTGGGGCAGTCTGGCGGCATGGTCGAGGTTGTGGTCGCTGACGATGCCGGGTTTGCCGCGCAGGTGCTGGCGGCCGTGCGAGCGATGACCTTTGCAGCGTTCACGGGACGCTTCGACGAGCACGACTGGGAGCACACGTGTGGCGGCGTCCGCGTCGTCGCCCTGGCCGACGGGGTGCCGGTCGCGACCGGCGCCGTCGTGTCGCGGACGCTGCTCGCCGGCGAGCGCGAGGTTCGTGCCGGGTACGTCGAGGGCGTCGCCACCGCACTCGACCGGCAGGGCAGCGGGCTCGGGACGGCAGTCATGCGCGCCGTCGCCGAGGTGATCCGAGACCGGTACGAGCTCGGAGCCCTCTCGACAAGTGCGCACGCGTTCTACGAGGGGCTCGGCTGGGAACGCTGGCACGGGCCGACTTATGTGCGCGACGGGGAGACAGTGGTGCGCACCGAGGACGAGGACGACGGGATCATGGTGCTGCGCCACGGGCCGTCGGCCGAGATCGACCTGACCCAGGCGCTCACCTGCGAAGCCCGGCCGGGAGACGACTGGTAGCACTCAGCTGCCGGGATGCGCGTCGTCATACGCGGCGACGGCTCGCTTGCCGGCCGACATCCGCCAGGCCTGCACGACCAGTGCCGCCACCTCGTCCCAGTCCGGGCGGGAGTCGGGGTCGACGTTGACCGCCACCCAGCCGTTGGGCCCGAGGTACGGCGGCGCGAAGTAGCGCACCGGGTCGGCACCGACGAGCGCCTCCTGCTCGCCGGCCGGCGCCTTGACCCACAGCGCGAGCCGCCCGTCGCCGTGGTGGTCGACGAGCAACCAGGCGAACTTCTTCTTCGTCAGCAGGTACCCGACGTGGCCGTACGCCTCCTCGACCACGACGCCGGGCAGCTCCGCGACCACCTCGGCGAGGCGGGTCGTGGCCGCAGTCACGTCGTCCATGCCCCATCGCATCCACTCACGGTAGAAGGCGTCGGGCAGATCAGGTCAGCGCGAAGCGCACCCCGAGGGTGACCGTCAGGGCCGACGCACCCGCCTCGACGGGCACGCCGCCGGCCATCGGCATGGCCTGCTGCTCCATGACCATGTACCGCTGGTGCCCGAAGCCGCCCTGCGGAACGACCTTCAGGACCGGCCCGAGGGTTCGGTCGGCCAGCCGGGCCAGGTGCTGGGCCTGGTGCCGGGCGTCCGCGAACGCCGCCTCGCGCGCGGCGTCCAGCAGCGGACCCGGCGCCGAGAACGACCGGACGATGCCGTTGACCCGGCTGGCGTCCCCGCCCGCCGCGAGCACCGCGGCGAGTGCGCGCCCGGACAGGGCAAGGTCGCGGAGCGTGAGAACCGTCCCGATCATGGCCTGGTAGCCGTTGCGCCCCGTCTGGTCGAAGTCGGGGCTCACGTGCACGTTGGAGGTGCCCAGGTCGGCGTCTGCGACGCCCTCCCGACGCGCAGCCGCCGCCATCGCGGCCGAGGCTTCTTCCGAAGCCGCCAACGCCGACGCCACGTCGGGACCGTGGGTCTCGGCCGCCAGCTGCACGACGAGCAGGTCCGGCGTCGCCCGCGCCACGCCGCTCCCGATCACCTCGATGTGGTCGCTCACGTCACCCTCCCGTCCAGCACGGCCTGCCGCCGCCGCCACAGTGTCACTGCCACCAAGCACCGGTCAGGCGGTCACCTGCCCCCGAAGTTGATCACGGTTCCGTGATCGACACGACCTGACCGCGGTTCATTGACCTCGGTCGGGAGCAAATGATCACGGAACCGTGATCATTTGCGGACTGGCGGACATCAGGCGTGCTTCGCGGCGGCGACGTCCTGCAGACCGAGCAGCTGGACGGACCGCTCCCGCATCTCCACCTTGCGGATCTTGCCGGTCACGGTCATCGGGAACTCGTCGACGACCTGGACGTAGCGCGGGATCTTGTAGTGCGCGAGCTTGCCCTCGCAGTAGGCCCGCACCGTTGCGGCGTCCAGCGGCTCGGCGCCGTCGCGGACGCGGATCCAGGCGCACAGCTCCTCGCCGTACCGCTCGTCCGGTACGCCGATCACCTGCACGTCGGCGATGTCGGGGTGGGAGTAGAGGAACTCCTCGATCTCGCGCGGGTAGACGTTCTCGCCGCCGCGGATCACGAGGTCCTTGATCCTGCCCACGATGTTGACGTAGCCCTCGGCATCCATCGTGGCGAGGTCGCCGGTGTGCATCCAGCCTTCGCTGTCGATGGCTTCGCGCGTCTTCTCTTCGTCTTCCCAGTAGCCGTGCATGACCGAGTAGCCGCGCGTCTGCAGCTCGCCCGGTTCGCCGCGCGGCAGGGTCTCGCCGCTGGCCGGGTCGGCGATGCGCACCTCGACGTGGGGATGCACCCGCCCGACGCTGCC
>DASYEF010000085.1:0-9004 GCA_036499185.1 Actinomycetes bacterium | reverse complement strand
AAGGGAGAGCAGCACCATGCCAGTAGCACTGATCACCGGCGCCTCGCAGGGCCTCGGCCGTGCGCTTGCGCGAGACCTGTCTGCCGACGGCTGGTCGCTCGTGCTCGACGCCCGCGGGGCGGACCGGCTGACCGAGGCGGTCACCGGGATGGACCCGGCGCGGACACGGGCGCTGCCGGGTGACGTGACCGACCACCAGCACCGGGTCGAGCTGGTCGCCGCCGCCTGGGACCTCGGCGGCCTCGACCTGCTGGTGAACAACGCCAGCCACCTCGGGCCCAGCCCGATGCCGCGGCTCGCCGACTACCCGACCGTCGACCTGGCCCGCGTCCTCGAGGTGGACGTCGTCGCTCCGCACGCCCTGCTGCGCGAAGCGCTCCCGCTGCTGCGCCGCACCGGCGGCACCGTCGTGGACATCAGCTCGGACGCCGCCGTCGAGGCCTACGAGGGCTGGGGCGGTTACGGGGCGGCCAAGGCCGCGCTGGACCACCTCTCGGCCGTGCTTGCCATCGAGGAGCCCGACCTCCGCGTGTACGCCGTGGACCCCGGGGACATGCGCACCGCGATGCACCAGGCGGCCTTCCCGGGCGAGGACATCTCGGACCGGCCCGAGCCCGAGACGGTGGTCCCAGCGCTGCGCGCCCTGCTGGACCGGCGCCCGCCGAGCGGCCGCTACCGGGCGGCCGAGCTGGTCGCGGGGGCGCTGCGGTGACCGCCGAGACGTTCGTGGCGGGTCCGGTGCGGTCCGCCGCGGAGCCGCCCGAGGCGCGTGGGCTGGCCCGCGACGAGGTACGGCTGCTGGTGGCCCGCCCCGGGACGGTCGAGCACACCCGGTTCCGCGACCTGCCGGCGTACCTGAGACCCGGCGATCTGGTGGTCGTCAACACGTCGGCGACGCTGGCCGCGGCGGTCGACGGCCGGCGGGCCGGAGCGCCGGTGACCGTGCACTTCTCCGCGGCGCTGCCCGACGGGACGTGGGCGGTCGAGCTGCGGCCGGGCCGGCGGGCCGACGGACCCGTCGAGGGTGTCCGTCCGGGCGACGTCGTGGAGCTCCCGGGCGGGCGGCTGGTTGTGGCCTCGGCCTACCCGGCTGAGACCGCGGGCACCAGCCGCCTGTGGCGGGCGAGGGTTCTCGTCCCCGCGCCGGTGCCGGCGTACCTGCGCCGCCACGGCCGGCCGATCGCCTACAGCTACGTGCCCGAGGACTGGCCGCTGGCGAGCTACCAGACCGTGTTCGCGGTCGACGAAGGCAGCGCGGAGATGCCCAGCGCCGGCCGGCCGTTCACCGACCGGATGGTCACGGCGCTGGTGACGGCTGGGGTGGTGCTGGCACCGGTGACACTGCACGCTGGGGTCTCGTCACCGGAGGCCGGCGAGCTGCCGTTCCCCGAGCCCTACCGGGTGTCGGCGCAGACCGCGCGCCTCGTGGAGCACACCAGGGCGCACGGCGGCCGGGTGGTGGCGGTCGGCACCACGGTGACCCGGGCCCTGGAGACGGTCGCCGACGAGGACGGCCGGGTCGGCCCGGGTTCGGGCTGGACCGACCTCGTCCTCGGACCCGACCGGCCGGCCCGGGTGGTCGACGGGCTGGTGACCGGCTGGCACGACCCCGGCGCCTCGCACCTGCTCCTGCTCGAGGCGGTGGCCGGCCGCGAGCTCGTGGCGTCGGCGTACTCCGCGGCGCGGGCCGAGGGGTACCTCTGGCACGAGCTCGGCGACGCGGCCCTCCTGCTGCCGTGACGGGGCTAGGCGGTTGGCTGCCCGATGTTGACCATCCACGGGGTCCCGAACCGGTCGGTGCACATGCCGAACTCGTCGCCCCACATCTGCTTCTCCATGGGCACGGAGACGCTGCCGCCGTCGGAGAGCTTCGCCCACAAGCCGCGCAGCTCGTCGGCGTCGTCGCCGGACAGGCTGACGGTCATGGCGTTGCCGGGCTCGTACTTCTCGTGGGGCGGGGTGTCCGCGCCCATGATCGTGTAGCCGCTGGTCGTCTCGAGCTGCCCGTGCATGATCCGGTCGGCCGCGGGGCCGTCGGCGGCACCGAACTCGCCGAACGTCGTGAGCGTCAGCTCGCCGCCGAAGATGCCCTGGTAGGCCTCCATCGCCTCCCGGGCGTTGCCGTCGAAGCTGAGGTAGGGATTGAGTCGCGAGGCCATCGGTGTCTCCTCCGTCACTGGTCGGACTGCGGTCCTCCCGACGCTAGTCCTGTCTCCCGACAGCGGGGTCAAGCCGGTGGGAGGCTGGCAACCCCGGGTGGCAGGAAGCGGCCACCGGTGACGCGCTCGGAGACACCGGCGCGGTCGAGGTACGGCGTCACGCCACCGAGGTGGAACGGCCAGCCGGCGCCGAGCAGCATCGCCAGGTCGATGTCGCGGACGTCCGACACCACGCGCTCGTCGAGCATGATGCGGATCTCCTCCGCGAGGGCGTCGAGCGCACGGCGCCGTACCTCGTCCTCGGCCAGGGGAGTCGACCCCTGCTGGAACAGCTCGGCCACCTCGGGATCGACGCTCGGCGTCGAGCCCTCCCAGACGTAGATGCCGGTCTTGCCGGCGGCGACGAGACGGCCGAGGTTCTCCGAGACGTAGAACCGGTCCGGGAAGGCCTCGTGCATCGTCTCGGCGACGTGCAGTGCGACGGCCGGGCCGACGAGAGCGAGGAGCACGAACGGCGTCAGCGGGAGACCGAGCGGCTCGAGCGCCTTGTCGGCGACCTGGAACGGCGTGCCTTCGTCCACCGCTCGCGTCACCTCGCCGAGGAAGCGCGTCAGCAGGCGATTGACGACGAAGGCCGGCCGGTCCGCGACCAGGACGCAGGACTTCTTCAGCGTCTTCCCGACCGCGAAGGCAGTCGCGACGGTCACGTCGTCGGTCTTCTCGGCGCGGGCGATCTCGAGCAGCGGCAGGACCGCGACCGGGTTGAAGAAGTGGAACCCCACGACCCGCTCCGGGTGCTCCAGCTGGGACGCCATCTCGGTGACCGACAACGAGGACGTGTTGGTGGCGAGCACGCACTCGGGGGAGACCACGGCCTCGAGCTCGGCGAAGACCTGCGCCTTGACCTTCATCTCCTCGAACACCGCCTCGATGACGAAGTCGGCGTCGGCGAAGACGTCCTTGGTCGTCGAGCCGGTGACGAGGGCCCTGTAGCGGTTGGCCTTGTCCGGGTTGATTCGGCCCTTGGCGAGCAGCTTGTCGATCTCGCCCTTGACGTAGCCGACGCCCTTGTCGACCCGGTCCTGGTCGAGATCGGTCAGCACGACGGGCACCTCGAGGCGCTGCAGGAAGAGCATCGCGAGCTGCGAGGCCATCAGCCCGGCTCCGACGACTCCGACCTTGGTGACCTCGCGGGCCAGGGACCGGTCCGGGACTCCGGCCGGCCGCTTGGCCCGATGCTGCACGAGGTCGAAGGCGTAGAGGCCGGCCCGCAGGTCCTCGCCCATCGCGAGATCGAACAGTGCCGTGCGCTCGGCGGCGATGCCGTCGTCGTACGACGCGGTGCGCGCGAGCTCGAGCAGCTCGATCGCCTTGTACGGCGCTGGTGTGGCGCCGTGCACCCTCATGTCCGCGATGCCCTTGGCCCGTGCGATGGCCGCGTCCCACGCGTCACCGCGATCCACCTCTGGCCGCGACACCGTGGTCTCGCCGCGCACGACGGCCGACACCCACTCCAGCGACTCCTCGAGGAAGTCGGCGGGCTCGAGCAGGACGTCGGCGATGCCGAGGTCGAACGCCTGCTTGGCCCTGAGCATGCGGTTCTGGTTCATCGCGTTCTCGACGATGACGGTGACCGCGTTGTCGGCACCCACCAGGTTCGGCAGCAGCTGGCTGCCGCCCCAGCCGGGCACCAGGCCGAGGAACACCTCGGGGAACGCGATGGCCGGTACGCCGGCCGAGAACGTGCGGTAGTGGCAGTGCAGAGCCAGCTCGAGGCCGCCGCCCAGCACGGCGCCGTTGACGAGGGCGAACGTGGGGATCGTGGCGTCGCGCAGCTTGCGGAAGGTGTCGTGGCCCAGCGCGAAGTAGGCCCGCGCCTGCGCCGGCGTACCGCCTGCCTCCATGACCTTGAGGTCGGCACCGACTGCGAAGATGAACGGCTTGCCGGTGACCGCCACCGCGACGACGTCGTCGCGGCCGAGCGCCTCGTCGATCGCGTTGCCGATGTTCTGCATGCCCTGCGGGCCGAACGTCGTCGGCTTCGTGTGGTCGAACCCGTTGTCCAGCGTGATCAGCGCCGCGGTGCCCGCCGCGTGGGGCAGGTCTACGTAGTGGACCGGCGCGTGGGTGACGACCTCGTCCGGGAAGTCGATGAGCTCGCTCACTTGGCCTCGCCCTCGAAGTGGGGGTTCTCCCAGATCACGGCGCCGCCCATCCCGATGCCGATGCACATCGCGGTCAGGCCGTAGCGCACCTCGGGGTGGTCCTCGAACTGGCGGGCCAGCTGGGACATCAGTCGTACGCCGGAGGACGCCAGCGGATGCCCGACGGCGATCGCGCCGCCGTACTCGTTCACGCGGGAGTCGTCGTCGGCGATGCCGAAGTGGTCGAGGAAGGCGAGCACCTGCACGGCGAACGCCTCGTTGAGCTCGAACAGGCCGATGTCCTCGATGCTCAGCCCGGCCTTGGCCAGCGCCTTCTCGGTGGCCGGGATCGGCCCGACACCCATCACCTCGGGCTCGACACCCACGAAGGCGTACTGCACGAGCCTCATCTTCACCGGCAGGCCGAGCTCCTCGGCGACGTCCTCGGCCGCGAGCAGGCAGGCGGTGGCGCCGTCGTTGAGGCCGGCCGAGTTGCCCGCGGTGACCCGGCCGTGCGGGCGGAACGGGGTCTTGAGGGTCGCGAGGTCCGCCATCGTCGTGCCGGGTCGCGGCGGCTCGTCGGCGGTGGCGAGTCCCCAGCCCTTCTCGACGCTGCGGGTCGCCATCGGCACGAGGTCGGGCTCGATCTTGCCGTTGGCGTAGGCCTTGGCCAGCTTCTCCTGGCTGCCGACCGCGAAGGCGTCGGAGCGCTCCTTGGTGAGTTCCGGGAAGCGGTCGTGCAGGTTCTCCGCAGTGGCGCCCATCACCAGCGCGGACGGGTCGACCAGCTTCTCGGCGATGATCCGCGGGTTCGGGTCCACACCGTCGCCCATCGGGTGGTGCCCCATGTGCTCGACCCCGCCCGCGACGACCACGTCGTAGGCGCCGAACGCGATGCCGCTCGCGCTGGTGGTCACCGCGGTCATCGCACCGGCGCACATCCGGTCGATCGCGTAGCCCGGCACCGTCCCGGGCAGGCCGGCGAGCAGGGCCGCGGTCCGCCCGATCGTGAGCCCCTGATCGCCGGTCTGGGTGGTCGCGGCCACGGCGACGTCGTCGACGCGGTCCGCCGGCAATGTCGGGTTGCGCCGCATCAGCTCGCGGATGCAGCGGATCACCATGTCGTCGGCCCGCGTGTCGGCGTACATCCCCTTCGGGCCGGCCTTGCCGAACGGGACGCGGACGCCGTCGACGAAGACGACGTCGCGCACGGGGCGCGCGGCACGCGGGGCGCGGGAGGTTCCGGGCACGGGGGCTCCTCGGTGCTGACGGGGCTGCGGCTGGCAATGCTACTCGCCAGTAACAACGACGGCCAGGCGGCCCGGTCACGCGCCGGCAGGCAGTCAGCCGGTCAGGTTCCCGGTGCCGGGCCAGGCGAGCACGACCACCCGCCGCGGGCGCGCCGGGTGGCGACGCATCAACTCCTCGACCTCGGGCCGGCGCTCCGGCGGCAGGCAGAGCTGGCGGCGGGTGAAGTCGGTCCAGGTCTCGGCCAGCTCCCCCGTGCGGGTCAGCGGCTCGAGCTGCATCTCGATGACCTCGGGCTCGATGCCGCACTCGCGGAGCACCGCCACGGCCAGGTCGGCCGTCGGCCCGTCCGGCCGCGGCTGGTGGTGCACCGCCTCCCACATCGGTGCCAGACGGGTGAGCGGGTGGGTGCCGGTCAGCTCCACCACCACGAGGTCCCCGGCATGCGCGGTGAGCGCCGCAGCGAACGGCCGTAGGTCGGGCACGTTGTAGAGCACGTGCGCGGAGACGACGACGTCGCACACCGGGACCCGCTCGGCGACGTCGGGCCAGGCCCCGTCGTACGTCGTGACGGCGAGCCCGCGGCTCCGGGCGTCGGCCGCGAGGGCCGCCAGCATCGTGGGCTGGCTGTCCACCGCGTGCAGGTGCCCGCCGGCGGGCACCAGGTCCAGGCTGGCAGCGCCTGCCCCGGCACCGACGTCCAGCAGGGTTCCCCCGGGGCGCAACGCCGGAGCAGCCCGTTGCTGCAGCGGGGTCGGTCCGATGTGCTGACCGGCGGCGAACAGGGCGGGCGGGAAGCCGTACGGCGACTCCGGTGCCGCGGCCAGGATCTCCGGGTCGATCGTCCAGGCCGCCAGCTCGTCCGCCCACCGCGTCGACGCGCTACCAGTCGCCATTGCGACGAGGTTAGCCGGGGAGTCGGACGGCGGGACGTGGGCCCGCGACCTGCCTAGGCGAGCAGGGTGTCGCCCCACCAGCCGCGGGGCCGGACGCCGGGTGGCACCGCCCACAGGGACGACGAGGTGTGCCGCACGTACTCGTTCATCGCGTCGTGCGCCGCCAGAGCCTGCTGGAGGGGCACGAACTGGCGGCGGGGGTCGCGCTGGTAGGCGAGGAAGAACAGGCCGGCGTCGAGGTGACCCAGCCCGTCCGAGCCGTCGACGAAGTTGAAGCCACGCCGGAGCAGGCGGGCACCCTCGTGCCGCGACGGGTGCGCCAGCGCCACGTGGGAGGCCGCCGGGAGAGACCCGGGGTGCACCGCGGAGCGCTCGTGCGGGCTCCCGAGCGGCGCACCCACCGTCTTGGTGCGCCCGATCACCTGCTGCTGCTCAGCGAGGGAGGTCCGGTCCCAGGTCTCGACGACCATCCGGATCCGCCGCGCCACCAGGTAGGAGCCGCCCGCCATCCACGGCGCCCCGTCCGCCGCCTGGGCCCAGACCTGGTTGTGCAAGGCATCCGGGTCGGTGCCGAGGACGTTGGCGGTGCCGTCCTTGAAGCCGAACAGGTTGCGCGGCGTCGGGGCGTCGGCCTCCGTCGAGGAGGCCTTGCCGAACCCGAGCTGGGCCCAGCGCACGGCCGCCCGGCCGGCCGCGATCCGCGTCAGGTTGCGGATGGCGTGCACCGCCACCTGGGGGTCGTCCGAGCACGCCTGCACGACGAGGTCGCCGCCGCAGCGGGTCGGCTCGAGCATGTCGCCGGGGAACGCCGGGAGGTCGGCCAGGGCCGCCGGGCGCCGGGCGCCCAGACCGAACCGCTCGTCGAACAGGGTCGGTCCGAAGCCGACGGTCAGCGTGAGGTTGGCCGCGTCCAGGCCGACCGCCTCGCCGGTGTCCTCCGGTGGCGCGAGCGGGCTGGCCGCCGACGGGCCGCCCACGGGGTGCCCAGCGGTCATGTCGCGCGCGGCCGCCGTCCAGTCCTGCAGGAGGCCCACGAGGTCGGCGCGGCTGGTGCTCGTCACGTCGTAGGCCGCAAAGTGCAGGTGGCCGGGCACCGGTGTCGCAATGCCGGCCTGGTGACCCCCGTGGAACGGCACGACCCGGCGCACCGGGCGCCCCTCGGCCGTCGCTGCGTTGCCGACGGCGGCACCGACCGCGCCGGTCGCGCCCGCAGCACCGACAGCACCGGCCCCCAGAAGCAGGTTCCGGCGGCTCAGGTGCTGACTGCGGTCGCGGGACTCGGTCACACGGCTGCCGCGGTCAGCTGCGAGAGAGGCTCGCCGAGGCCGTCGACGACCCGGGCCAGGTCGCGGCGCTGGGGCTCGGTGACCGTCGCGTACGAGACGAACCCGCTCCCGCTGCGGTGCGCGTCGAGCTCGTGCTGGACGGCAGCGAAGGCCGCGTCGAGGCGGGTGAGCAGCGCGGTGTCCTCGACCAGTGGCCGCAGCACCCGGTAGGCCTCGCGCGCACCCTCGACGTTGGCCTGGAAGTCGACCAGGTCGGTGTGCGAGAACGCCTCCTCCTCGCCGGTGACCTTCGAGGTCGAGACCTCGTCGAGCAGCTCCTTCGCCCCGTTGCCGATCGAGGCGACGCTCAGGTCGGCGGTGGGGACCTTGCCCTGCAGGACTCGCGCGTCGGCCGCGAGCTGGTCGGCGACGGGGGCCAGCCCCCGCAGGTCGCCGGTCGTCCAGAGCGCCTTCTCGATGCGGTGCCAGCCGGTCCACGTCTGGCCCGGCTCGAGGTCGGCCTCCCGCAGATCCATCCGCGGGTCGAGGTCGCCGAAGCTCTCGGCCACCGGCTCGACGCTCTCCCACGGCACGCGTGACGCGGCGTACCGGCTCTTGGCCTTGTCAACGGCACCGGCCTTCACGGCCGCGACGAACCGGTCCACCAGCGGGACCATCCGGTCGGCCTCGCCCTGCACGTAGGTCCGGTACGCCGACACCGCAGCCGCGGCTCTCGGGTCGGCCTTGGGTGTGGCTGAGCCCCGACCGGTGACCGTGAGCCGGGTGCGGATGCCGTCGCCGGTCATCCCCGGCTTGCACGCGAGCTTGTAGCGGCCGGGAGCGAGGGAGACCGTGAGGTCGTAGGACGTGCCCGGCCCGATGTTCTCCTTCTCGGTGACGACTTTGGTGAAGTGACCGCCGGCGAGGCCGTAGACATAGACCTCGGTGACCCGGGAGCCCTTGTTGGCGATCGCGAAGGTGTGGTCACCGGCGGGCAGGCTGCTGCGGTCGACGTCGCAGCGCGAGTCGGTCGCCGTCAGCGCGATGGCACCGGCCTTGCCTTCGTCGGCGCTCGAGGCGGTGCACGCCGCCAGCGAGGCGGTGAGTGCGACCGCGGCCAGCCCGGCAGCGCCGCGACGCCCACGTGAGGAGCTCACCGGTCAGCCACCCACGGTGATGCGGGTGCGGATGCCGTTGCCGGTCATGCCGGGCTTGCAGGCGACCTCGTAGGTGCCAGCCGCCAGGTCCACGGTCAGGTTCCGCGACGTGCCCGGGCCGATGTCTTCGGCCTC
>DASYEF010000084.1:0-2142 GCA_036499185.1 Actinomycetes bacterium | reverse complement strand
GGCGTCGTCCGGGTGGTCGACCTCGTGGCGGCGCTCGGAGTCTCCGATGTCACCGTCCGGCGCGACCTCGACGCGCTCGCCCGCAGCGGCCAGTTGCACAAAGTCCGCGGCGGCGCGACCGCCCCGGCCACCTCGGGCGCGTCGGCCGCCACCGCCCACATCGGCGTGCTGGTGCCGACCGCCACCGACTACTTCCGCCGGATCGTCGACGGCATCCAGAGCGCGCTCACCAGCCAGGGCGCCCGGCTCACCCTGAGCGTCTCGGACTACCGCCCGGAACGGGAACGCGCCCTCGTCGACAACCTCGTCCAGGCCGGCGCCGACGGGCTGCTGCTCGTCCCCACCATCGACGACGACCAGCAGTGGCTGCACGAGCTCCCGGTGCCCACCGTGCTGGTCGAGCGCGAGATGGACGACGACCACCTCGGCACCACGTCGTCGGTCCGCACCGCGCACGAGCAGGGGGCCGCCGCCGCGGTCGAGCACCTGCACGGCCTCGGGCACTCCCGCATCGCGCTCATCACCCGCGGCGACAGCCAGGCCGCCGAGCTGATCCGGCGCGGCTGGGAGCGGGCGGTCGCCCGGCTCGGCCTCGACGCCGGCGGCCCGGTGATCCTGGGCAAGGACGTGGGCAGCTGGCCGCGCTGGAGCGACGCCGACGTCGACACCGTGGTGCGGCAGTTGCGCGACGCCGAGGTGACAGCGCTGCTGTGCCACAACGACGAGAACGCCATGACGATCGTGCAGCACGCCCGGGGACACGGCTGGCCGGTGCCCGACCAGCTCTCGGTGGTCGCGTACGAGGATGAGGTCGCCCGGCTCGGGGATCCGCCGCTGACCGCCGTCTCGCCGCCCAAGGAAGAGGTCGGCCGGCTGGCCGCTCGTACGCTGCTGGAACTGATCGGGGAGCCGGGGGCCGCCCGGCACATCCGGATCGAACCGAAGATCGTCGTCCGGGCCTCGACCGCTCGGCCGCCGCGATGACGCGGTTACGCCGCGACTGGGCGCTCCTGCTGTTGATGGTGCCGGCGGTCCTCTACTTCCTCGTGTTCCACTACGGAGCCCTGGCCGGCAACCTGATCGCCTTCCTCGACTACGTGCCGTTCCTCGGCATCGCCGGCTCGAGCTGGGTCGGCACCGACAACTTCGTCCAGATGTTCCACGACCCGGCGATGTGGCACGCGGCCCTCAACACCGTCGAGATCTCCGCCCTCCAGCTCGTTTTCTACTTCCCGGCGCCGCTCGCGCTCGCCCTGCTGTTGCACAGCCTGTCCGGCGGTTTCGTCCGCAAGTTCGTGCAGAGCGTGGTCTATCTGCCGCACTTCATCTCGTGGGTGATCGTGGTCGCCCTCTTCCAGCAGGTGCTCGGCGGCGCCGGGGTGCTCAACGGGTTCCTCGGCGACCACGGGCTCTCGACCGTCGACATCATCGGCAATCCCGACCTGTTCAAGCCGCTGGTCGTCGTCCAGGTGATCTGGAAGGACTGCGGCTGGGGCAGCATCATCTTCCTCGCCGCGCTGCACCAGGTCGACGAGCAGCTCTACGAGTCGGCGGCGATCGACGGTGCGGGCTGGTGGCGGCGCTTCTGGCACGTCACGCTGCCCGCGCTGCGGCCGATCATCGCGTTGCTGCTGATCCTCAAGCTCGGCGACATCCTCTCGACCGGCTTCGAGCAGATGTACCTGCAACGGGCCTCGGTCGGGCCGCAGGCGGCCGAGGTGCTCGACACGTTCGTCTACTTCACCGGCGTCGGCAACGGCGACTGGGGTTACGCGGCGGCGGCCGGGCTCTTCAAGGGCGTCATCGGGGCGGCGCTCATCTTCGCCGCCAACCGCGTCGCACATCGGCTCGGCGAGACGGGGGTCTACCAATGAGCGGCACCCGGCCGGCCTGGCAGCCGAAACCGACCCCGCCGGTGCAGGCGCTCAAGGGCGTCGTCCTGGTCGTCGTCGTCCTGCTCGTGCTCGCGCCGCTGCTGGTCGTGGTCTCGACCAGCCTGGCCGGCACCGACGAGGTCATCGCCAAGGGCGGCTGGGTCGTCTGGCCCGACCACATCACCTTCGCGGCCTACCGGCAGGTGCTCTCCGGCGGCGTCGTCACCCGGGCGACCGCGGTGAGCGTGTTCGTGACGGTGGTGGGCAC
>DASYEF010000083.1:0-2430 GCA_036499185.1 Actinomycetes bacterium | reverse complement strand
TTCAGCAACGGCATCCTGTTCCTGGCCACCTTCGCGGTCGTCCGATCGTGGCGTTCAACGCCCAGGCCACCCGGCTGATCCAGCTCTACATCGTCGGCGTGTTCATCTCGTTCACGCTCAGCCAGACCGGCATGGTGCGGCACTGGACCAGGCTGCTGCGGACCGAGAAGAATCCCGCGGCCCGGCACCGGATGGTGCGCAGCCGGATCATCAACAGCATCGGGCTCGGGATCACCGGGCTGGTGCTCGTGGTCGTGCTCATCACCAAGTTCCTCCTCGGTGCCTGGATCGCCATCGCCGCGATGATCGTGCTCTTCGCCCTCATGAAGGCGATCCACCGCCACTACGTGCGCGTCTCCGAGGAGCTGGTCGTCGACGAGGACGAGGACACCGTCCTGCCCTCGCGCACGCATGCCATCGTGCTGGTCTCGAAGATCCACAAACCCACGATGCGAGCCGTCGCCTACGCGCGTGCCATGCGCCCGACCACCCTCGAGGCGGTGACGGTCATGGTCGACCCGGAGGAGACCAAGCGCCTGCAGGAGGACTGGGACGCGCGGGGCATCCCCGTGCCGCTGAAGGTCCTCGACTCGCCGTTCCGTGAGGTGACCGACCCCGTCATCGACTACGTCCGCAGCGTCCGCCGCGGCAGCCCGCGCGACCTGGTGACCGTGCTGATCCCGGAGTACGTCGTCGGGCACTGGTGGGAGCACCTGCTGCACAACCAGAGCGCGCTGCGGCTCAAGGGCCGCCTGCTGTTCACTCCCGGCGTCATGGTGACCAGCGTCCCGTGGCAGCTCAAGAGCTCGCAGGGACTGGCCGACCGGGTCGAACCGTCGGCACCCGGGTCGGTCCGCCGCGGGCCGGGGCGTACCGGAGGGCCGTTCTCCTGACGAGCGTCCCGGAGGACCGGGCCCGACCGCGCGGACCGTCCGCGCAGGGCACCGCCCTCGAGGTCGACGTCGGCCCGGTGGCCCACGGCGGGCACTGCGTCGCGCGCCACGACGGCCGGGTGGTCTTCGTCCGGCACGCCCTGCCTGGGGAGCGGGTCCGCGTGATCGTCACCGAAGGTCACGAGACGTCCGCCTACTGGCGGGCCGACGCGGTCGAGATCCTCGGTGCGTCGCCGGACCGAGTGGCGCCGCCGTGCCCCTGGTCCGGTCCGGGCCGCTGCGGCGGCTGCGACTGGCAGCACGCCACTCCGTCGGCGCAGCGGGACCTGAAGGCCGCCGTCGTCTGCGAGGCGCTGCAGCGGCTGGCCGGCCTGGACCGGGAGGTCGAGGTCGAGGCGGTCACGGGGGACCAGGACGGGCTGGGCTGGCGGACCCGGGTGAACTGGGCGGTCGCGGCCGACGGCACGGCCGGCCTGCACCCACACCGGTCCCACGAGGTCATCCCCGTCGACCGGTGCCGGATCGCGCATCCCCTCGTCAGCGAGGAGGGCGTCACGCAGCGCAGCTGGCCGGGCGTGCGCTCGGTCGAGGTCGCGGTGTCCACCTCGACCGGCGAGCGGCTGGTGCGGCCCGACGGCCGGGGGCCGGGATTCCTCACCGAGTCGGCCGCGGGTCGCGAGTTCCGGGTCACCGGGGGCGGCTTCTGGCAGGTCCACCCCGGAGCGGCGGAGGCGCTCGTGGCCGCCGTACTCGCCGGACTCGAGCCCCACGAGGGGGAGTCCGCGCTCGACCTGTACTGCGGGGTGGGGCTCTTCGCTGCTGCGCTCGCCGGACCGCTGGGTCCACGTGGCCGGATCACCGCGGTGGAGAGCGACCGCGGCGCCGTCGAGGACGCCCGCCACAACCTCGCGGGCCTCGACCGGGTCCGCATCGAGAGGGGCCGGGTCGACCACGTGCTGCGACGGCTCCGGCTGGGCCGGGCGGACCTTGTTGTCCTCGACCCGCCGCGATCCGGGGCCGGGCGCTCGGTGGTGCGGATGCTCGCGAGAGTCCGGGCGCGGAGGATCTCCTATGTCGCGTGTGACCCGGTGGCGCTGGCCCGCGACCTGCGATGGTTCGCCGAGGAGGGCTACCGGCTGCAGGATCTGCGCGCCTTCGACCTCTTCCCGATGACCCACCACGTGGAGTGCGTGGCGACTCTCGAGCCGCACTGACCGGCGAGCCATCGGCCGGGGAACGGCATCGCCGCCCTATGGTGTGCTCGTGCATGAGGTGTCGCGGACGTTCGCGGCCGACCTGCGGTCGGTGGGCGATGCTCGGAGGTTCCTGCGCGAGGTCATGGCGCAGTGGGAGACCGACGACTACGACATGACGGCTCCGCAGGTTCTCACCGAGCTGGCGACCAACGCAGCGCTGCACGCGCGCAGCGACTACACAGTGCACCTGCGTCTCGACCCTGAGTCCCTGCTCGTTGAGGTCACCGACTCCTCTCCGGCTTGGCCCCAGCAGCGGCACTACGGAAACGACGCGACCACCG
>DASYEF010000082.1:0-4263 GCA_036499185.1 Actinomycetes bacterium | reverse complement strand
CCCGAGGCCAAGGGCGCCCAGCCCACCCAACCCGGCCAGGGCCAGCAGGGACCGGCGCAAGGTGCCGGTCAGGGTGCGGCGCAGGGCGCCACCCAGGTCACGCCGGAGAAGCCCTCCCCGGCCAAGCGCTAGGGGTGACCGGGCCGGGGGGGCCGGCCGAGGACGCCGCGGACCGGGCCGAACGCGCGGAAGCAGGGGCCGAACGCGCCGAGGCCGGGGCCGAGCAGGCCGAGGCCGGGGCCGAGCACGCCGAGGCCGGGGCCGAGCACGCCGAAGCCGAGACCGAGGCGATCGAGCGTGAGGTCCAGTCGGACTCCGAGAACCCGGAGTTCGGCCGGCTCGGGCGACCGATCCGGCGCGACTCGCCGTTCATGATCGGCTTCCTGGGCGCGCTCGGGGTCTTCGTCGCGTACTTCCTCGTGCAGGCCGTGGTGCAAGCCCGCAGCGTGATCATCCTCATCGTTGTCGCGCTGTTCCTCGCGATCGGGCTGAGCCCCACCGTGGAGTGGCTGATCGCCCGCGGGATCCGACGCGGGCTGGCCATCGCCATCGTGTTCTTCGTCGTCATCGGGGCCTTCGTCGGCTTCGGGTACGCCGTGCTGCCACCGGTCATCCAGCAGAGCCAGGACTTCGTCCACCAGTCGCCGCAGTACCTGCTCGACCTGCGGCACAACCGGACCATCCGCAACTTCGACGACGATTACCACTTCATCGCCAAGATCCAGGCCTACGTGCAGTCCGGCGACCTCGGCACCCGGGCGTTCGGCGGGATCGTGGGCGTGGGCCGGGTCGTCCTCAACGCGGTGTTCGGTGCCTTCTCGCTGCTCATCATGACGCTGTACTTCCTGGCGGCGCTGCCGAGCATGAAGCGCCAGGCCTACCGGCTGGTGCCCGCGACCCGGAGGGAACGCGTCTCGCTGCTCAGCGACGAGGTCATCAACCGGATCGGCGGTTTCATCAGCGGTGCCTTGCTGGTCGCACTCATCGCGGGCACGACGTCCTACCTGTTCCTCTTGGCGGTGGGGATGCCGTTCGCCCTGGCCCTTGCGGTGTTCGTCGCCATCTTCGACCTCATCCCGCTGGTGGGAGCCACCATCGCGGCGGTCGTCGTGACCCTGCTCGGGTTCACACAGTCGCCCGGGGTCGGCATCGCGTGCATCGTGTTCTACGTCGCGTACCAGCAGTTCGAGAACTACGTCATCTACCCACGGGTGATGCGCCGCGCGGTCGACGTCCCGGCCCCGGTGACGGTCGTCGCGGTGCTGCTCGGTGGTGCTCTGCTCGGGGTGGTGGGCGCACTGCTCGCGATCCCGATCGCGGCCGCCATCCTGCTCGTGGTGCGTCAGGTCGCGATCCCGCGGATGGACCGCATCTGACAGTTCCCGATTCGGCGTAACCGCGAGGGGCGTTCGTGCGTCGTCCTACCCATGCGCCTGATCACCACGTCCGCGCGCCGGGCCCGTCCCGTCGCACTGCCCACCGCGCTCGCCGCCTTGTTGGCCGTGGGGATGTTCGGTACTCCGACCCTCGACATCGCGACCGGGGCGACGGCGGCCATCCCGTTCGACTTCAACGGGGACGGCGTCGTCGACCTCGCGGCCGGGCAGCCCGGCGCGGAGGAGGGCGGGCCGGGACGCGTCGTCGTCCGCTACGGCACCGGCACCGGCACCGGCTTCGGCACCGACGAGACCGTGCTCCAGCACCCTCGGGCCGCTGACGGCAACGAACGGTTCGGGGCCGCGCTGGCCAGCGCGGACGTCGACAGGGACGGCTACGCCGACCTCGTGGTCGGGGCATCGGGCTTCTACGCCGACCGCTCGGCCTACGGCTCGGTGACGGTCTTCCACGGCTCCCCGGACGGGCTGCACGAGGCCGCCGCCACCACGGCGGCCTGGCCACGTCGCGCCGACGGCGACCTCGTCTCGTTCGGGGCATCGGTGGTCGTCGCCGACCTGGACTCGGACGGGTGGCCGGACCTGGCGGTCGGCGCCCCGGACGACGACGGCGACCCGGTGCCGGACCGGTCGTTCGTGGCGATGCTCTGGGGCGGCCCGGGTGGGTTCGACGCGAGTCGGGCCACGACGATCGCGCATCCGTCCGGCGCCCGCTGGTTCGGCGAGCTGCTGGCGGTCGGCGACGTCAACGCCGACGGGCACCCCGACCTCGTCGAGTCGAACGGCTCGTCCGAGCCGGGACCGCACGTGAGCTTCCTGCCGGGCTCGTCGACCGGACCGCACACCGCCCGGGTAGTCAGCACCGGGTGGGCGACGAGCATCGCGGTGGGCGAGGTCACCGGTGACCGCTACCCGGACGTGGTTCTCGGCCGGGCCTACGACCGCTACGCCGTCGATCGGCGCAAGCCCTACGTCGGCAGCGGCCGGGTGCTCCTGATGCGGGGCTCGGCAGCAGGTCCACGGTCCGCGGTGAGCGTGACGCAGGACTCGCCCGGCGTGCCGGGGCGTGGTGAGTACGGCGACTTCTTCGGCCAGGCCGTGGCCGTCGTCGACGTCAACCGCAACGGCCGGTCGGAGGTCGTCGTGGGCGTGCCCGGCGAGGACGTCGGCTCCGGCGGCGCAGCGGCCCGCGACGCAGGCAGCATCGTCCTGCTGCGGATCGGGGCCAAGGGCTTCCGGCACCACGGCAACCGCGTCCTGACCCAGGCCTCGCCCGGCCTCCCGGGCTCGGTCGGCAAGCGCCACGGCTTCGGCTGGGACGTGAGTGGCTTCGACCTCACCGGCGACGGCGTGCGCGACGTGCTCGTCCGGTCGAGCTCACCGGGCTCGACCGCCGACCCGATGTCGTGGCTGCACCTCCTTCCGGTCACCTCCGGGCCGCTCGGCACGGGAGCGGGCCGCAGCCTGCTGGTGCCCGCAGGCGACCTGCCGCGCGACACCAGCTCGGCCGTCCTCTACTGACCGCCAGGCACGGTCGTCGGGAGCGGGTACGCCGAGGGCGCGACCCGCGCCACGATCTCGTCGAGCACTCGGCGCACCGACGGCTCGCCGACCCACAGGTGCTTGGCACCGTCGACGCCGATCACCTCGGCCTGCGGGATGCGCGCGAACCGCTCGCGCGCCTCGGTCGGGCGCAGGTAGTCATCGAGCTCGGGGACGAGAGCCACCACCGGCTTGCCGGACGCGGCCCACGCGTCGAGGTCGGCGTCGGTCGAGTAGCGCAACGGCGGCGAGAGCAGGATCGCGCCCTCGATGGCGGGGTCGAGCCCGTAGCGGATCGCCAGGTCGGTGCCGAACGACCAGCCGAGCAGCCAGCGGTGGGGCAGCGGAGGGTCCTCGTGGAACTCGGCGTACTCGATGGCGGCCGCGACATCGAAGCGCTCCCCCACCCCGTCGTCGAACGCGCCCTCACTGGTACCCGCCGGTGACGTGGTGCCGCGGGTGTTGAAGCGCAGCACGGCGACCCCGGCCAGGGCGGGCAGTCGGTAGGACGCCTTGCGCAGGACGTGGCTGTCCATGAAGCCGCCGTGCGTGGGCAGGGGATGCAGCGTCACCAGCGTGGCGACGGGCGGGTGGTCGACGGGGAGGGCGAGCTCGCCGACGAGACGCAGTCCGTCGGCGGTGTGCAGCACGACGGGACGCCGGTCCGCGGGCAGCACCGTCGCGGCGCGGATCTGCTCGCCGTGGAAGACGTGCGCATCGGTCACCGGTCGGCTCGCCCTGTCAGCGGAGTGGTCAGTGGTGTCGTCAGGTGTAGTCGCGGAAGCCGCGACCCGACTTGCGACCGAGGTAGCCGGCGGTCACCAGCTGGTCGAGCAGTGGGGCCGGAGCGAAACCGGGTTCCCGGAACTCGAGGTAGAGCGTGCGCTGGATCGCCAGCGCGACGTCGAGACCCACGACGTCGAGCAGGTCGAAGGGGCCCAACGGATAGCCGCAACCGACGATCATCGCGGCGTCGATGTCCTCGACGGTCGCGTAGTGCGCCTGGAGCATCTTGACCGCGTCGTTGAGGTAGGGGAACAGCAGCGCGTTGACGATGAACCCGGCCCGGTCGCCGCACTCCACCGCGTGCTTGCCGGCCCGCTCGCACACGGCCCGCGCCGTGGCCATCACGTCCGCCGCAGTCGACACGGTGCTGACGACCTCGACGAGCGCCATCACCGGCGCGGGGTTGAAGAAGTGCAGGCCGACGACGTCGGCCGGACGCGAGGTCGCCGCGGCGAGATCGATCACCGGCAGCGACGAGGTCGTGGTCGCGAGCACGGTGGCCGGGCCGCAGATCTCGTCGAGGGTCGCGAACAGGGCCTGC
>DASYEF010000081.1:0-9353 GCA_036499185.1 Actinomycetes bacterium | reverse complement strand
GGGTCCGGGCTGCTACCGGCCGTGCTGCTCGGCTCCGTGCTCACGGGCGGTTTCGGCGGCTGGGACAACAACGGCTCCGTCGGCGGCAACGGGTACGACAGTGGCCAGGACTCCGGCGCGGACGGCGGTGCCGACGGCGGTGGGTACGACGACGGCGGGAGCTACGACGCCGGCGGATTCGACGGCGGCGGCGGCTTCGATGGTGGCGGCTTCGACGGCGGCGGCTTCTGAGCGGTCAGCCGCGCCAGACCTTCGTGTGCAGCTGACGAGCCGCCTCCGCCACCGAACCGCTGATCGAGGGGTAGATGGTGAACGCGTGGGTCAGCTGGTCCACGGTCAGCCGCCCGTCGACGGCCAGCGCCACCGGGAAGATCAGCTCACTCGCGCGCGGCGCGACGATGACCCCGCCCACCACGGTGCCGGAGCCGCTGCGGGCGAACAGCTTGACGAAGCCGTCGCGGACGCCCTGCATCTTGGCGCGGGCGTTGGTGGCAAGCGGCAGCTTGAGGCTCACCGTCGAGCCGGAGTCGTCCATGTCCTTCCCGGTCCAGCCGACGCTCGCGATCTCCGGTTCGGTGAACACGTTGGACGACACCGCGCGCAGGTTCAGCGGGCTGACCGCATCACCGAGCAGGTGCCACATCGCGATCCGGCCCTGCATCGCGGCGACCGAGGCCAGCATGAGCACGCCGGTGCAGTCACCCGCGGCGTAGACACCGGTGGCCGACGTGCGCGAGACGCGGTCCACCTCGACGTACCCGCCATCGTTGAGCCGGATCCCGGCCTCCGCCAGCCCCAGCCCGTCGGTGTTCGGGATCGAGCCGACCGCCATCAGCGCGTGGCTACCCTCCACGGTGCGGCCGTCGTCGAGCGACACGACGACGCCGTCACCCTCCCGGCGTACCGCACTCGCCCGCGACCGGGAGAGCACCGTCATCCCGCGCCGTCGGAACACCTCCTCGAGCACGGTCGCGGCATCGGCGTCCTCGCCCGGGAGCACCCGGTCGCGGCTGGAGACGAGGGTGACGCGGGCGCCCAGGTTCGTGTACGCCGACGCGAACTCGGCGCCCGTCACGCCGGACCCGACGACCACCAGGTGCTCGGGCAGCTCGGTCATGCCGTAGACCTGCTCCCAGGACAGGATCCGCTCGCCGTCCGGGACACAACCGGGGGCCACCCGGGGATGCGCACCCGTCGCGACGAGCACCGCGTCGACCTCGACCCGCTCCTCGCCCGAGGACGTCGTGGCCATCACGGCGCGCGGCCCGTCCAGCCGGCCGCGGCCCCGGATGACGCGCACACCCTCACCCTCGAGCCGGTGCTCGATGTCGATCGACTGGGCGTGCGCGAGGGCAAGCACGCGGGTGTTCACCGCGGCCAGGTCGACCCCGACCATGCTGTCGGGGCTCGCGGTGCCGAGGCGGACCCCGAGCTCCCCGGACTCCGTGGTGTCGGTCATCACCTCGGCCGTCGCGATCAGCGTCTTGGACGGCACGCAGTCGGTGAGCACCGCCGAACCGCCCAGCCCGTCACTGTCCACGACGGTCACCTCGGCGCCGAGCTGCGCCGCGACCAGCGCGGCCTCGTAGCCGCCCGGACCGCCACCGAGGATCCCCACACGCGTCACGCCGGGCATTCTCCCGTACGTCGCGCGGTGAGCCCTAACCTGTGCGGCATGACCCTCTATGCCGCCTACGGGAGCAACATGGACCCGCGGCAGATGGTCCTGCGGGCGCCGCACTCCCCGCTGCACGCCACCGGCTGGCTGGACGGCTGGCGGCTCACCTTCGGCGGCGAGGACCACGGGTGGGAGGGGCCGCTCGCCACCCTCGTCGAGGAGCCGTTCACCCAGGTGTTCGTGGCGCTCTACGACGTCACCGAGGCCGACGAGCTCAACATGGACCGCTGGGAGGCGGCCGATCTCGCCCTCTTCCGCAAGCTGCGGGTGCGAGTCCACACCCTCGAGGACGACGTCCTGGCCTGGCTCTACGTGCTGGACGACTACGAGGGCGGGCTCCCGTCGGCGCGCTACCTGGGCCTGATCGCCGAGGCCGCCGAGGCTGCCGGGGCGCCCGACGACTACGTCGCCGAGCTCCGGACCCGGCCCTGCCGCTCGGTCGGCCCGTAAGTTTGGTTCTCCAGAGTTATTCGGTTCTCCAGATGGCAATGTCGGCTGCCGATAGTTCTGATGTGTGGCTCATGCGTGACACCAGGAGCCCGGCGGCAGGCACCGCCGGTGACACCGTCCTGCGCGCGTTGCGTGCCTGCCCGCCCACCGACCTGGTGAGCCTCGTGGTCACAGCCAGCAGCAGCCGCGTCTCGGCCTCGATCCTCGAGGTTCTCCGGACCCAGGCCAGCGCAGCCCACTGCCGGATCGCGCTCGCCGAGACCCGGGGCGTGGCCGTCCGCTGGGTCGACGGCATCGTCAGCGGCACCGTCGAGGACGTCGTCTCGTTCCTCGTCGCCAGCGGCCCGACACTGCAGCGCTGCCATGGCCGCGCGGAGCTCGCCGCGGCCTGATCGATCAGCCCTCGTCGAGGGTCCGCTGCAGGCCGTCCAGGATCAGGTCGAGCCCGAACGCGAAGTCCTCAACCCGGCCCGACCGCATGACATGGCTGATGACCTCGACCACGTGCGGGAACTGCTCCGCATCGAGCGTGCCGATGACGTCCGCCGACACCTGCGACGCCTCGTCCGCGGCGAACGGCAGCCCGAGCTCCTGCAGGGTGAAGCCGTAGATGTGGCTGTCCAGGGTGTGCCACGCGTCGAGCGCACCCTCGACCGTGAAGCCGCCCTCGAGCAGCCGGCCCAGCGTCGCGTCCAGGTAGCGCGTCATGCCCGGCCCGATGTTGAACCGCGACATGATCTGCAGCGCCGCCCACGGGTGCGCGAGCAGGACCTGGTGCGCGGAGACGGCCCGCGCCCGCATCGCCTCGCGCCACGGCGTACCGGACGGTGGTACGTCGATGTCGCCGAGCACCAGGTCGACGATCCCGTCCAGGACGGCGTCCTTGTTCGAGACGTGCTTGTAGAGCGACATCGCCTCGACCCCGAGCTCCTGGCCGAGCCGGCGCATCGTCAGCGACTCGATGCCGCCCTCGTCGGCCAGCTCGACGGCCGCCCGCAGCACCCGCTCCCGGCTCAACGGGGTTCGGGACATCGATTCCTCATTTGGCTGGCTGGACGGGGCTGGACAGGACGACAGGAGCAGGCTAGCTTACGTAGTAAGCATACATCGTAAGCCAATCAGGGAGAGAACCGCCATGAAGGCGATCGTCCAGGACACCTACGGCCCGACGGACGCTCTCGAGCTCCGCGACATCGACCCGCCCCGGATCGCCGAGGACGACGCCAAGGCGGCCAACGACGTCATCGTCCGGGTCCACGCGAGCGGTGTGGAGCGCGGGGTCTGGCACGTCATGACCGGCCTGCCCTACCCCGTCCGCCTCGCCGGTTACGGCCTGCGGGCACCCAAGACCCCTACCCCCGGCCGGGAGCTCGCCGGGGTCGTCGAGGCGGTCGGGTCGGCCGTCACCCGGTTCAAGGTCGGGGACGAGGTCTTCGGCCTGGGCCAGGGCGCCTTCGCCGAGCTCGCCCGAGCCAACGAGAACCTGCTCGCCCCCAAGCCCCCGAGCCTGACCTTCGTGCAGGCCGCCGCGGTCGGCATCTCGGCGATGACCGCGCTGCAGGCCCTGCGCGACCACGGGCGGGTCGCCGCCGGCCAGCACGTGCTGGTCATCGGCGCCGCCGGTGGTGTCGGGACCTTCGCGGTCCAGCTCGCGAAGGCCTTCGGGGCCGAGGTCACCGGGGTGTGCAGCGGCACGAAGGTCGACCTCGTGCGGGAGCTCGGCGCCGACCACGTCGTGGACTACAGCCGCGAGGACGTCACAGCGGGAGACCAGCGCTACGACCTCGTCCTCGACACCGGCGGGAACACACCGCTGTCCCGCCTGCGGCGCGTCCTGACCCCCAAGGGGACGCTGGTGATCGTGGGTGGCGAGACGGGCGGCCGGTGGCTCGGCGGCTCCGACCGCCAGGTTCGGGCGCTGATCGTGTCGCCGTTCGTCAGCCAGAAGCTGGGCTCGTTCATCTGCCGCGAGAACCACGAGGACCTGCTCGTCCTCAGCGAGCTCGTCGAGGCCGGGAAGGTGACCCCGCTGATCGACCGGACCTTCGCGCTGAGCGAGACCGCGAAGGCGATCGACTACCTGACCGAGGGCCACGCCAGGGGCAAGGTCGTCGTCACGGTCTAGGGTCCTGCGCGTGAATGCCGTGACTGACGCGACCACCGACCCCTACGCGCTGGCCCGCGACGCCGCGGCGGCACTGCGCGAGCGCACCGGCGTCGACACCCACGACGTGGCCCTGGTGATGGGCTCCGGGTGGGTGCCGGCCGCGGAGATGCTCGGCGAGACCGCGGCCGAGCTGCCGGTCACCGACCTGCCCGGCTTCCACGCGGCCGCCGTGGCCGGCCATGCCGGCACCCTGCGCTCGGTGGTCGTCGGCAACCGGCGGGCCCTGGTGTTCCTCGGCCGGACGCACCTCTACGAAGGGCTCGGCGTCGCCTCGGTCGTGCACGCCGTGCGGACCGCGGTCGCCGCGGGAGCCCGCGTCGTCGTACTCACCAACGGGTGCGGCGGCCTGCGCTCGACGTTCTCGCCCGGCCAGCCGGTGCTCATCAGGGACCACATCAACCTGACGGCGACCTCCCCCATCGTCGGCGCGAACTTCATCGACCTCACCGACCTCTACTCCCCGCGCCTGCGGTCCCTGTGCCGTGAGGTCGACCCCTCGCTGGAGGAGGGCGTCTACGTCCAGTTCCCGGGGCCGCACTACGAGACGCCGGCCGAGATCGCGATGGTGCGCACGATCGGCGGCGACCTGGTGGGCATGTCCACGACGCTCGAGGCGATCGCCGCGCGGGAGGCCGGCGCCGAGGTGCTCGGCATCTCGCTGGTCACCAACCTCGCTGCCGGCATGACCGGCGAGCCGCTCAACCACGCCGAGGTCCTCGAGGCCGGCCGCGCTGCCGCGACCACGATGGGCAGCCTGCTCGCCCAGGTGGTCGGCCGGCTGTGAGCGCGGTCGCGCGGGCCTGGCTGGCCGAGGACCCCGACCCGGACACCCGTGCGGAGCTGCAGGGGCTGCTCGACGCGGACGACACGGCGGCGCTCTCCGACCGGTTCGGTGCGTCCCTCGAGTTCGGTACGGCCGGTCTGCGCGGCGCCATGGGCGCGGGACCCAACCGGATGAACCGGGTCGTCGTCATCCGCGCTGCCGCCGGGCTCGCGGCGTACCTCGCGGCGCACGGCGGAGCGGCCGTCGTCATCGGCTACGACGCCCGGCACAAGTCCGACGTCTTCGCCCGCGACACCGCCGAGGTGATGAGCGGCGCGGGCCTGCGCGCGATGGTGCTGCCCCGCCCGTTGCCGACGCCGGTGCTCGCGTTCGCGATCCGCCACCTCGGCGCCGCGGCCGGAGTGATGGTCACCGCATCGCACAACCCGCCGCAGGACAACGGCTACAAGGTCTACCTCGGCGACGGCTCGCAGATCGTCCCGCCGGCCGACGCCGAGATCTCGGCCGCGATCGCCGCCGTCGGCCCGCTCGCCGGCATCCCGCGCGGCCACGACTGGGAGACCCTCGACGACGGCGTACTCGACGACTACCTCGACCGGGTCGCGTCGCTCCTCGACCCGTCCTCGCCACGCGACCTGCGGGTCGTCTACACGCCACTGCACGGGGTGGGGCGCGACGTCCTGCTCGCCGCGTTCACCCGAGCCGGCTTCCCGGACCCCGTCGTCGTGGCCCGTCAGGCCGACCCGGACCCCGACTTCAGCACGGTGGCGTTCCCCAACCCTGAGGAGCCCGGCGCGATCGACCTCGCGCTGTCGGCCGCCGCCGAGCATCCGGACACCGACCTGGTGATCGCCAACGACCCCGACGCCGACCGTTGTGCGGTCGCGGTCCACGACCCCGAGGCCGACGCCGGGTGGCGGATGCTGCGCGGCGACGAGGTCGGTGCGCTGCTCGGCCAGCACCTGGTACGACGCGACCCGAACCTGTCCGGCGTCTTCGCCGCGTCGATCGTCTCGTCCTCGCTGCTCGGCCGGATCGCGGCGGCGCACGGTCTCGGGTACGCCGAGACGCTGACCGGCTTCAAGTGGATCTCGCGGGTCGAGGGCCTGCGCTACGGCTACGAGGAGGCACTCGGCTACTGCGTCGACCCGGCCGCGGTGCGCGACAAGGACGGCGTCTCGGCGGCCCTGCTCGTGACCGAGCTGGCGGCGACCCTGAAGGCCGAGGGGCGCACCCTCGTCGACCTGCTCGACGACCTGGCCCGCGAGCACGGCCTGCACGCGACCGACCAGCTGTCGGTGCGCGTCGAGGACCTGTCGCTCATCGAGGACGCGATGGCGCGGCTGAGGACCGAGCCGCCGGCCCGGTTGGGCGGCCGCGCCGTCGAGCGCACCGACGACCTGGCGACGGGGTCGGCCGACCTGCCCCCGACCGACGGGCTGCGCTACACCCTCGCGGACGGCGGGCGCGTCGTCGTCCGGCCGTCCGGCACCGAGCCGAAGCTCAAGGCCTACCTCGAGGTCGTCGTTCCGGTGGCCGACGGCGACGTGGCCACCGCCCGGCGTACCGCGGCCGCCGACCTCTCGGCGATCAAGCGTGACCTCGCCGCGGCTCTCGCCACATCGTGACGACCTGCGGGCCGTCCGGGAGCACGAACGAGCCGTGCGGCTGGAAGCCGTAGCGCTGGTAGAGCACGACGTTGGCGGGGTTGCTTGCCTCGAGGTACGCCGGCAGGCCGGCCTCGTCGACGGTGCGCAGGTTGTCGGCGAGCAGCCCGAAGCCGATCCCCTGCCCTCGGTGCGCGGCGTGCGTGCCGAGCAGGGTGAGGAAGTAGTGCGGTTCGTCGCGCGGGTGCGCCGCGTCGAAGAGCTCGATCGCCGCACGCGAGCGATGGCGCGCCTCAGCCGGGAGCGCCTCGATCCACTCCTCGAGCTCGGCCTCCTGCTCCGCCGACAGGTCGGTGCCGCCGGGCGGGATCCACACCGCGGTCGCCGCGCGGTCCGCGCTGAGCCACACCGACGAGTAGCGCCGGGCGCCCTCGACGAAGAGCCGCCACAGCCAGGCGTGCTGCGCGGGTCGCAGCTCCGGGTCCGGGAACACCCAGGTCCAGGTGGGGTCCTCGGCGAACGCGCTGGCCAGCACCGCCACCGCGTCGTCGACGTCGGAGGCGCGCACCATCATCGGCTCGGCCATCGAAGGATTGTGGCAGCACACCGCCGGCCGGCCCGAAGGCCGACCGGCGGCATGGTTCGTCGCGTCCCCCCACAGCGCGCGACGTCTACTGCGCGACGGTGACGACCTGCCCGCCACCGCTGAACACGCTCTGGTTCGTGACGTAGACGGTCCCGTTGCGGCTGACCGCGACGTCACCCGGCAGAGTCAGCTGCCCGGCGGCAAGCTCCGTTCGGACACCGTTGGTCAGGCGGTAGAGCGCGCCCACCGGCGGCCCGTCGGCCAGCAGGCCGTTCTTGAGGAACGACACGACGTACAGGCTGCCGTCCGGAGCGAAGTCGACACCGGTGATGGCCGTGAAGCCGTCGGCGAACAGCGTGCAGGGACCGCTCGTGGCCGAGGGGTCACAGGTCACGTCGTGCGCCGAGAGCGACACCCGCCAGATGCGCGATGTGCCGGGCGTGAAAGGGAAACCCTTGAGCTCACCGACGTAGGCGTAGCCGTCCGGCCCGATCGCGACGCTCGTCGGGACCGCCTCGGCCGGCTTGAAGGGCACTGGGAAGCCGCCGGGGACGCCGGCCGTTGACACGACCTGGTTCGGGAACTTGGCGACGGCGCGGACTGCGCCAGCCGGTCCGACCATCAGCAGCCGGTTGGCGGCCGCGTCGGCGACGACGTAGTGGGTGCTGTCGACCCACGCAACGCCGTAGGGGTTGGAGTCCGTCGGGTTCGGCGGCTGGTCCAGGTCGGTCGTGTCCGGGTGGGCTTTGATGAACGCCTGGATGTCGGCCACCGACTTGTCCGTGCCCGGCTCCAGCCGGAGCAGGCTGTTGTAGCGGCCGTCGAGGTCCTGCGGCCCGACACCGATGGTTGCGACGAGCTTGCCCTGCGGCGAGACGGCCACGTTGGTCGGCCCGGTCACGTCGTTCTCGTTCGCGGTCGCCGACGGAAGACCGACCGCGACCGTGCGCAGGTGGCCGTGGTCGAGCGCGACGACCTTGCCCGACCCGGCTTCGCCCGTGCCGGCCTCGGCGACGTACATCTGGCCGTCGGCACCGACCGTGATGCCGCGCGGGTTGTCCAACCCGGGGATCACGACCGACACCGACGCACCGTCGGCTCCGGCCGGCGGGGAGACCACGGCACCCGCCGCCATGGCCGCCACGGCGACCCCCCACACGGCGGCCCATCGGACTCCTCGGCCACCCGTTGTCAGAACGTTCACGTCAGCCTCCTCGGCGTACGACGACCGTCGTCGCACTGCCTTCGGTCACCGTTGTCCCAGGCGCAGCGGCGGCGCATCCGGGAAAACCCGACACCGCCGCAGGGCCACCGCGATGATGACGACGTGCTGGAGCGCCCCGAGCTCGTCGGTCGCGAGGCCGAGCTCGCGGCAGCGCGAGCCTGGGTCAGCGGGCTCGCCGACGGACCAACCGCCCTCGTGGTGCGCGGGGAGGCGGGCATCGGCAAGACGAGCATCTGGACGGCCGCGGCCGAGCTGGCCCAGGCGGCTGGCGCGGCAGTCCTGTCGACCCGGCCGGCGGAGGCTGAGATGCCGCTCGGGTACGCCGGGCTGGGCGACCTGCTGGAGACGGCGGCGCCGGACGTCCTGCCCGAGCTCCCGGCATTCCTGGCCGCGCATCTCGAGGCGGCGCTGCTGCTGGCGAGCCCACCGGACTCCGAGGACCGGCTCGCGGTGTCGCGCGCGACGCTCGGTGCCGTGCGAGCGCTAGCCAGGCACCGCCCGGTCGTCGTGGCGATCGACGACGCCCAGTGGCTGGACCCCGCCTCGGCGCGAGCCCTGGCGTTCACGGCGCGACGTCTCACCGCGGAGCCGGTCGGCTTCCTCCTGTCGTTGCGCAGCGGTGCCGCCGACCCGCTCCAGTGCGCGGCGGTGCTCGGCGACCGGACCGTCCAGGTCGAGGTCGGCGGCCTCAGCCTCGGCGCGACCTCTCACCTGGTGCGCACCCGGGTCGACGCACAGACACCGCGCCGCGTCGTGCAGCTGATCCACGAGCGCTCGCAGGGCAACCCGTTCTACGCGCTGCAGCTCGCGCGGCACGCGACGGAGGACGACCTGCCCGAGTCGCTGCGGGACGTCG
>DASYEF010000080.1:0-3565 GCA_036499185.1 Actinomycetes bacterium | reverse complement strand
GTGCAGCTCGCGGTCCTGTTCGGCGGCCACCGGCACGTGCTGGACACCGCGGGCCTCACGTACGCCGAGTACGCCCGTGGCGGGTTCGGTCAGCTCGTAGTGGTCACCCTGCTCACCCTGTCCGTCGTCGCGGCGACGGTGCGGTGGGCACCGCGGGAGACGCGGCTGCAACGGGTTGCGCTGCGGGTGCTCCTCGGGGTGCTGTGCGTCACCAGCCTGGTGGTGGTGGCGTCGGCCCTGCACCGGTTGCACCTCTACGAGCAGGCCTTCGGCTTCACCCGGCTGCGGTTGTTCATGAACGCCTTCGAGAGCTGGCTGGGCGGAGTCGTCGTTCTGGTGCTGCTGGCCGGCGGCCGGTTGCGCGCGGCCTGGCTGGGTCGAGCGGTGGTCGCCAGCGCGGCGGTCGGGCTGCTCGCCCTCGGCGCGCTGAACCCCGACGCGTTCGTCGCCGAGCACAACGTCGACCGCTACCTGGCCACGGGCCAGGTGGACGTGTCCTACCTTCAGGGGCTGTCGGCCGACGCCGTGCCAGCCGTCGACCGGCTGCCCGAGCCCACGCGCTCCTGTGTGCTCGCGGGGATGGCGGCGCAGACCCCGGCGCCGGGCGGCCTCGGCGGCTGGAACCTGGGGCGGTCCCGGGCCGCCGACCTGCTGGCCGACCGCCCGGTCCCGGAACCGGTGACCTGCGGGACTTGACATCCGGCGGTTGCGATATATCGTGTTCCTGACAGACGCGATACATCGTGAAACGGAGAACATCATGCCGCAGTGGCGGATCGAGACCCCCCAGTCCCTCGACCTCGAGGGTGTCCAGCGCCTCGAGGTGCGGATGGTGGCGGGCAACGTCGACGTCGTGGGCCGGACCGAGGACGCCGAATCCGGCGCCGCCCAGGTCGAGGTCAGCGAGCTCGAAGGTCCGCTGACCGTCACCCTCGAGAACGGCACCCTGACGATCGTCCACGAACGCCTCACCTGGGGCGGGATCTTCGACTGGGTCGGCAGCCGTAAGGCCAGCGCGACCGTCTCGGTCTCGGTCCCCCACACCTGCCCCGTCGAGCTCGGCGTCGTCTCCGCGGACGCGGTCGTCTCCGGGATCGAAGCACCGCGGACCGCAGTGAAGTCGGTGTCGGGCGACGTGACACTGGACGGGGTGCGCTCGGACATCAGCGCGCAGACGGTCTCCGGTGACCTGGAGAGCCGCCAGCTCGCCGGCACCCTGAAGTTCCACACCGTCTCCGGCGACCTCACCGTCGTCGCCGGGCGCAGCGACCAGGTCAAGGCCGAGACCGTCTCCGGGGACCTGACCCTGGACCTCGACCTGCTGGCCGGCGGCCGCATCGACGTGAGCAGCGTCTCCGGTGACCTCACGGTGCGGATGCCCGAGACGGTCGGGCTCACGGTCGACGTCAAGACCATGAGCGGCTCGCTGGACAGCGCCTTCTCCGGCGTCCACTCCGAGCGCAAGCCCGGCAAGTCCTCCATGCGCGGGACCGTCGGCGACGGCGACGGGCGCCTCTCGGCCAAGACCGTCTCCGGCGACGTCACCCTGCTCCGACGGGCCTCGAACGGATCGGCATGAGCCCCGTCTTCGGGCACGGCCGGCTCCGGCTGTACCTGCTCAAGCTGCTCGACGAGAGCCCGCGGCACGGCTACGACGTCATCCGTGAGCTCGAGGACCGGTTCATGGGCCTGTACTCGCCCAGCGCGGGCACCGTCTACCCCAGACTGGCGCGGCTCGAGTCCGAAGGGCTGGTGACCCACACCACCGAGGAGGGCCGCAAGGTCTACCGGATCACCGACGCCGGCAAGGCGGAGCTCGAGGCCCGGCAGGGAGACCTGGACGACCTCGAGGCGGAGATCTCCGGGTCGGTCCGCGACCTCGCGACCGAGATCCGCACCGAGGTCCGCGGCTCGGTCAAGGACCTGCGCTCCGAGCTCAAGGCGGCCGCCAAGGACATGCGCCGGGTGAACCGGGCGCACGCCCGCGACGACCGCGCGTCGAGCCGGCCGAGCAGCGACCCGCAGAGCGTCGAGCTCGAGCGCACGATCGAGTGGTTCCGCTCCGAGGTGCGCACCATCACCCGGCGCGGAGCGCACACCGCGGCGGACGTGGGCGCCTTGCGCGAGGTGCTGCAGAGCGCGCTGGACGAGGTACGCCGGCGGTTCTGACTCCGGCGTACCTCGACGTCAGTCGTCAGGGCTCGATCGGCGTCGGCTTGTCCATCTCGGCCAACCAGCTCGGCACACCGTCGCCGAACTCGGCCCAGCCGGCGGGAGTCGCCTCGAGCAGTGCCCGGCGATAGCAGTCAGCCCGCGTGACACCGCCCAACCGCGATGCGAGCCGGGCCGCCTCGAGCAGCGACGTCGGGTCGAACTCCGCGGACCACGGCTCGAGGTAGGCGTCGCGCAGCCGCAGCAGCTCGGGTGCGCCGTGGTCCAGCTTCGCCAGGTTCGCGACCACGCGCAGGCTGATCAGCAGCACGCCGAACGGGTGCCCCACGACGGCATCGCCCCAGTCGAACACCCGCAGCGGTGCGGAGCGGTCCTCGGGCACGAAGACGTTGTTGGCGTGCAGGTCGTCGTGCTGCAGCGACGCAGGTACGCCGAGGGCGTCGAGCTGCGCACACGCCTCGGCGTACGCCGGTGCACCGGCGAGCAGCCGGTCGTACTCCTCCTCGCTCAGCCCGTCCTCCGCGCCCACTCTGCAGACGGCCCGGTCGGCAAGCAGGGTCGAACGGATCACCGGCAGCCGCTGCGGTCGCGCGTCGGGCACCCCGGCGGCCAGAACCTCGTCGACGTACGGCACCAGCTCACGCTGCATCTCGGCGTGCTCGCGCAGCATCCGCTCCCAAGCGGAGAGGTCGGTGGCCGCGCCCTCGACCGCACGCATCGTCGGGCCGCCGTCGGGCAGCAGCAGCCAGCCCCGCGCGGGGTCGCTCGCGACCGGCTCGAGCACGTGCTGCGGCGACCGGCGGACGAGCACCTCGTAGAGGGCCGCCTCGTGGCGCATCCCCGCGGCGTTCGCCTTGAACCAGACCGTGCCCCGGCCGGTCGGGAATGTCAGGATCGTCGACCAGGGGTAGGAACGCGGCTGGTCAGAGGGTCCGGTCATGACGATGCCGGCCCGGCCGAGCTCGCTCGCGACCCAGTCGTGGACCTCGGCGAGCCAGGCCGCGTCGCGCCAACGCTGGATCCCGAGGTCGACCTCGCTCACGCGGCCGCCGTCACACGGGGCGGGTGAGCACGATCTTGCCGAAGACGTCGCCGTCGGCCAGCTTGCGGAAGGCCGCCGCGGCGTCCTCGAGCGTCGAAGTCGAGTCGACGACCGGCCGTACGCCGCGCTCGACCATCAGCCGCATCAGTCGAATCAGCTCCTCTCGAGTGCCCATCGTCGAGCCCACGATCCGTTGCTGCAGAAAGAAGATCCGGCGCAGGTCGGTGACCACCCTGTTGCCGCCGGTGGCGCCGGTCACGACGACCACACCGCCCTGGGTCAGCGACTTGAGGCTGTGGTCCCAGGTGGGCTCGCCGACGGTCTCCATCACCGCGTCGACGCGCTCGGGCA
>DASYEF010000079.1:0-5999 GCA_036499185.1 Actinomycetes bacterium | reverse complement strand
GCCGGCCAGCAGTGCCCGGGCGAGCGGGTCGCCGATCGAGGACTGCACCAGCCGGCGCAGCGGGCGGGCGCCGTACACCGGGTCGAAGCCGGTGCTGGCCAGCCAGTCGCGGGCGGCCGGCGTGACCTCGAGCCCGAGTCGCCGGTCGGCCAACCGCCGGCGCAGCAGCTCGACCTGCAGGTCGACGATGCGCGCGAGGTCGTCCTGGGTGAGCGCGTCGAACACGACGACCTCGTCGAGCCGGTTGAGGAACTCCGGCTTGAAGGCGGTGCGCACCGCGGCGAGCACCGCCTCGCGACGTTCGTCCGGCGACATCGTCGGGTCGACGATGAACGTCGAGCCGAGGTTCGACGTGAGGATGAGGATCGCGTTGCGGAAGTCGACGGTGCGGCCCTGGCCGTCGGTGAGGCGCCCGTCGTCGAGCACCTGCAGCAGCACGTCAAAGACCTCGGGGTGCGCCTTCTCGACCTCGTCGAGCAGCACGACGGTGTACGGCCGGCGTCGCACCGCCTCGGTGAGCTGACCACCCTCCTCGTAGCCGACGTAGCCAGGTGGCGCGCCGACGAGGCGCGCGACGGAGTGCTTCTCGCCGTACTCGCTCATGTCGATGCGGACCATCGCCCGCTCGTCGTCGAACAGGAAGTCGGCCAGTGCCTTGGCCAGCTCGGTCTTGCCGACGCCGGTCGGGCCGAGGAACAGGAACGACCCGGTCGGGCGGTCGGGGTCGGCGATGCCGGCGCGCGACCGGCGTACCGCGTCGGACACGGCATGCACGGCGGTGGCCTGGCCGACGAGTCGCCGGCCGAGCTCGTCCTCCATCCGCAGCAGCTTGGCGGTCTCGCCCTCGAGCAGCCGGCCGGCGGGGATGCCGGTCCAGGCGGCGACGACCTCGGCGACGTCGTCGGGGCCGACCTCCTCCTTGACCATCGCGTCGCGGGTCTCGGCGGCGGCCCGCGCGTCGGCGAGCTCCTTCTCGGCGGCCGGGATGTCGGCGTACAGCAGCCGCGATGCGGTGGCGAGGTCGCCGTCGCGCTGGGCGCGCTCGGCCTGGCCGCGCATGTCGTCCAGGCGCGCCATCAGCTCGCCCACCCGGTCGAGGCCGGACTTCTCCTGCTCCCACCGGGCGTTGAGCGCGGTGAGCTCCTCCTGCTTGTCGGCGAGGTCGGCGCGCAGCCGGACCAGCCGCTGCTTAGATGCCTCGTCGCTCTCCTGCTCGAGCGCGAGCTCCTCCATGTGCAGCCGGTCGACCTGGCGCTGCAGCACGTCGATCTCGACCGGCCGCGAGTCGATCTCCATCCGCAGCCGCGACGCCGCCTCGTCGACGAGGTCGATCGCCTTGTCCGGCAGGAACCGCGAGGTGATGTAGCGGTCGGACAGCGTCGCGGCGGCGACCAGCGCGGCGTCGGAGATGTCGACCTTGTGGTGCGCCTGGTAGCGGTCCTTGAGGCCGCGCAGGATCGCGATGGTGTCCGCGACCGACGGCTCGCCGACGAGGACCGGTTGGAACCGGCGCTCCAGCGCTGGGTCCTTCTCGACGTGCTCGCGGAACTCGTCGAGCGTGGTGGCGCCGACCATCCGCAGCTCGCCGCGGGCCAGCATCGGCTTGAGCATGTTCGAGGCGTCCATCGCGCCCTCGCCGGTCGCGCCGGCACCGACGACGGTGTGCATCTCGTCGATGAAGGTGACGACCTTGCCGTCGCTGCCCTTGATCTCGTCGAGCACGGCGCGCAGCCGCTCCTCGAACTCGCCGCGGTACTTCGCGCCGGCGACCATCGCACCGAGGTCGAGCGCGATGAGTGTCTTGCCGCGCAGCGAGTCGGGCACGTCGCCCGCGACGATGCGCTGGGCCAGCCCCTCGACGACGGCGGTCTTGCCGACGCCGGGCTCGCCGATGAGCACCGGGTTGTTCTTGGTACGCCGGGACAGCACCTGCACGACGCGCCGGATCTCGGCGTCGCGGCCGATGACCGGGTCCAGCTTGCCCTCGCGGGCCGCCGCGGTGAGGTCGACGCCGTACTGCTCGAGCGCCTGGAAGGTCGACTCCGGGTCGGCGGACGTCACCTTCGCCCCGGCGCGCACCCGGTCGACGGCCTCGGTCAGCGCGTCGCGCGTCGCACCGCGGTCGCGCAGCAGGTCCGCGGCACCGGCACCGCTGGTCGCGAGACCGAGCAGCAGCATCTCGGTGGAGACGTAGCTGTCGCCGCGCGCGGATGCCAGGTCGATCGCGGTCGCGACGACCCGCTGCAGGGTCGCCGACGGGTTCGGCGTCGACACCGACGCGCCACTCGCGCGGGGCAGGCTCTCGACGGCCTTCTCGGCGTCGTCGCGCACCGCGGTGCGCTCGGCACCCACAGCCTCGAGGACCTGGCCGGCGATCCCGTTGTCGTCCTGGAGCAATGCCCACAGCAGGTGCTGGGGCTCCACGGCTGGGTTGCCGTCGCGCAGCGCGCGGCGGCTGGCGGCGGCGAAGGCCTCCTGGCTCTTCGTCGTCAGCTGGTTGGCGTCCATCTCATCTCGCAAAGTGTCGTGATCGTGAAGGTTCGTGTAGGCAAGAACGACTGCGGATCTTCATGATCACGAGTCGTTCGGCGGGTGATCGGCGTCAGCGGCGGCGGTCGGGTCGCCAGACGACGAGAGCGCTGCGCTGCTCCTGGCGGCGAAAGGAGTCCACCTCCGCCTCCAGCTCGCGCACCCGCGAGCGCAGGGCGGCGACCTGGTTCTCCAGGTCCAGCACCTGGCGGACGCCCTCGAGGCCGAGGCCGAGCGCCGAGAGGCGCACGACCTCCTGCAGCACCGCGATGTCGCGGCGCGAGTAGCGGCGCCCGCCACCGGCGGTGCGGGTCGGTGTGACCAGCCCCAGCCGGTCGTACTGGCGCAGCGTCTGCGCGTGCAGGCCGGTCAGCTCGGCGGCCACCGAGATGACGAACACCGGTGTCGCGTCGTCAGAAGCCCAGGCACCGTCGCGCCCGGCGGTGAAGGGCATCTCAGTCTCCTGTCTCGAGCAGGCCGGCGCGGACGTCCTCGCCGGCGGTCGCGTCGCGGAAGGTCTCGACGGCCTCGCGGGCCCTGGCCGAGAGCTTTCCGGGTACGGCGACCTCGACCGTCACGAGCAGGTCGCCCATCGAGCCGTCCTTGCGGCGCACGCCCTTGCCCTTGACCCGGAAGGTGCGCCCGTTGCTCGTGCCGGCCGGCAGCCGCAAGGTGACCGGTGAGCCGCCCAGCGTCGGGACCTTGACCTCGGCGCCCAACGCGGCCTCGGCGAAGGTGACCGGCACCGTCAGCGTGAGGTTGTCGGCGGTCCGGCCGAAGAGCCGGTGCGCCTTCACGGACACGGTGACGTAGAGGTCGCCGGCCGGGCCGCCCCGTTCGCCGGGGGAACCCTTGCCCTTGAGCCGGATCCGCTGGCCGTCCTTGACCCCCGGGGGGATCCGGACGGTGATGGTGCGGGTGCCCATCGCCCGGCCGCTGCCCTGGCAGTCCGGGCACGGGTCGTCGACGACGAGCCCGCGGCCACGGCACTCGCGGCACGGCTCGGCGAAGGCGAACCCGCCGGCGTTGCGGCTGGTCTGGCCGGTGCCCTGGCAGACCGGGCAGGTGTGCGGCATCGTCCCGCCGCGGCCGCCGGTGCCGTGACACGTGGGGCAGGGCTGCTCGCTGGTCAGCCGCAGCGGGACGGTGACGCCCTGCACGGCCTCGGCGAACGGCAGGGTGACCGACGACTCGACGTCGGCGCCGCGGCGCGCGGTCTGGGTGCGTGCGCCGCGCTGGCCGAACAGGCCGCCGAGCACGTCGCCCAGCCCGCCACCGCCGGAGGCACCCCCGAACAGGTCGCCGAAGTCGAAGGTCGCCCCGCCCGGCCCACCGGAGCCGGGGGTGCGGAAGCGCCCGCCGCCGACAGCCCCGAACAGGGTGCGCGCCTCGTCGTACTCCTTGCGGCGTTCGACGTCGGAGAGCACCGAGTAGGCCTCGGAGACTTCCTTGAACCGGTCCTCGGCCCTTTCGCGATTGGCGTCGCCGACCGTCTTGTCCGGGTGGTTCTCGCGCGCCAGCTTGCGGTAGGCCTTCTTGATGTCCGCGGCCGACGCGTCCTTGGGGACGCCGAGCGCGGCGTAGTAGTCCTTCTCCAGGTAGTCCCTGGTGCTCATTGCGGCGTCCCCCTCTCCGTCTTGGCAGCGCCCTGGAAGGTGGTGGTGTTGATGGTGGTGCCTTACTCGGGGTCGGCGACGGCGACACGCGCCGGTCGGACGACGCGGTCCCCGATCCGGTAGCCGGGCTGGTAGACCTCGACACAGGTCGTCTCGGTGACGTCCGGCGACTGGGTGTGCGTGAGCGCCTCGTGCACGGTCGGGTCGAACGGCTCCCCCGGCGTACCGAAGCGCACCAGCCCGAGCTTGTCCACGATCGCCTCGAGCGCCTCACCGACCTGCTTGAAGCCGCCCTCGAGCTCGCCGTGGTCCCGCGCCCGACCGATGTCGTCGAGCACGGGCAGCAGATTGGCCAGCACGTTGGCCACGGCGGTCTCCCGGATCACCTCGCGGTCGCGGTCGACGCGCCGGCGGTAGTTGGCGTACTCCGCCTGCACCCGCTGAAGGTCGGCGGTGCGCTCGGTGATCTGCCGGCTCAGCTCCTCGGCGACGTCGTCACCGAGTCCGTCGGCCGGCGAGTCCGGCACCCCCGCGGCGGCGGGAGCCGGCTGGCTGGCAGCCGGCTCCCGCAGCGCGCCGGTGGCCGGGTCGATGCGGCGCTTGTCGCGCACGATCGGACCCTGCTGCTCCTCCGGCTGGCCGTGCTCGTCCGAGTGCCCGTGCTCGTCGCGTGGGCGATCGGTCACTTCGACTCGTCCTCGTCGACGATCTCGGCGTCCACGACGTCGTCGTCGGCACTTGTCGCGGCGTCCTCGGCACCGGGAGCACCCGCGCCATCGGTGGCACCGGCGCCGGCGGCCTGCTGCTCGGCGTACATCGCGGCGCCGAGCTTCTGGCTGACGGTGGCGACCTTGTCGGTCGCATCCTTGATGCCCTGGATCGAGCCCTCGGCGGTGTTCTCCAGCGCCTTCTTCAGCTCGGCCACCGCCTCCTCGACCTCGGCCCTAGTAGCCGCAGCGTCTCCCTCGGCGAACTTGTCGGCGTTGTCGGCCAGGAACTTCTCGGTCTGGTAGACGAGCTGGTCGCCGGTGTTGCGGACCTCGGCCTCCTCGCGCCGCTGCTTGTCCTCCTCGGCGTGCGCCTCGGCGTCCTTCATCATCCGCTCGATGTCGTCCTTGGGCAGCGCCGAGCCGCCGGTGATCGTCATCGACTGCTCCTTGCCCGTGCCCAGGTCCTTGGCGGACACGTGCACGATGCCGTTCGCGTCGATGTCGAAGCCGACCTCGATCTGCGGGACGCCGCGCGGCGCCGGCGGCAGGCCGGTCAGCTCGAACATCCCGAGCTTCTTGTTGTACGCCGCCATCTCGCGCTCGCCCTGGTAGACCTGGATCTGCACCGAGGGCTGGTTGTCGTCGGCCGTGGTGAAGATCTCCGACCGCTTGGTCGGGATCGTCGTGTTGCGCTCGATGAGCTTGGTCATCACGCCGCCCTTGGTCTCGATGCCGAGGGACAGCGGGGTCACGTCGAGCAGGAGGACGTCCTTGACCTCGCCCTTGAGCACGCCGGCCTGCAGGCTGGCGCCGATGGCCACGACCTCGTCGGGGTTGACGCCCTTGTTGGGCTCCCTGCCGCCGGTCAGCTCCTTGACCAGCGCGCTGACGGCCGGCATACGGGTCGAACCACCGACGAGCACGACGTGGTCGATCGCGCTGAGGGCCACACCGGCGTCCTTGATGACGCTGTTGAACGGCGCCTTGGTGCGGGCGAGCAGGTCTGAGGTGATCTTCTCGAACTCCGACCGGGTCAGCTTCTCGTCGAGGAACACCGGGTTCTTGTCGGCGTCGACGGTGATGTAGGGCAGGTTGATCGAGGTCTGCTGGTTGGACGACAGCTCGATCTTGGCCTTCTCGGCCG